>NZ_JADPJF010000064.1:332716-370493 GCF_023073295.1 Bradyrhizobium sp. 23 | reverse complement strand
CTGCTGCTTGCGCCGTCTCGACCTGCGGGTGCGATGGCGATGTTGGCGGCTGGGCAGCGACTGGTTCATCATCGATCCAAACCGACGGCCGGCGTGGAGTCGGGATGGCTTGCGGGCGCTCGACTTGCGGTTTCGGCGCGGTGACCGGACCGGCTGCCCAGTTCATGTCATCGTCCTGCACGGACGGTTGGGACGTAGACGTCGGCGATGACCATCGAAATGGGTCTACACCCGGCGCCGGCACGCTCGCTGCCCAATCAAGGAACCCCGGATTGACGGGCCGCGCCGCCTCGCGTGGCTTCTTCAACAGTTGCGGATCGATCGGCGGCGGAACGTCACGATCGGCCGTCCAAAGCTCTCCGTAATCCGCATGCTGCTGGACCGAGGGTTCGTGCAGTTGCGCCGCTTGATTTGGGATACGCCCGCCAGCCTCATCCTCCAGCGAAACTCCGATGATGTAGTGGCCGATCGTGAGCCGATCGCCGTCGCGCAAGCGGTGCGGCCCCCGCATGCGCTGGTCGGCACCATTGAGAAAGGTGCCGTTGGTCGAGACGTCGTGCAGCCAATAGCCACCGTCGCGAAAGTGCACCTCGCAATGCTTTCCGGAAATAGTCCGCGCCGGATCCGGCAGCGTCCAGTCGAGGTGACGGTCCCGGCCAATATCGACCGAACGCCTGCCGGTGACCGTAAACGTCACAGGTCCGCCGTCCGGAAGATTCGGTTCGTTCTCGATATTAAAGCGAAGCACCATCACATCGTCTCGTTAGCGCGGAGGGCGCGGTTCGCCGCGTGCCAATTGAATACCATCCTCCAGGCACGACGTCATTATCTGGTCCCGGAAGTCACGAGGGAGCCGGCAGAGGCCAATCAGCAGTGCTGTACGCACCGCCCGTGCGGCCTGATCTGGCTTGGCTTCCACGGGCGCAAATTCCGGGGGAACCACGCTTCCGCCGGACCAGCCGGCCGCCAGCGCCAGCCACGTTGCCGGCTGCTCAGGATCGTTGGCATTGCCGACAGCCAGCGCCTTGTTCCGGGACTGCTCGTCCGGTTGCCGGACCCAGGTCTCCACAATATTGAGCGACCTGCTATCGCTGGCATCGAAATGATCGAACATCCGCCGCAGAGAGCGACATCCCCAGCCAATTGCCACACGCCTTGGAAGTAGGTATGCACAATAAGACACGGCCGGGTGCCAATTGCACGCGTCGGCGGCCTCCTGAAGGAAATCCAGCGAAGGCTTGTCAGCGTCGGCTCTGCCGACATCATAGCGCGCCAACGGATAGGCCTGAAACAGATCCTGTACCGTTCCGAATCGAACCTGCCCCATGATCGTCAGCCGACAAGAGTTGGAGTGCCGTGAGCGACCAGCGGACCGCCGGCAGCAAGCGCCATGCCGGCCTGCGCTGTCATGGCGATCGTCGGCGCGTTGATGACGATGCCCGCCGGGGTCAGGATAATCTGGCTGGGACCAACCTGCAGGGTGATATTGGCGCTGGCCGTGAGCGTGATGCTGATGCCCGCATTGACAGACTGGTCCATGGCCAGCGTGATGTGTTGACCGCCCAATTCGATATCGAGTTTGTCATTGCCTTTCTTGAGCGTGGTCTTGCGGGTATCGCCGCCGAATGCAGCTTCGCCGATGGTCCGTGTCTCGGTGTCCCGGACCGTCACGTCATGGTCCTTCTCGGCATGCACCGTGATCTTCTCGGACCCCTTCTTGTCCTCGAAGCTCCACTCGTTGAAGCCGCCGCCACCTTTGGTGGAGTCCGACTTCAAGCCGCCAATCGTCTTTTTCGACGGCAGATCGTAAGGCAGCTTGTATTCGTCGTTGTACACGGTGCCAATCACCAGGGGCCGGTCCGGATCCCCTTCCAGGAACTCGACAACGACTTCCTGTCCGACACGCGGAATGATCTGACCGCCCCAGCGCTTGCCGGACCAAACCTGGGCGACGCGCAACCGGCACGACCGCTTCTTCTTGCGATCCCAGAAAAAGCGGACATAGATTTCGCCGAGCGACTCGACGTCGATTTCCTCGCTCGAATTGTCGTCTTTGGTCACTACCTTGGCAGTCTGGATGCCATTGATCCTTGGCTTCGGCGTCGTCATTGGCGCTCGAAACGGCCGATCGCTCGGCAGAAACTCGTAGCTGCCGAAATAGACGTGTTGCCCGGCGTCGCTCGGACCTCCGGTGCGATAAGATTCGATCGAGAACGAGTGCGTGGCTCGCACCACGAGATATTCCACGTTCTGCGAATCCTTGGAGTGCTTTTCAAGCTTCGTTAACCCACCGGGGAACAGGTTGACGGCGTCGCCGTTGCCGCGGCGCCTTCGGTCCATTGCCTGCTCGGCCTGGAGCTGGATCTTCGCGTAGCGCTCGCCGTCGGATTTTTCCTTGAACTTCCCTGGATAGTCGTAAAACTCCATCTCCGACCGGGTGTAGTGCTCGGAGCCCTTGGCGTCGCTGATCATCTGCGCGTTGGGCTTTTGATAGTTGTAGTCGTTAAGCTCGATCTTGCCGGTTCGAAACCGGCGCTCCGAGACCCATTCGTAGATATGCTGCTCGCCTCGACGATCGGCCCCCGTTAACGGGATATAGGGAATCGTAGCAAGACCGTTGATCGGGCTATGCGACGATTTGGAATCCGCCAACACCAGCGTATGTTTGCCGCCCTCGTGTTTGAAGAAGTAGTAGATGCCGTGCTGTTCCATCAGCCGGCACACGAAATTCATGTCAGTCTCGCGGTACTGAACGCAATATTCGAGCTTCGGACAGGACCCCTCTTCGGTCAGTTTGGATTCATAATCGGTGAAGCCGCGTTCGTTGAACACCTCCTTGATGATGTCGGGCGCTTTCTTGTCCTGAAAGATCCGGCAATCGGTGGTCCGCGACAACAGCCAAAACCAGGGCCTCAGCACGATCCGGTAGCTGAAATAGTCGTTCCTTACCCCGAGCCACTGGGCCTCTGTCAGAATGCCACTGAACTCGCGCTCCTTTTCATGCAGCTTTATGGTCAGCGTGCATTGCTGACCGATGGCTCGGTCGAAGTCGAGGTCGGCATCCTCACTGAGACACTCTATGCGATACTCGAACAGTTCGCTGAGACCTTCCGAGCCCTCGAATCCGGCAAAAACCAGAACGTCCTTGCCAAGAGGCGTCTTGAGTTCGCAGAGGCGGGTATCCTGAGTAAGCTGGCCCATGTGGGCTTAAACTCCCTCCTTCGATCGAATGACCCGCTGCAAAGAGCTGATCAGACGTATGCAAGATCCGCGGAAATCCTGCCCCGCCAATTGGCAGTGCCGGCAAGTCCGCCCCGGGGCTGGCCTCCTGACGTTTCACGACAGCCGTCCAAAGAACCACCCCGGCCATCAAGTAGTCGGCTCCAAGAGCTTGCCGGTTCACGGGAAAATGGCATGATCTTCGGGAATGAACCAAGATCAGCAGGCATCTGACCCATAGGTATAGAATCGGATCATGCGCCCCGCGCGATCCCTTAGTCGTCACGGCTCGGCAGCGGGGCCGTGACCGAGCAGATGGACGATCCTCGCATGCTTGATGTCGCCTCCCTGACGCTGCCCATTACCGCTGACGATCCCTGCGGACCGGATCTCGACGCCATCGGAGACGTCCAATATCTGAACTTCTTCGCAGGTGCGGAATCCCTGCTGCCAATGTCGTTCTTCGAGGTCGTCAATGCCAATGGGGAGCGTGGACGCTTCGATCCAAAGGCAGTCGATTTTGCCGGCCAATTTGCCGCTGCACAGCCCCTCCTGGCGCGTACCCGCGATCTGCGCCTAAACCTGCTGCTCGCGAAGTTTTCAATCCTCAACCGCGATCTCGACGGCTTTCTTAACTGCCTGAGGGCGACCAACTTGCTGCTGCGCGAGCAGTGGGAAGCGGTACATCCGAGGGGCGAGAACGGCGACTACGCGCTTCGGGCCGTCACGGTCGAAGCAATCGACGTGTTTCCGACCGTGATCAACCCGCTCCAGTTCCTCCCCCTGATCGAGAACCGCAGACACGGCAACCTCCACTACCGTGCCTATCAAATCGCGCAAGGCGAAATTCCCGCCGGCGATGCCGACGCCGACGGGCTCGATCTCGCGACTATCGAGCGCATCGTCAGCGAGACGGATCTCGATACTCTCAAGGCAATCAGCGCGCGGTGCTCCGCGGTCGCTGCTGAAATCGCAGGTATCAAGGCGACCTGGCGTGAGAAGATGAATTCGGGGCAACCTATCAGCCTCGACAGGCTCTCCGGCTTGGTTGACGGCATGGCTGCCTGGCTTGCGGGTCTTGTCGCATTGCGTGATCCGGTGGCGATTGCCGCAACTGCGGAAGATGCCGGTCCCGTCGATACGCAGGTGCCGTTGGACGCAACCACGATGTTTGCTTCATCTGCACAGGCGTCCGCAGCGCTCGGCGCAGCGGCCGCCTATTTTGCCCGAATGGAACCATCCAACCCGGCGCTGTTGCTGGTACGTCAAGCGCAGGAGATGGTCGGCAAATCATTTATTGAAGTGATGCGGATGCTGGTGCCGTCCCACGTGGAGAGCGCTGCCATCAACATCGGGCGGGACAAAGTCTTCGACCTGCCGATCGAACGGATGGCGGAGCTCGCGACCCCGCTCTCATCAACGACGGATGAGAGCGCCCAAGATATTGTTTTTTCGGTGGAAACTAGAGCGCAGGCCTTGGGTCTGCTGACGAAGGTGGCGTCGTTTTTCCGAACCACGGAGCCGTCCAGCCCGATCCCCTTTTTGGTCGATCGCGCGCGCGACCTCGCACAGCGGGATTTCCTCAGCCTTCTGAATGATGTCCTTCCTGAGGGCGCTCTCAAGACAATCGACAAATCGTATTGAACCACCTTTCTCTCGAAGGCACTAACTGGACATAAGAATGTTTTGCCGACCGCAAGTTGAGACGCCTTAGTCAATCTGCGTCGTGCAATTTGGCTTCTGATGCGATTTCGCAGGGAGGGGAACCATGGCTACTGACAGCGGTCAAAAATTCATTCGACGAAACCGCGCACCACGCGTGCACATAACATACGAGGATCCTTACGATGCCGAGCGGCTGATCGAGCTGCCGTTCGTCATGGGCGTCCTCTCCGACCTCTCCGGCAACAACCCCGGCATCGAGAAGTCGAAGGTCGAGGAGCGTAAGTTCCTCGAGTTCGATATGGACAATTTCGACAACCGCATGGCCGCAATCCAGCCCGGCGTGACGGCGCGCGTCGCCAATCGCCTCAGCGATGGTTCCGACGAAAAGATCTCGGTCAACTTGCGCTTCAACAAGATGGCAGACTTCACTCCGGTGGCAGTCGCCCGCCAGGTGCCGGCCACCGCCAAGCTGCTCGAGGCACGCGAACAACTCGCCAACCTGCTGCGCTACATGGACGGCAAGGTGGCCGCCGAGGACCAGCTGAAAAAACTTCTCGCCGATCCTCAACTGATGGCAGCGCTGCGGGAACGCGCGACAAGCCAGTCGAGCGAACCTGGCACCGAGAGCTAAGGAAGGAATGGGGACCATGGCAAAAGAAGCTGTTCACACAGAGAGCCCTACCCAAGTCAAAACCGTCGAAGCTGATGAGTTTACCAGCCTGCTAAAGCAAAGCTTCAAACCGCGCACTGAACGTGCAGCGACCGAAGTCGAAAACGCCGTATCCACGCTCGTTCAAGAGGCGTTGAAGGACACAAGCGTCATAAAGTCGGACGTCCTCGACACCATCGAGGAGATGATCGCGCGGATCGACCAGAAGCTGACCGCGCAAATGAACGAGATTCTTCATACACCTGAGTTCCAGGCAATCGAAAGTGCGTGGCGCGGTCTCCACTACCTCGTCTTCAATTCCGAGACCGACGCCAACCTGAAAATCCGGGTGATGAACGTCTCAAAGAACGAGCTGTATCGAAATCTGCGGCTTTATCCCGATGCACGCTGGGACCAGAGCCCCCTTTTCAAGCAGATCTATGAGTATGAATTCGGCCAGCTGGGTGGCGAGCCTTTCGGCTGCCTGATCGGCGACTATTATTTCAGTCACCTCCCCACCGATGTGCAACTGCTCCGCGATCTCAGCAAGATCGCCGGCGCCGCACACGCCCCCTTCTTCAGCGGCGCCGAGCCGACGCTGATGGGAATGGACTCTTGGACCGAGCTGTCCAACCCTCGGGACATCGGCAAGGTGTTCGACACGCCGGAATATGCCGCATGGAAGGGACTGCGCGATCAGGACGACTCGCGCTATCTCGGCCTGTGCATGCCGCGCGCGCTCGGCCGCCTCCCCTACGGCGCGAAATCGGAGCCCGTGGAAGAGTTCGCCTTCGAAGAGGAGACGGACGGACACACCGGCGACAAATACGGCTGGATCAACGCCGCCTACGCAATGGCCGTCAACATCAACCGCGCCTTCAAGGAGTTTGGCTGGTGCACGCGCATCCGCGGTGTGCAGTCCGGCGGTGAAGTTATCAACCTGCCGACGCACACGTTCCCGACCGATGACGGCGGCGTCGACCTGAAATGCCCGACCGAGATCGCCATCAGCGATCGCCGTGAGCACGAACTTGCGAAGGCGGGCCTCATCCCGCTGATCCATCGCAAGAACACCGACAAGGCGGCGTTCATCGGCGCTCAGTCGCTCTACAAGCCGAAGAAGTATTTCGGCGAGAAAGGCGTGGATGCCACCGCCTCTGATAACCTGTCGTCACGACTGCCCTACATGTTCGCTGTGTCTCGCTTTGCGCACTATCTGAAGTGCATGGTTCGCGACAAGATCGGATCCATGAAGGAGAAGGATGAGCTGACGGTCTGGCTGCAGACCTGGATCAACGAGTACGTTGATGCCAATCCAGCCCTGTCGTCAGAAGCTCAGAAGGCGCGCAAGCCGCTGGCCGCTGCGAAGGTAGAGGTCATAGCAAACGAGGAGAACCCGGGATATTACAACGCGCGCTTCTTTCTTCGTCCACACTTTCAGTTGGAGGCGATGGACGTCGGCCTCAGTCTGGTTTCGCGCCTTCCCGGCCCCGGCTCCTGACGCCGCAGCATCGCAACCGTAACATGCAGAAATTTGAAAGGACTATGCTATGGCTGTCGACATTTTCCTGAAACTCGATCCGATTAAGGGCGAGTCGCTGGACGACAAGCACAAGGACGAAATCGATATTTTGAGCTGGTCTTTCGGCGAGAGCCAGTCAGGCACTTTCCACAGCGGTTCGGGCGGCGGTGCCGGCAAGGTCAGCATCCAGGACCTGCACTTCACGCACTTCGTCGACAAGGCCACGCCGGAGCTTTTCAAAGTCTGTGCGAACGGCAAGCACATTGATACGGCGATCCTCACGGTGCGCAAGGCGGGTGAAAATCCGCTGGAGTATCTCAAGATCGAGATGAAGCACATTCTGGTCACGAGTGTATCGACGGGCGGATCGCACGGCGAAGATCGCCTCACTGAAAACGTGAGTCTGAATTTCGCCAAGGTCAAGATGACGTACAAGACCCAGACGGAAAAAGGCGGCGCTGGAGCGGCGCCGGTGTTTGGCTGGGACGTTCCCGCCAACAAGGAATGGGCCTGATCGTCGGCTTCTGCTTGGCGTTGGTTGCGATTAGCTGAGCCGGCGCCGCACGGTGCGATTGCGTTGACGTCTCGGCGGGAGCGGTTACGAGCACGACCGCCTGCCGAGGCGACAACCATCCTGGAGACCAGCTGATGCTCCGCGGAAGGGCATAGCGGGCCCGGCATCTTGGGGAAGGTAAATGACCATTACTCCAAAGAGGGATCGTCTCTCTCCCCCGCTAATGCTGGCCTTTCGCTTGGCTCATGAAGCTCGCGATGCGCGCAAGAAGCTCAATTTGCGCGATGAATTCGGTGAACGGGTCATTGCCGGACGGCGTAGCGCCGGCCGCTTTCCGATCTCGGAAACGCTGTTGCGGCGGGAAATCTCTCATGACCTAGAAGCCCTTCTCAATACCATTGCTCTGGAATCGACTTTGGATCTGAGCGACCGGGATTGCGTCCGGAGATCGATCTTGAACTACGGCTTCCCCGATATCGCCCACCGCTCGATCGACGAGGTTACGGACGACGAACTCACCGACGCGTTGCGCGAGACGCTAGCGACCTACGAACCCAGACTCGACCGCAAGACGATTCGGGTTCGTCGCGACGGCTCGGTCGGCCCTGAGCAGCTGAAGCTGCGCTTCATCGTTCACGCCGACCTCAAAGCTGAGCCGCTCAACGTCCCCGTGGAATTTGTCGCCGACGTCGATCTCGACAGCGGCGACATCCAGATCAATCGACTTTAGCATGAATCGCGAATTCCTCGATTTCTACAATCGTGAACTGTCATTGCTGTACGAGCAGGCGGGAGATTTCGCCGAAGAATATCCAGGTATCGCAGAGCGCCTCGGCGGCCTGATCCGAGACCGCTCGGACCCGATGATCACGGGACTGCTGGAAGGCGCTGCCTTTCTTGCCGCCCGCGTTCAACTCAAGCTCAAGCACGAGTTCCCGGAATTCACTGCAAACCTGCTCGAGCAACTGGTACCGAACTATCTTGCGCCGACACCTTCGGCCATGCTGGTGACCGCACGGCCACCCTATGCCGACCCGGCGCTGCGTGACGGCAGGAAGATCGCGCGCGGCGCCTATTTCGACGCGACCTATCGCGAGAGAGAGCGAAGTCTTTCCTGCCGGTTTCGACTTTGCCGCGACATCGTGCTCTGGCCATTTGACGTCACAAGCGCCGAGTATTTCTCGACGGCGGGCGCTCTGCAGGCGCTTGGTATCCCGATCGGCAGTGACGTCATCGCGGGGCTGAGGCTATCGTTGACCCATCGTAGTGCGGCCCGGCTCGAGGACGAGCCGCCGGACGCGGAGGCTCGGACCAAGCCGGAAACGTGGTTCGCAGGCTGCCGCGTGAGCGAGCTTCCGATCTACCTGTCCGGTGCGGAATCCGACGCCATCGCGCTTTACGAGCAGTTGATCTCGAATTGCAGGGGGGTCTACTTCCGGCATCTCGACGACTTTGGCGATCCGGTGGTGACTCGTGCCCCCCATGACAGCGTGCAGCAAATTGGCTTCGACGAGAATGAGTCTCTATTTCCTAACGATAACCGGATCTTTCGTGGCTCGGAATTGCTGCGCGAATATTTCATGTTTCCACGCAAGTTCCTCGGCATTACCCTCACCGGACTTCGCGGCGTGATGTCACGGCTGCGCAGCAAATCGATCGATATTGTCTTCGCATTCGATGAACACAGTTCACGATTGGCCGCCTCGGTGCGCCCCGAGACGTTCAGGCTCTATACCGCGCCGGCGATCAATCTGTTCGAGAAGACGAGTGATCGTATTCCGGTCAAGTCGAATACGCACGAGTACCATGTGGTGCCAGATCGCAGCCGCTATCTGGAATACGAACCGCACCAGGTGCTCGAAGTCTACGCACACCTTCCGGCAGAGAAGGATAAGCGGCCCGTGCGCCCGCTATATTCGGCCGCCGTCGACCGGAGCGGCGGGTCGGCCGACAGGCTTTATTTCACTGTGCGCCGCTTGCCGCGGCGCCGCACAGTGGAAGAAAAGACATACGGCGCCTCCTCAGACTACACCGGGACGGACATGTTCCTGTCACTGCTCGAGCCCGGTGAATTGAGCGGCAAAGGCTCTGTCGCCGAACTGAGCGTTCGGGCTCTCTGCTCCAATCGCCATCTCACGGAGCACTTGCCGGTCGGCCAGGGCGGCGCCGATTTTCGTTTGCTGGACGACACATCTCTTGATCTGATGTGCGTCGCTGGTCCGACGCCGCCGCGCGAGCCGGTGGTGGCCCAATTGCGCAGCCGCAGCGAAATCGTCAACAGCGGCGTTGTCAGCTGGCGGCTCATCAACATGCTCAGCCTCAACTATCTTGGGCTCGTCGAGCGCGGTGGCGGCAAGAACGCCGGAGCGCTGCGCGAGATGCTGTCCTTGTTCGCCGACCAATTCGACGACGCCACGGAACGCAAGATCCGCGGCGTGCGCAGCATAGAAAGCCGCCCCATCGTGCGACGCGTGCGTGAGCGCACCGGCAGCGGCGCAGCACGTGGCTTGGAGATTATCGTCACACTCGACGAGAAGGCATTTGAGGGCAGCGGCGTGTTCTTGCTCGGGGCGATCCTGGAACGCTTCTTTGCCGACTATTCCGGCTTCAACACCTTCACCCAGACGGTCATCTCGACGCCGGAGCGCGGCGAGATCATGCGATGGCCGCCGCGCATGGGCACGCGGAGACCGCTATGACCCTGATCGACCAGATGAAGGCCGAGCCCTGGCGTTTCGATTTCTTCCATACGTTACGCCAGTTCGAGCGCGCCAACCCGGATCGACCGCGGATCGGTGACAGTGCCGCGCGCCGCGACGAATATGTCGACCTCGGCCAAGTGCCTTATCTGGAGTTTCCCGCCTCGAATCTCGCGGCCGTGGACGACCAGAGTGGCCGGCTCAGGATACTCGTCAAATTTCTCGGCCTCCTGGGCCCGCAGGGCGCCCTGCCCATTGCCACCACCGACGAAAGCCTCAGCTGGTGGCTGATGCGGGATGACGCTTTCCCGCGCTTTCTCGATCTGTTTAACGGGCGCTTCCTGCAACTCTTCTTTCGTGCCTGGGCCGACGCGCGCCCGATCGCGCAGCACGACCGCCCGGCGGACGATCGCTTCATTGCCTATGTCGGCTCCTTCGCCGGCTTGGGCACCGATGTTTTCGCCGATCGCGATACCGTTCCGGACATGGCGAAGCTCAGCTTCGCTGGACTGGTCGCGCCAAGGGCGAAGTGTGCATCACGGTTGACGCGATTCCTGCAAGGACTGTTCGAGGTCAAAGTCGAGATCGACGAATTCGTCGGCACTTGGCTCTCGTTCGACCCAAGTCACTGCAGCCGGCTCGGCGGAACGCATGCGAGGCTCGGTCAGGACGCCCTTCTGGGCTCGCGCGTGTTCAGCGTCGAGGACAAGATCAGAGTTCGGGTCTTTGTCAGAACATTTGCTCAGTACGAACAATTCCTGCCGACCGAAACACCCAACCTGTCGGAGCCACTGGCCGACGCCGTTTTCTTCTATGTCGGCGACGAATTGGAATGGGAGGTAGAGCTCGCCATTCCTGCCGGAGAGGTTGTACCGGTCAGGCTCGGACAAAGTGGTCGACTTGGATGGACTTCTTGGGTCTCGCCGAACTGGGCCTCCACAGAAGAATATCGCCGCGATGCCCGCTTTCAGCTCGGGGAGCGATTGAGATCGCGCCGGAGCGCCGCAGCCAATGCCACGGCGATTTGAACCTATCCATAGTGCTGATCGCCTAATACTATGGAATTTGAAGCCAATTCCGCATGATGACAAGCATCCGCGGAGGAGTTGAGCAGGAGGAGCCGCCGTGACCGACATCAGCATTGAAGCTGTAACGGGCAAGCTGAACCGGGCCGGCTATGATGCCTTCATACAGGCCCTCCGCCACGCAAAGAGCGCCGGCAATCGCAACGTCGAGCTTGCGCACTGGCTGTTTCATATTCTGCAGCAGGAGGGCAACGATCTCAGCCTCTCGGTCGATCACTACAAGCTCGACCGCGCGCGCTTATTGTCGGACCTGGCCGGCGTGATCAGCGGCTTTGCTAAGAACGAGACCGACATGCCGGGCGTCGCGAATTCGGTCATCGATCTGCTCGATCGCGGCTGGCACTATGCCACGCTTTTCTTTGGCGAGACCCAGATCCGCACCGGTCATCTGCTCGTTGCCGGCCTGAAATCGAACGATATTCGTCGCGCGCTGAACAACCTCTCGCGGGAATTTGCCAAGGTCAACGTCGACGCACTGGCGGCGGAACGCCGCGCTGTCTGGACCGGCTCCGACGAGGAGAACATGCGGCCGATGGACGGATCGGGCCTGGTTGGCGCCGGCACGGAAGGCGCGGCCCAAGCTGGTCCGAAGGGCACGACGCCGCTCGACCGGTTCTCCCAGGACCTCACTGCCAAGGCTAAATCGGGCGAAATGGATCCGATCCTTGGCCGGGACGAAGAAATCCGCCAACTGATCGACGTGTTGATGCGTCGGCGGCAGAACAATCCAATTCTCACCGGCGAGGCTGGCGTCGGCAAGACCGCAGTTGTCGAAGGCTTTGCGCAGCGCATTGCCGCCGGCGACGTGCCGCCACCGCTGCGCGGTGTAAGGCTCTGCGCACTCGACATCGGCCTGATGCAAGCCGGCGCCTCCATGAAGGGCGAGTTCGAGCAGCGCTTGCGGTCGGTGATCGACGAGGTCCAGAGCTCACCTACTCCCATCATCTTGTTCATCGATGAGGCCCACACACTCATCGGCGCCGGCGGCGCCGCCGGTACCGGCGATGCGGCCAATCTCCTGAAACCTCCCCTCGCCCGTGGCACGCTGCGTACGATCGCCGCCACCACATGGGCGGAATATCGCCAGTACATCGAGAAGGATCCCGCACTCACCCGGCGCTTCCAGCCAATCCAGATCGATGAACCTGATGTGGAGACCTGCTGCATCATGCTTCGCGGACTTCTCGGTCCGATGGAAAAGCACCATGGCGTTCGCATTTCGGATGCTGCGATCGTCGCAGCAGTCAACCTGTCCCACCGATACATTCCTTCACGGCAGTTGCCGGACAAGGCGGTCAGCCTGCTTGATACAGCCTCGGCACGCGTAGCCATCAGCCAGAGCGCGACGCCGGCCTTGATCGAGGATGCACGCGTGGCGATTGCCGCTCGTGAAGCTGAGAGATCTGCGCTCGTCAGCGACGGCGACCTTGGGATAGAGGACAACGAGCGCATTGTCGCGATCGACAACGACATCGCCGCACTGAAAGACAAGCTGACGAACCTCGATGGCGATTGGGCGGTCGAGCAGGAGCTCATCAAGGACATCCGCAGCATTCGTGAAATCCTGTCCAGGCCCAAGGAAGGCGAAGATCCGGCTGCCAAGCGCGCGGAGCTGCGCGGCAAGTTCGACACACTTGAGACCATCAATCCGGAAAAGCGAATGGTCTATGCCCATGTAGACCAGCAGTCGGTGGCGTCCGTTGTCTCTGATTGGACCGGCATCCCGGTCGGCCGGATGATGCGCGACGAGATCGAAACCGTGCTGAAGCTACCGGAGATCCTCAACCGCCGCGTCGTCGGCCAGTCCCATGGGCTGACAATGATCGCCAAGCGAATTGAGACCAGCCGCGCTAAGCTGGACAACCCGTCGAAACCGATCGGCGTATTCATGTTGGCTGGCCCATCCGGTGTGGGCAAGACCGAAACCGCCCTGGCGCTTGCCGAGACTCTTTATGGCGGCGAGCAAAACATGATTACGATCAACATGTCAGAGTTCCAGGAAGCGCACACCGTCTCGACCTTGAAAGGCGCACCTCCCGGGTATGTCGGCTATGGCGAAGGTGGGCGCCTCACCGAGGCCGTCCGGCGCAAGCCCTATAGCGTCATTCTGCTCGACGAGGTGGAGAAAGCTCATCCCGACGTCCATGAGATTTTCTTTCAGGTATTCGACAAAGGAACCATGGAGGACGGCAACGGGCGACGGATCGACTTCAAGAACACTTTGATCATCCTTACCACCAACGTCGGCACCGATATGATCATGGGCCTATCACGCGATCCAAAGTATCGCGACGAGCCGGAAGAGCTCGCCAGGATGCTAAGGCCGGAGTTGCTCAAGGTGTTCCCAGCGGCGCTGCTCGGACGCATCGTCTCGATACCGTACTTCCCGCTATCGGACGAGATGCTGTCCGGGATCGTGCGTTTGCAACTCGACCGCATCGGAAGGCGCCTTCGCGACAATCATAACGCGACCTTCGGTTATGACGACGCGGTCGTCGAGCACATTGTGTCGCGCTGCAACGACCCCGACTCCGGTGGGCGAATGATTGACAACATCATCACCAACACCCTGCTCCCCGAGCTGTCGCGCGAATTCCTCAGCAAGTCGCTCGCCAAGGAAGAGGTGAAGGAAGCACGTGTCTCGATCGACAACAACAAGTTCGCATATTCGTGGAATTGAGCACGATGAACATTCAAACCGAGCATCGTCACCCAAACATCGGTCCAACGCCATACGACGAGGTCTACTACCCGGGCCATGTTTATGGGCTTACTCATCCCAACCATCTTGCTACCATGGCCGCCGTTTACGGCATGCAGCCGGCGCCGGTCGAGCGTTGCCGGGTGCTGGAGCTTGGCTGCGGCGTCGGCGGCAACCTGTTGCCGATGGCCTTTCAATACCCGAACAGCGAATTCGTCGGTGTCGACCTGAGCGGCGTGACGATCGAGCGCGGTCAGAACAATGTCGCTACATTGGGCCTGGAGAACATCAAGCTTCTCCACTGCGACATCATGAATGTCGATGCAAGCTTCGGACGGTTCGACTACATCATCGCGCACGGCGTGTATTCCTGGGTGCCACCGGCGGTGCGCGAGAAGATGATGATGATCTTCAAACAGAACCTCGCGCCGCAGGGGGTCTGCTACGTCAGTTACAATGCGCACCCGTTCTCACATATGCGCGACATGGTCCGCGACATGATGCGGTATCACACCCGCCGCCTCACCGGCATGAAAGAAAAAGTAGGACAGGCCCGCGCAATCTTGAAGTTCTTGAGCGAGGGATCGAAAGCCAACTCGGTTCACGGCGCGATCATGCGCGATCAGTACAACCGCGTCCTCAAGGCGCCCGACGAGCTGTTGTTTCATGACGATCTCGACGAAGGCGCCGAGGCCTTCCTGCTGCACGAGGTTGTCGAGCTTGCAGGCTCTCATGGCTTGCAATATCTAAGCGACGCCGATTTCTCGCGACGCAATCTGGCGGGCTATTCCGAGGAGGTACGCGCGACGTTGCAACGCTTCCCGGAAACCGAGTTCATGGCACGCGATCAGTATCAGGACTTTATCGACGGTAACGGCTTTCGCCGTACCTTGCTCTGCCACGACAACGTCTCGCTCTCCCGCCAGACCGACCTCGATTTCGTCACCCGGTTCTATTTGCTGAGCACGACGAGCCCGGTTGATCCGGACGCCTGCGTAACGGACGATTCAGCGATGGAATTCGAAAATGAGGACGGTAGCAGGATCACGGTGACCAATTCGCTCTTGAAGGCGGCGCACCTATGCCTCGGCCGCGCTTGGCCTCGCGCGCTGTCATTTGACGAATTGCTCGATGGGGCGCGAGTGCTGCTTGGCGGCGGGCAGGCAGATGATGACCAAAAGGCGTTGACCGAGGCGATGTTTATCCTAGCTTGCAGCGGCGAGGTCTCGTTCCTGCTGTCGCGTCCCTTCTTATTGACGGAAGCGACCGAGCATCCGCAGGCGAGCCTGCTCGCGCGAAAACAAGCGCAAACAGGTCCGCTCGTCACCAATCTCCTCCACCAAACCGTGCAGTTGGAGGACGACCGAACCAGGGATTTCCTGCAATTGCTCGATGGTACGCGGACTATCGACCAGATCACGGCCGAAATGACCGAGAAATTCGGCCCGACCATCCAGGTAGGTCAGAAGGATCGTGCCAGGAAGCCCGCCGAGCCGCTGCTGCTATCAACGCGAGAAAGCGTTCAACGCTCGCTTGCGATGGTCGGCAAGCTGGGCTTGCTAATCGCCTGACGCGCTCATGTGCGCCGGGCACCGTGGAAGGAGTGGCGGAAGGAACCAGAAGATCTGCTACCTCCCGAAACAGGCGAGGTGCCCATCACTCAGCCATCGTGGGTGTACTGCTGGCCGAGCAGCCATCCGGTGAGAATACCACCGGGTCCGCTGGTATAGACCGGATGAAGGCCCACGCCGGCGCGCAGCATCCGCCATTCACTCTCGCCGACCCAGGGAATGCCAGGATCGCCCTTTTGGTATTGCGACAGTAACGTTTTGGCGACCTCAGCGGCATTGGCGTAAATCGGGCCGTTGGCCCAGCGCGGCCGCGGGAGGCCGGTCATGCGGCAATAGAGCGCCGTGCAGACGTACGCGGACGCCTCTTCGGCATTGGCGTCGAGGCCGGTACGCAACAGATCGTAGGCTGCATGCAGGCTCTCATGGACGATATAGGCTCCGTCCATCCGCCCCGCCGCCGACACGACCTCCAGCGTGTTCGCAGCGACCGCTGTGCCGTCCGCCCTGGTTCTCGCCACATCGTTATATTGTGCGGCAACGCCTGCCGCGAGATCCGTCGGAGCCCTGACGGTGACCCGCCCCAACCGGATCGCGCGGGCGACGTGATGGAACGTTTGCGGCGCAATCGTCACGTGGCTGCCGCGGATCGGAAATCGGAAACGAATGCGTGCGACCGCCGGCCCATTGAGTATATCCAATACCCTGCCTCGCAGTGACATCTGATCATCCTCGCCGCTTAAAGTACCCCCTGCATAGTGGTCGCCGATTCCAGTTGGCGGGTTCAAACTGCATCGGTGCTGGGGCAATAGGGGTTTGACTTTTGCCGGAATTGGCATGGGGCCTTCGGCAACTTCATAGAACGAGCAGACATTGAACCCGAACCCGTTCGGGCGAGACCAATCTGAGGTGAGGATTGCCACGGAGGGCGCGCCATGACGACGACCGATCCGACGACGACCGACACTTACCGGAAGATCGCGGCGCGATTGACCATGCTGCGACCGCAGATCGATTTGAAGAATTACTTTGCCGGCGCCAACCCGAATGTGCGCCTTTATGACGAGAAGCCCTACATCCGACACCAACTCGAGAAGTATGGTGTCGCTGCCGCGACGACCACGCTCGACGGCGTCACCTTCCTGCCCAAGGACTGGGAAGAGCTGATCAAGAAGCTGCGCATTGCCAAGACGACGGACGGATTCGACGCATTCGCCGAAGGGCAAAGCCCGGAAAAGGCGTCGCATTGGGCTCTCGATCTGTCGATGGCGGCAACGATCGGCAAGGGGTTTCGGGAGATCTGGCGCCCAAAGCTGTCCGACAAGCCACTCTCAACGCGGGATCTCCCGGGCCGGCACGGCTTCGGGCTCGGACGCGACCGCGGACAATGGAGCGATGCCTACAGCTCGCAATTCGGCAAAGACCCGCAGCCCCAGGACATCACCTCGCTGCATTTCGCAGTAGCACCCGACCGGGTGAACGTGCACATCGACGAAACAGGCTTCGTGTTCGAGGGCGTGGACGGTGCCCTTACGGTCGGGCCGAACTTCATGCACCACGCCGGCAACGAGCTGTTCTGGAAGAGCAACTCACATGTGCCGCGTTGGGCGGCCGAACACATCGACTTGATATTGCCGAACAGCGCGAACGACTTTTCGCGCGTGGGCGTTTCGGTCGACATGTACCAGCGCAAAGATCTGCGCGTCACGGTCACCGGCTCCTGCGGAATTTTCGGCGGTTTCGAGTGCTCCGGAACCGTGAGCGTCAGCGGCACGCATGACCTGCTAGGCTCGAGGTCAAAAGGCCGGCGCTAAAGCGGAGATTGCTGGTTCGATTGTCCACGCCTCCAAGCTACGAATGAGGCTCCTCCCTAGCCTACCTGTTCGCGGCCCGAATGGAATGGAACCATCGAACCGCCTCAAAGTAACGGCGACCAATGAATATTGGCGGCAAGATCGGGTAGTTCTGCAGGACTCAGCAAGGGAGGTCCTTACATTGCCGAACCAGGAAAGACCCTTGAAGCCTGTCGTCGAAAGCTACGTACCGCCAGCGGGAACGCGACATGCGGTGGCGGCAGGCGAGACTTGGATATCCCTCGCCAAGCGGATCGGCATCGATCCATGGGACCTCATCGAGTTCAATTTTCCGGGCATCAAGCTCGTCAAACAGCGCGATTTCCAACAAGCCGCAAGGCAGGTGAACTGGTACCTGGCCGAGTATGTAGGCTGCCGCGCGATATCGCCCGACCGCCAGAATTTTGCGTTTTCTTCCGGTACGACCGGCGGGAAAGGTGGATGGAAAGGCGGCTTCATCTATCTACCGCCAGGTACGCCGCCTCCCCCGCCGATTGCGCCCATTCCACCGGTTGCGCCCACCCCAGTGGCCCCGATCCCACCGGCATGTGAAGGAAGCCGACCCGACTTCGCCCGCGTGCTGGACGTCAGCGAACGGGATTTCGCGCGCAACGTCTTTGGCCCGACCCTGCCGCCGTGGGAGACGATCGCGATTACCAATGGCCTGGGAGCAGGCGGAAGACCGTGGACGAACGACGGACCGTTCTTTAGAGGAAGCAATCCCATGGTGCCGAGCATGCGGTATGCCATCAATCTTGGCAATGTCGCGTTCAGTAACCTGGCATCTCCTAGCCCCACCTTCGGCCTCCTGTGCGACAACTTCGGTCGAATTTGCGACCTCTTCGTGCACGAAATGACCCATGTGTGGCAGGCGTTCAACGATTCGAACTGGACGATGGCGCGCTCTTTCTGGGCGCAGACAATCGGTGCCGGCTACGATTACACGCCCGGCGACTCCTGGGACTCATACAACGTCGAGCAACAGGCACACATCGTTGAAGATTGGCACAAATACAAAATCAGTTTGCCGATGCTTGCCGAGGAACGCTATCCGTACGTCCGGCTCGTGATCCGATCTGGACGCCTCACTTTTCCTCGCGGGCTGGATCTGGCGGCATTGAAAAAGGACCTTCAAGATCTGCGCGCAAGGCACCTGGAGTAGGTCCGTCGCAAGGGAGTGGTCGGGAGCTTACTCAAGTGATGCACCAACACGCCGATAATTCGCCGCGGTGCGGTAGCGCATTCTTCCTCTCTCCGAGAGTAGTTTTACGACTTGTCCAGCGTGCTGGTCAGCTTCATAGCGCAAGCACACGGAGAAGAATTGCGCGGCCGCCATGCGACAGGCAATCGACGTCCTGGCAGATTGTTTTCTGCGTCGCTAGCGCGCGGCGCATAGCTCGGGACATCCGCGGTCAGAATAGCCTCGGCTCGACGTACAATTTGCTCGCCCTCGCAGCCGCCGACGAAATCCAGACCGCAAAATCATCGATCGAGGTTCAAATCTACACCAACCAAACTCGACACCAGCACATTGCCCCGCATGACGAATTTCCGGTATGTTACCGGCTCAACCGGCGAGCAACGATCCGGATGATTATCCCCGGCGCGGTGAACCGGCGCGACACTATTGTGGATTAAGGTTGGGGAAAGCTATAGCAAGCTTCGCACAGTCCTTGCAGGATTCCGGTGTATACGCGGCGCAAAGCTTCATGATCGTTCCTCGGAGAGGCTTCAACCTGGTCTGCCCTCACGGGCTTTCAACGGGCGTGGGGACGAGTAAGATGCTGTCTCGTGGCCCGGAGGCGGCATGAGCCAGCGCAAGTTCATGGGACTTGTCGGCGGTGCGACAGCATCAGGGCCGGGCATTGCGCCAGCGAGCCAGCGATCAGCCAACGCAGCCGCCGAGCCCGCTTACGATGATGAGCAAGAATTCCCACTGATCATCGCGAACATCCCCGCAACCCCTCGTCAAAAGGCCTGGGCGGTGGGTGTCGCCGTCTTGCTCATCGTCCTTGCAGCGGTCATCGCGCCGTTCGCCCGGATCCAATTGGGCCAGATTAATGGTTTCGTTCCAGTGTTGCAGACCGCGTTGGCCTTGGCCGAGTTCATCACGGCAGCCCTGCTATTTGCTCAATTTTCGATCCAGCCTCAACGGGCACTTCTCGCACTGGCAAGCGGATACGTTTTCAGCGGATCATTCGCATTCTTGCAAACGCTCGCCTTTCCGAACGGATACGCTTCCGCGGGTGTCATTGGGGATGGACTGAACAGCCCCGCTTGGCTTTACGTGCTATGGCACGCAACGTTCCCCGCGGCGATTTTCGGCTACGGGTTCACGAAGGATCATACCGCCGGCGGCAAACCAGGCAAACCTGCAACAGCCGCGATCATAATAGTTGTCGGGTGCATCGGCGCCGCCGTGGCAGGACTGGCGTGGATCGTGAACGCGAAAGCCGAATGGCTTCCTAATTTCTACGTGAACGACGTCAGGCACCAGACCCCTCTCGGCAATCAGGTCAACCTGATACTTTTGCTATGGAATCTGACTGCTCTCACCGTTTTGTTTGCACGCATGCGCACCATTCTTGACCTTTGGCTGATGGTGACTTTGCTCGCCTACTTGCCGAACTTTCTGGTAGCAATCATCGGCAGCTCGGTTCGGTTCACCATCGGTTGGTACGCAGCACGCGGTTTCGTTCTCGTCGGCAGTTGCATGTTGCTGACCGTATTGCTCATCGAAACGATGTTTATCTATTCGCGCCTTGCCAGCGTCATTGCCCTGCAACGACGCGAACGAGCGAACCGGCTTCTCAGCATCGACGCGGTCACTGGCGCGATCGCCCACGAGCTAAGATCGCCATTGGGGGCCATCTCGCTCAATGCTGCGACAGGCCTCAGTCACCTGCGAGCTGCCCCCCTTGAATTGGAGGACCTCGAAAACATCCTGTCTGACATCGAAGCGGACAGCAGCCGCGCCGCTGACATCATATCGAACATTCGCGAGATGACAATCAAAACGGCGCAGGGCGGCGCTTCAGCAAACGTCGAGGATGTCGCCGAGCTTGCGCTGCGACTGTTGAGGCACGATCTCCTTGCCAATGGCGTATCAGTAATTACGGAGTTTCAGGGCAACATTCCCCCAGTCGCTCTGGGCGGCACTGAGCTTCAGCAGATTGTCCTGAACCTCTGCAAAAACGCGCTTGACGCAATGAGTTCTGTCCCCGCCGATCAACGACAGCTCCGTATGAAAACCAGCCTTGATGGTGGCGCAACGGTCCATTTGTCCGTAGAAGACTCCGGCACCGGCATCACACCCCGTCACCAAGAGCGCATCTTCGATCCGTTCTTCACGACGAAACAAGGCGGTATGGGGTTGGGGCTGGCCATCTCCTCCAACCTGGTCGGAAGGTGCGGTGGAAAGCTGAGGCTGGTCAAATCGGACGTCAGGGGCTCCGTTTTCGAGCTGGAAATGCCCGTCTCCGCCCCCGCTTCGGTGCAATGACGGTACGGGACCGTCACGACCATTCCGCCTTTCGCGCGCTCACTTCAGAGAGATCATGATTGTGCTGAGATTAGCGGCGAATTCCACCCCGGCTTTTGGTCCCTGCAGCACCATCGTGACCCCTTTGTCGTTGCGCAGCTGAGCGCCATTGATGCCGCCGATCAGGGCAGCCCCGCCACCGACCGAGCTGTATGCGCCGGCAAAATCGCTGACCTCTCGAATGCCTGAAGCCCAGCCCTCGAGCCACCCAACGGTAGCGCCGACGGTAAAACCCAAGCTTACCCCGCTGATGCGGAACGGATGATGGCGGCCGCGATAGGTCAGCACGCCGCTCCCAGCGCCACCGCCCACGAGCAGCCCCGCCTTTACGATCTTGATCCGGACCTGCGCGGATGCCTGTGCAAACGACGGGGTCGTCGGGATAAGGAGTGCGAGCAGCACGAGGCGTGCCAAACGCCAAAGAAGCCCACGCAAGATCTGCGTGCGTCGCTCAGGGTTTTACACCATCCAGCTTCTTCCAGGTCTGGTCCGGATCGAACGCGCTGATGCGGGAAACGAGGACCTTGGTCCGAGGCCCGAGATCCTTCTGGTAGACAACGCCCGCATGGTTGACCAGGAAGGTCATGACGCCGGAATTGCCGTACTCGGCCGGCCAGGCGACCAGTGCGAAACCTCCGATCATCTTGCCGTTGACGATATAGTTCAGCGCGCCGCCTGGCGTGTTCGATCCCTGCCCCTTCAGGATGCGGAAATAGTAGCCATGATAGGGCGCCGGCCCCTCCTCGGCCTTGTAGCCTTCGGCCGAAGCCTGCGCCGCCAATGCACCGAGCGGGCTCGGGTCGCTGTCGTCGCGCCAGAACAACCCGTCCTTCTTGCCTGCGCTGCTGACGATGCGCTGCGCGTACACGCCAGTACCCTCACCGCGATCCTTGTCGGCGTATTCGTTCTCGGCATCGACAAAGGCGAGACTGGTCTGGATCGCGTCGAGTTCATTGCGGCCGATGCGGCGATACAGGACCTCAATGCGGCCTTCGGCGGTATCGAATTCCCAGCCGGTCCTGGTGTTGACGAGCGGAATCGGGGAACGGAAAGTCGTCCGGACCCAACATCAGCACTGCCTTCCTGTTACCTTCCGCCTTGATCGCATGCTTCGCATCATACATCGAGGTGAAGCGTTTCCGGATGTCGACGTCGGCGACCTCGTCGCCGGAGGAAACGATGTCCTCGGCAGCGCTGCCGAGGACTTTCAGGATGGCCCGGTCCGGCCCACTTTTCACGGCGGCAGCGAGCGCCCCTGCCGCATCCTCCGGTGTCGGATAGGACTGCTGCGCAAGGGATGGCGAGCTCAGGAGCCCAAGCGCAATAATGGCCGGCAAGATGGCGAGACGAAGCGACTTCAAACCCATCATGGCGTCACCTCGCCAGGAATCCGCGCGCCGCTCTCGAGCCAGTCGCGATAGGTACGGAATTTCAGACCGAGCTTTTCGTAATAGACCCGGAGATAGCCGTCGGCTCCGCGGGTGACGGCTACCGGCTTCACGTCCTCGACTTCTTGCGCAATGACGCCGACATAGGCCTTGTCGCTGCCGATATAGCTGAAGCGGTAATAACCAAGACCGCTTGCGAGATGGCCGAGCAGAACGACGTCATGCTTCAGCGCGATATCGGAACGCCGTCCGCCGCCACCACCACCACCACGGCCTCCGCCACCCTGGAAGCCTCCGCCGCCGCCTCGGCCGGCGAAGCTCGCACCTCCGCCACCGCCACCGCGCGGTCCCATGCTCGCCATGCTCGCATGACCACGCGCCGATGCTGCGGCCGCCGAGCGGCCCGACGACACGTTCAGCACGCTTCCGCTACCACCGCGGTTCGCGGCTTTGGCGCCCCCGCCCTTGGCGCCGCCGGCTTTAGGGCCAGCACTCTTTGCGCCGGCATTCTTGGCACCACCGCCCTTGGCCGCGCGATCGCCACCGCCTTTGGCGCGATCGCCTCCCGCCTTGGCGCGATCCCCGGCGCCTTGACGGTCGCCACCTCGGTCGCCAGCGCGATCTGCCGCACGATCCCCAGCGCGATCTGCGCCACCAGGCCGATCCTGTCCCGGCTTCAAGACTTGCTGTCCGTCGCGGCCGCGGAAATCCATGCGGTCGGCGGCGCCGGCCTTCAGATTGCTATTGCCGAAGCGCTGCTGAACGTTGGCGTTGTTGTAGCGTACCCCTTGGCGATGCGACGGATTGTGCTGCCAGCCAGTTCCGATGTTGGTGGTGCGGTGATTGATATAGACGTTGCGGTTACCCCAGTTGCAGCCGCCGCCCCAATAATTGCCCCAGCGACCGATAGCCCAGGCTGTGCCGAACGCGAGACCCGCCGCGACGACGCCTGCGCCGATGTAGGACGGGTAGCCGAAGTAATATGGTGGATACTCGGTGTAGGGCCACGCGCCGTAGACCGTCGCAGGCTCGTAGTACGGCACGTACATCGTATCGGGAACCGCCGGCTCGATCACGACCACCTGCCTGCTTTCCTCGGTCTTGACGCTCACCTTCTGCTGCGTGGTGGTCAGCAGCTTCTTGTTGTCATAAGCCTTGGTCCGCAGCCGCTGGACCGCATCCATCACATCCGATTGCTGCGCGAGCACCGCGTCGCCCAGCACCTTGGTCCAGTCGAGCTTGTCGCTCATCATGGAAAGGACCTCAGCAGTCGAGGCCAGCGCCTTGATGCTGTCATCCCACGGCTGCTTCTCGACTTCAGTCTTTAGGGCATCACCCCTCAGAGTCTTGTGCTCTTTCAGCCAGCGATCGGCCTGAACGACTTCCAGAGGATAGGTGGATGCCGCCAGCACGTTGGCAAGCAACTCGTCGGGATAGAGCGCGATCGGTGCGACCAGAGCTTCGAGCTGCTCGGGCTTGAGCATTTCGGCAGCCGCCCGCGGCTGACCCGGCGTTTGGGCTTGGGCACCTGAGGCGGCCGAAGTGTCCGCAGTTTGGGCTGCCGCGGGCACGGGCGCCAAGAGCAGGACCATCGCGATCAGAGTTCTACCGCAACGAAGCATCGCGTCCTCCCTTGAACCCTCATTGGGCCAAGCATCTTGGACGATCAGTGACCTTTATTGATCAAGATCAAGGAACAAGGAGCTCTCTCGAAGTCCGCGCTATACATTCCACGGCGGCCCGACGTTTGATCCGGTCGAGATCCGGCCGCGCCGCTCAGGCGCTGGAGCCCGGGAGCGCGGACAGCAAAACCCGGCGATCATGAATCAGGCTCTGAAGGCGATGCGCCGCGACATTCAAGGTCGTGACATCGAGCGCATTTTCGTCTCCTGCCGCGGCTTTGGCCTGCTGAGCCTGGAGAACCCGGTCGATTTCGGCCTCGATATCGGACAGTTCGGCTACTGCCTCCGCCCTGCGTATCCGCACACCCAACGCATACAGCAAGTCCAGCCCCCGTTCGGCCTTCGATGGATCGCCTACCCGAAGGAATTTCCAGGCAGCCGCCAGTACCGAGATGAGGCCGCCGAAAATCATGGGCGCGAGAAAGATGATGTTTCCCCATTCGTCCAGAAAGCTCTGCTGCGTTCCGTTGTAGAATGCCGCGGCGCCGGGATGAACCGGGAGAAAGGCGTCCGAATCCGTGCTCGGCGCGGTCATTTGAGAGAGTATCGGCAATTCGCCGAGCAGGTCCCTGCGCGCCTTCATCAGCGCGTCGGCCAGGCTGCCCGCCACCTCTGCGCTGAGCTGCTTTTGCGCGACCACATAGAACGAAACCCGCAGCGTGGTAAGATCCTCGCTCGGGACAGGCGGCGAACCGCGCAACGTGCCCTTCGGGACATCGAAGCTTTCATAGGCGCGCTGCTTTTCCGCGATGGCACCAGCCGCCTCGACGGGAAGGAGGACCGGCGCGGTCTTCGGCGTCTGCAGAAAGAGACCGCGCAAGAGGGCCAGATACTTTTCGGCAAGAGGAACGACGATCAGAATCGCCCGTACCTCCTTGGCATCGAGTGCCCGCCGCGCGTCTGCCGGTTGGAGATTGCGGAATGACACGTTGGCGCGTCCGAGGCCGTATTCGTCGCTGAGGACGTCGACGACCTTGCGATTTATCTCGCCGCCGATCACGCCGACGCTGGTGCGCTTCAGACCAGCGATTTCGGTAATGGAGGAGCCCGGCGGCGCAACCAGCAGGACAACGGCGTGGGCGAGAACCACGATAGCCTGCGCCTGCG
The DNA here is from genome assembly GCF_023073295.1 of Bradyrhizobium sp. 23. Taxonomy (NCBI): domain Bacteria; kingdom Pseudomonadati; phylum Pseudomonadota; class Alphaproteobacteria; order Hyphomicrobiales; family Nitrobacteraceae; genus Bradyrhizobium; species Bradyrhizobium sp. 23. Next base: position 345,300 of record NZ_JADPJF010000064.1, on the reverse strand, counting down.
ATAGGTCGCCGACGTCGCCGCGGACGACAGCAAGCTCGACCTTTTCCGCCGCAAACTGCTCGGCAGCATCAACCGCGTTGGTCGTTTCCACCAGTCTGAGCCGGACCGGGGCGTTCACCACGGCAAGCCGGCTCGCCAACGCCGATACCAGACGCGTGGCTTCGCCATCCAGCGACCCGACCGCGATGGTCAGCGTCGTCGGGTGAGAGTACCAGCGGTAGCCGAACAGGCCCGCTCCAAGCACGAGCACAACAGCGCTGGCGACAATGAAGGAACGAAGCCAGATCGGCATTTTTGCAGGGACCATGTGGCCCTCATAGTGAATATGCGCTGGGTGGTCGGACTGGCTCATGATGCCAGACCGGCTCAACTGAGGCGCATCGCCGAACCGAAGTGCGATTCAAACCAAAGCGAAGCCGGTCAGTGCCCGCTCAGCACCAGCGTCTTGATCGGCAGCAGCAGCGCCTGAATCCGCAAGAGCATGGCGTGCACGAGGCCGACACCGTCGACAACATGCAGAGCGACGGCCCGACCCGTGCCCGTCTCCTTCGCGGATATCTCCTCGTGATTGCTGGTATAGGCATTGACGATGCAGCTGCTACCCGGCGTCACGCCTTCGAGGCCGCCCTTGTAGAGGGGCTCAAGGAAGGCCAGGATCGTGCCGGGCCGCCCGACGTTCTGCGCCTCGATCAGCTGCTCACCGCTTCGGAACTGGCCGGCTGCGATGTAATCCTGAACACTGGTGACGACCATGGGAATGATCACCCACGGCTTCGAGATGCAGGTTGCTTCCGCCACCATGCCGACCTTCATCACCTGTGCCTCGATCTGACCAAAGCCGGCCTGCAAGGCGCGCCGGCCGGCGCCGTCCGGAACCAGCACGCCGGCCGGCCGCATCAGCTGATTGACGACATCACCGGTGCGGACCAGGAATTGCTCCACGCGGCCATCGACGCCGGCGCGAACGAAGGTCTTGTCCAGATCGACCTGCGCTTCGGCCAACGCCGCCTGGGCGCTCGCTTTTTCAGCCGGCAACAGGGTTGAAAGCCGCAACGTCGCCGACGTCTTGGACGCAGTGGCCGAGTCCACACCAGCCTGCCGCTGGTTGACCACGACCTGTAATTTCTCGATATCGCGTTGCGGGACGATGCCGGGGTTGCGGCGCTGCAATTCCGTCTTCACGTCCAACTCGTCCTTGGCCTGCTGAAGGCTGGCCTTGGCTTCCTGGATCTGCGCTTCGGCCTTGACCACGTCGTTTTCCGCGCTTGTCATCGCGGCATCGACCTCAGCGATCTTGCGAGTGGCCGTCTCCAAAGCCGCCTTTTGCTTCGAACTGTCCAGCCTGAAAAGTACGTCGCCTTTCTTCACTGCCTCGCTGTAGCCGACATTGACTTCCGCGACGCGGCCCGAACCCTCGGGCAGGATCGGCACCGTGCGGAAATAGAGCGTGGCCGAGGTCGTCGACGGATGAAAGTAGAAGATCATCGTGATCAGAGAAATCGTGAGCATCAGGCAGCCGGTGATGCCCCATCGCAATTCGTACCAAATGGAAAAGAACGTGATCTCTTTGCCGAAACGTTTGCCTTGGGCATAGCGGCGGTAGAGGTAGTCCGGCAGGATGGTCAGAAGAGAGCAGAACATGAGCTCAAACATGGCTGTGTTCCTTCCCCTTGACGATCGGCTTCTCGACCGGCGGCAGGATTGGCAGTTCGGGCTCGCGGCCCTCACCGGGCGCCGCGTCAGCGATTCTCTCGACCGAGCCTGCGATGCTCCGCAGCGGCGTGCCGAAATCCGGTAGGTCGATCATCGCGAGCAGAAGACCGGCCACCCAGAAAATGTGCATGTGCGTAAAGAGCGAGATGATGCCCAGCACGGCCACGATCTCGAACTGCAGCTTCTGCGACTTGTGCGCCATTCGTTCGGGGAGGCTGTGCAGCTTCCAATAGAGCGTACCGACCCAGAGCACGCTGCCGATCAGGAAGATCCCCATCACCACCATCAGCACGTCCGTGCCGCTTCCCGGCGCGAGATAGAACGGCAGATGATGCGGGGCCAACGGGTGAATTTGCTCGGTCAACGGTAGCTCTCCACCAAAAGGAATGAGGGCAGTACGCGCTCTAGACAACGACCGTGGCAACGCAGGCGAGAAATTGATTGATATGAATCAAAGGTCCGAACGGCGCGGAACCTAGCCTAGCCCTGACTCTACCCCACAGCAAGCCAGGAGCTCGTCAGTCATGCCCGGCATCGATGATCTCATCCCCCACGCCGCGCAAATCCGCAAGGAAGCGGCGCTCGAAGACACTAAAAAGGCCGAAGAATATGTGCGCCTCGCCGCCGCCGCCGAAGCCGAGAAGCGCGCCCTGATCGAGCGGCTGAGCAAGCCGTCCGGCAAGACCGAGGAGGAGAAGATCAAGCTCGCCTCGACCATCATCCAGCGCGCGGTTCGCAACGGTCTGACCGAGGTGCAGGTCTACCGCTTCCCGAACACCCTGTGCACCGACAAGGGCCGCGCCATCAACCAGATGGAGGGAGGATGGGAGAAAACGCTGACGGGAATTCCAAAAGAGATATTCGAGCTCTGGACCGAATACCTCAAGCCGCGCGGCTACCGGATCGGCTATCAGGTCATCGACTTTCCTGGCGGCGTGCCCGGGGATATCGGCGTCATCATTTCGTGGGGCGACTGATCACGTTTCGGCCGGATTGACGGAAGGCGGAGCAGCATGGCGAAGGATCGAGCCACAGAGCGGATGAAGCGCAAGGACTACGAGAAGGAGCTCGAAAAGCTCCAGATCGAGCTTTGCCATCTTCAGGATTATGTGAAGGAAAATAGACTTCGGGTCATCGTCCTGTTCGAAGGCCGCGACGCGGCCGGCAAGGGCGGCACGATCAAGGCGATCACGGAAAAGGTCAGCCCGCGCGTGTTCCGGGTGGTGGCACTGCCGGCGCCATCGGATCGCGAAAAGACGCAGCTTTTCTTCCAGCGCTACATGAAGCAGTTTCCGGCCGGGGGCGAGATCGTGATCTTCGACCGGAGCTGGTACAATCGGGCCGGCGTCGAGTATGTCATGGGATTCTGCTCGCCCGCCGAGCACGATCGTTTCCTCGCGCTCTGCCCGCAAATGGAAAAGTACGCCATCGACGGCGGCATCATCCTGATCAAGATCTGGCTCGAGGTCGGGTTGGACGAGCAGGAGCGCCGCTTCAACGCCCGCATCGACGATCCGGTGCGGCAATGGAAGCTCAGCCCAATGGACATCGAATCCTTCAAGCGCTGGTATGATTATTCGCGCGCGCGCGACCTGATGCTCAAGAAGACGAGCACGAAGGACGCGCCTTGGTACATCATTCGGTCCGACGACAAGCGGCGGGCGCGGCTGAACTGTATCGCGCACATCCTGGAGGCTATCCCGCACAAGCGGATCAAGAAGGACAAGGTGAAGCTGCCGAAGCGCTCCGACAAGGGACGTTACAATGACCAGGCCCCCTTGCGCGGGATGAACTTCGTCGCGGAACGATATTGACGAAGTGATCGCGGGCCGCACGGCGGGCGCGGTCCGATCGTTGACGGTCAGATCGATGCTGCCGACGGACTTCGCTGGGTCCGTCAGCAGCGCATTCTTTCAATACGGATACTGGTTGGGGCAGACCCAATTGCCGTACGTGTCCTGATAACAACCGTTATTGTAGTTGTTGTTGTAGTATCCGTAGGCGCCCGCGGCGGCCGCACCGACGGCGGCGGCACCGTAAGCCGCGCCTCGATAGCCATATCGCGGATAGCCTCCGGGATAACCGGCGACCGGACGACCGGGACGGCCCGCAACGGGGTAACCTGGACGGCCAGGACGACCGGCGATCGGATGGCTTGGCCGCGGACCTCCTGCATAGTGGCGCCCGCCTCCGCCATGGATCCGTCCGGCGTGAACGGCGCCGCCATGAAAACCTCCGGCGCGCATGCCCCCTCCACCTCCACGATAGCCACCACCGCCACCTCCGCGGCGGGCATAGGCATCATCGGGAATGAGCGTGGCCGTGAGAAGAACGACGGCCGCAACAAGAGCCAGAAGATAACGAAGCATGGCATGTCCTCCCTCGATATGGGTGCCGTGATCCGCTTTCGACGATGCCTCGCGGAACGCGGTTGGCACCCGAACGTGGCACTGAGTTGCGGCCGCTTCCCTGACCTATGTGCATGAGAGAAGCAGCCGCCATTCAAGCTAGAGCGCCGCGACCGCCGAAGCGGCGCGACTGCCGCTCTACCGCTTCAAAGCTATCGTCACGCCCCCCACAGCGGCTGACAGCTCCGCACCGACCTTCGGCCCGCTAAGCTGCAGAATCACGCCGTTGCCGTTTTGCAGCTGAACGGCACCTGCGCCGGCGGCGACGGCACCGCCCGCACCGCCCACAGCATAAGAGCCTTCGATCGACTCCGGCCCCCTCAGGTTAAGAGCGCGGCCGACCAGCTTGGTGGTCGAGGCGCCGATTGTGAAGCCGACGCTCATGCCCGAGACGGTGAAGGGATATTTGTGGCCCCGCAGCAGCAGAACGCCCTCGCCGCCACCGACGCCGACGATGAATCCGCCTTTGGTGAAGACCACGGCGACCTGGCCGGTCTCTGCCTGCGACGGCGTGCTGAAGCCGGCACTTATCAGCAGAGCAGTCAAGGCGACACGGATGGCGACTTTTCTCATGAGATTCGTTTCCTCTGGTTGTTATGCCGATCTATTGAGCCAGTATCATCGCGAAGTAGCCAAACACGGTGAGCAGAATGCCCGATACGGCGTAGCCGACTGGGAACCCGATCCAGGGCACGGAGCTCTGGATTTCCACCGCGGCTTCGCGGCACGGACCGGAGTGCGACCGCGCACCGGCAACGCCGCCCATCAGCACGGCCGGATTGATCTTGAAGACGTGGAAGCCGATCGCCCAGACGACGAACGGCGGGATCGTGCAGGCGATGAAGCCAGCGACGAAGATCTTCAACGCGACCGCACCCGTGAGCTGCGCCAACAACCCGGCGCCGGCATTGATGCCGACGATGGCGACGAAGACCACGAGGCCGAGATCCTCCAGCACATTGCGCGCCGCGTTCGGTGTGTTGCCGAAGAAGCGCAGTCGGGAGACCAGCGACGAGACGATCACGCCGGACAGCAGCAGTCCGCCGGCATTGCCGAGGCCGATCTTGGCGCCGAAGGCTGGAAATTCGATCATCCCGATCAGGAAGCCGATGATCATGCCGGCGGCGAGCGTCAGCAGATCGGTCGAAGTGTTGGTCCGCGCAATGCGTCCCCACATCTCGCCGAGCTCGTTGACGGCCGACTTGATACCGACCACCGAGACGATGTCCATCCGCTGCAACTCCGTCTTGAGACCGGCCGGAATCTGCACGCCGCCACGTTCGACCTTGGTGACCTGCAGCTGGCCGGCAATCGCGGTCTCACGGAAGGACTCGAAGGTGCGTCCGACCATCTCCTTGTTGGTGACCAGGATGTCCGCCTGATCCATGGGAATGCCGAGCGCCTTGGCGTCGGCAACCTCAGGGCCAATCAGTCCCATCTTGTCGGTCAGATGCTCGGTCGCGCCACCGAGCGCGACGAGGTCTCCCTTTTGCAGCACGACGTCGGGATCGGCTCCCAACGGCTGACCGCCTCGCACCACGTTGACGATGCGGTATTCCGGGTTGATCGTGCGGAATTTGGCGATGCTCATGCCGACCTGGGCCGGATTTTCGAGCCGGTAGGCGCGCAGGCCGAACTGCCGATAGCCGGTCAGGCCGCCACCCTCGAGATCCTTGACGCCAAATTCCTTCTCGTATTGCCTGGCAGCCGCCTTGGCATCGACGCCCCACCAGCGCGGCAGGTATTTGCAGATCAAGATGATGCCGACTGTGCCCCAGATATAGGTAATGCCGTAGGACAGCGCGATCATGCCCGACGCGTCCTCGGGCTTCATGCCGTCAGGAAGCTTGACGACACCTGAGGTGATGGCCTGCTCGGCTGAGCCGATCGCGGCGGACATCGTCTGCGACCCCGCCAGCATGCCGCCGGCAGCGCCGATCGGCAGCGCAAAGAGCTTTGAAAGCATAACGACAAGCGCCAGACCGAGAACGCTCGACACCAGCGCCAGGATGCAGAACTTGAGACCGTCGCCCTTCAGGCTGTTGATGAAGGACGGTCCCACACGTAAGCCGACGCCATACATGAACAAATAGTAGAACAGACTCTTGGCGAACGTGTTCAGCTCAAGCTTCACGCCGTAGACCGACGCCCAAACCGAAAGGGCTGCGCCCACCACGATGGCGCCGGCGACCATGCCGAGGCCGTAACCCTTGATGCTCGCACGGCCGATCCAGACGGCGAGGCCAACGACGAAGAACAGCAACAGAAACGGGTTCTGCTGCAAGAACGTGAAAAAGCTCTGCATGTCCGTCCCCTTTATTACGATGCCGCCTTCAGCTTCGGCGCGGCGCCGGGCTTGGGCCGGCCAATCTTCGCCAGGGCTTCGGCACGTACGAGCTTCAGCCCCTCCTTGGCGTCGTAGCCGTGGATTTCCTTCACATCGAGCTTGCGCATGAAGTCGATGGTTTCCTGGGTGATGACCTGCCCCGGCACCATGATCGGGAAGCCCGGCGGATACGGGATCACGAAACTGGCAGAGACGAGGTCGGGACCGGCCTTGAGGCGACGGTCGATCTCGGGATCGCCGAGCCGGATATATTCGCATCCCGCCGCGTCGTAGGCCGAGTAGAAGCCGCTGCGGATATCGCCCTCATTGGTCCTGGTGCCGGCATCGCCACGGAAACTGTCGTGGAACTGCGAGAAGTTCGGCAGGTCGGGCACATCGGTCATCAGGCTCTTGACCCGCGCCTCGAAGGTCTTCTTCGCATTGGCGCCACCCTGAACCAGTCCACGATCGACCTCGCCCGCAATCTCGGCCAGCACCCTCACCAGATGCGCAACATCGCTGCGGGTATTGTTGATGTTGGACTGGAACAGCACCGAATTGCGCGAGGTCTTGTTGATCTGGATGTTGTACTCGTTTGCCAGGATTCCCTTGAACTGCGTACCGTCGTATCCGGCGGTGCCGCACACCAACGTCATGCGGGTCGGATCGAGGCAGAACTCGTCGTCGTCAAGGCTCTTCAGGACACTCGCCCAGTTTGTGCCGGTGGCCAGATAGTCGGTGAAGCCGCTCTGGCGGTATTGCGCCGGCACCATCGCGTCCGCACCGAGAATCCGGAAGTATTTCGAGATCAGTGGATTGTTGTTGACCGCTTTGCGGATCGCGAACGCGATTTCGATCGCGTTCGCTACCAGACCATAGCCCTCGAGCTCCATCTGACGCCGCGAGACGTCGAGGCTCGCGATGAGCTGCTGGTTCGGGCTGGTCGACGCGTGCGTGAACACCGCCTCCTTGAACTGTTGCTCGACGGTATGGAATTCGACGTCCTTGACCGACAGCATCGAGCCCTGCCGGATTGCCGACATCGACTTGTGGGTCGAGTTGGTCTGGTAGACGCGCAAGCGGATCTGACGCGGATCGGGAATCAGTCGGGTCTTGAGCAGCACCTCGTCCGATGGATTCTTGTCGAGCTCGGCCTGCTGCTTCTCGTAAGCCGCAACCGATTTCGGGTCGTGCATCCAGGCCTCGATCTCGTTCGCGGCGCCCATCGCGGTCCGCCGCCGCAGGAACGGCGAGAAGCGTGCAAAGCCGAACCAGGCTTCATCCCACAGGAAGATCAGATCGGGCTTGATCGCGAGGCATTCCTCCATCACCCGGCGGGTGTTATAGATGTGGCCGTCGAAGGTGCAGTTGGTCAGGTCGAGCATCTTGACGCGGTCCAGCCGGCCATCTGCCCGCGCATTCAGCAGCGCCTGCTTGATGGTCTGCAGCGGCACCGCGCCGTACATCGAATACTCGGTCATCGGGAACGCTTCGACATAGATCGGCTGGGCGCCGGCCAGAACCATGCCGTAGTGGTGCGACTTGTGGCAGTTGCGATCCACGATCGCGATATCGCCTGGCCCGAGCAGCGCCTGCACCGCCATCTTGTTGGAGGTCGAGGTGCCGTTGGTCACGAAGAACACGCGATCCGCGCCGAGCGCGCGTGCCGCCTTGTCCTGCGCTTTCTTGATGGTGCCGGTCGGCTCCAGCAGGCTGTCGAGGCCGCCGGTGGTGGCGCTGCTTTCGGCCAGGAACAGATTCAAGCCATAGAACTCGCCCATGTCGCGGATCCAGTCCGACCTGAAGACAGATTTGCCGCGAGCGATCGGCAGCGCATGGAACGTGCCGATCGGGCGTTGCGCGTATTTCTTCAGGTTGTCGAAGAATGGCGTATCGAATCGATCCTGGATCCCTTCGAGGATGGAGAGATGGAGCTCGAGGAGCTCCTCGATGGAGTAGAATATCCGCCGAGCCACATTGGCCTCGGGGTTCCCCGCCATTTCCTCGACGTCGCGATTCGACATCAGATAGATGTCGAGCTCGGGACGTACCCGCTTGATGACGTGGGCTAGCCGGAGCGCGGACGCGTCCGACTCGTCATTGATCCCCGCGGCGGCGGTCATGGTGCGCAATACCGGCGCGTCGTGACGCGAGCGCAGAGCGAACCCCTCGTTGATGACGACGGCGGCGATATTGGGGTTGAGCATCGTCGCGCAGAAGGCGTCTTCCAGACTTCCGACGATCACCGGCTCATAGACGAACGAATCGACCGGACGCCGCAACTTGCGCCATTCGGCAGCGAGAGCTGGCCACTTCTCGGAGGAGACGCCGGTGACGACCAGCGTTTCGAAATAGGGTCGCCGAGCTGCATGCGATCCGAAAGTTGACGGCACAAGCTCGGGCGCATCACCGTCGCCGTCGTCCTTGGCATCCCAGTCGCCGGCAAGCTGGCGGAAGGATCTCGTCATCAACGCCTGCGTAATGCGCGTCGCGAGAGCAAGTGAACCCGCCGCATCCCCGGCCGAGGCGGCTTCCCGCAAAGCCGCCATCAACTGCAGCCCCGGATAGCCGTGAAACTCCTCTATCACGGAGAGATCGGCCAGGGCCGCGTCAAACATCGCACGGTCGCCGCCGCGCGCCCATGCTTTGGCTGCTTCGACCAGATCGCGCCAGTTGTCTGCCCGTCCGCCGGGCCCGGAAATGAACTGATCGATGCGCTTCTCTGCAGGCTTGGCGTCCTTGGACATGTCTCTCTCCGGATCTTTGCGAGGTCGCAGCCGGATCGTGATGCCCGCTCACCTCGGTTTATTGATCCAAGTCAACGGACGCGCATCTTGAAGAGACCCGAAGCACCTCGCGATGCAATATCGTCCGAGGTGGTTGCCCGATTCCGATTGCAGGCGAGAGAGATCGGATCAGAGCCGGGTGGCCAACACGCCGGCCGGATCCTCCGATATGGGATCAGACGATTGCTTGCTTTCACCGAGCACGCTGTCGACCGAGCGAAGCCAAATCGCACTGTCGGTCTTTTCCGCCAATCCCTCGGCCCGCAGCAGATCGCGCAATTGTGCATGTGCACCGACGATGCAGAAGGCGATATGGACCGAGGCGAGCTTGTCGTGAAGGTCGTGCAACATGCGCGCCCCAGCCAAATCAATGTAGGGCGAAGCGGAGAGATCGCAGACAACCAGCCTGATATCGGCCGACTTCAGCAAGGCATCCGACACTGTTTCCAGGATTGTTTCGGCATTGATGTAAAGCAGCGAGGCTTCCGGTCGAAAGGCGATGATACCGACCAATGGCTCGACGCCTTCGTGCCTCGCATCATCGGAGTAGCGGCCGGTGCCCGGGAGCCGGCCGAGGAAGGCGACATTCGGACGTGAGGCTCGCGCCAGGAGCAGGACAATCGAGGCAATCGCCGCCAGCAGAACGCCTTGCAATATCCCCAGGAGCAGCACGGATACCAGCGCAATTGCCGCAGCGTTAAAGTCGATGCGGCTGACCTGCCACATCCGCAACAGCGCGCGGATGTCCACCAGCCTGTAAACGGCAGCAAAGACGATCGCCGCCAGCACCGCCTTGGGCAGATTCGTCAGGGCTCCCGTGAAGAACAGCAGGCACAGTGCCAGCGTCGTCGAACAGATCACCAGAGCCAGGGGCGTGCGCGCCCCCGCATTGTCATTGACGGCAGATTGCGACAATCCGCCCGCCACGGGGTAGCCGTGGCCGAATGCGGCGACGAGGTTGGCCGCGCCAAGCCCCAAAAACTCCTGACGGACATCAAGGGCATAGCCATGCTTGGCAGCAAAGCTGCGCGCGGCGGAGACACCTTCGATATAGGCCAGCAGCACGCATCCCGCAGCCAGCGGGAACAGTTCGTCCGGCTCCAACAGACCAAAGCTGGGTAGTCCAAACGCCGGCAATCCCTCCGGAATTTTGCCGGTCACCGGCACGCCAAGCGATGGAAGGCCAAGCAGTGTCGCCAGCATGATCGATAGCGCCATGATCGTGAGCCCGACCGGCTTTCCCCGCAGCCACCGCTCTCCCACAAGCAGGGACAAGAGAGCGAGGGCTCCGATCGCCAGAACCAGCCAATTGATGCCGCCGAGCTGACCCGCGAGCTTGATGGCGCGATCGAAAAAATTGTGACCGCCTCCGGCAACGCCGAACAGGCTCGGCAACTGGCTCATCATGATGGTAAGTCCCGCGCCGGCCTTGAAACCGACCAGGATACTGTCGCTCACCAAGCGGACGAGAACGCTGAGCTTGAACAACCAGGCGATCAGGCACAGCAGCGCCACCGCGCAGGCGGCCAGGCTCGCGATCTCGGCATATTTCGCCGCGTCTCCGCCGGCCAGCGTCCCGACGGTCGCCGCAATCATCAGCGAGATCGCCGAGGTTGGACCTATTGCAAGCTGGCGCGACGACCCCAGCAGCGCATAGCCGATGCCGCCGAGCATGTAGCCGTAGATGCCGATCTGAGGCGGCAGGCCCGCCAGCGTCGCATAGGCAAGTGACACAGGGAGGGCGTACGCCGCAAGCGTAATGCCGGCGATGGCGTCCGAACGCAGCCAAGCGCTACGGTACTGCGCCAACCATGTCGCCGGCGGAAACAGGAAAGTCCAGCGCGATCTGCGGTTGGATGAGGTCATGAGCTGGCCTCCTCGCCTGGACTTTCGCAACGCAACAGCACAACCAGCAGCGCGATCACGGGGACACCGAGCGCCAAATTCGGGATCTGCTTGGTCGCGAAGGCGCCAAGAGCCGCGCCGAGGCCGAACGTGATACACAAGACAACGAAAATGCCGGGGAGCCGTAGCGCCCCCTCGCCAGACGCTACAGCAAACACACCTTCAATCGCCTGCCGCATGTTGCCCGTGATCATGACGGAGCTGTAGAGCACGCCTTCGACCCTCGTGAAGACGGCGCTCTGTACGGCGGCGACGAAGGAAATGCCAAGCGTTCCCGCAAGATCCGGCAGGCGATTGTGCAGGATGGCGATAGTAACCAGCAGCAGGATTTCGATCAGCGTACCGATCGCGCTGGCGCGCGCTCCGGTTGCCCGTCGCAGCCATGCAGCGACCAGGATACCGGCGGCGAATGCAAGGATCGGCGGAACGAAGTGCAGCGCCTTCGTCCAATTTCCGATCGAGCCATAAACCCACAACAGCACAAGGTTTGCGGTCTGGGCATTGGCCATCACGCCGTGGATGATCCACGTAAAGGCGTCGATATAGCCCCCGGCGAAGGCAAGCAGCAGCGCAATCGGCACCGTTTCGTCGCGGCGTATCGACGAAGCAGCGGCAGTATCCATCGTGCTCATGTCCGAAGGTCGGCTTTGACTCTTGAGGCTCCACAAGAAGCGAGCTTGCCGCCGACCAGGATTGATCTGGATCAACTGTCGCCAGCTTTCGGCAACGAGATTGGCCCCTAACTACTGGAGGCAATGCGCCATGATTACCGTCAGGTGGATCATCTCTGCCGCGCCGGAAATCTTCCTGCTGCTGTCGGTCGCGCTCGGCACCATCCTTGGCCGCGTCCGTATTTTTGGATTTTCGATCGGCACCACCGCATGCACGCTCATCGTGGCGGTCCTGATCGGGCAGCTCGGCACCTTCACATTTCCAGCGCTACTGAGAGTCATCCTCTTCAGCCTGTTCGTATTCACGATCGGGTACCGGTCGGGGCCAGAGTTCTTTGCTTCTCTGAGCATCCGGACCTTGGCGCAGGTCGCCCTCGCGCTCGTGCTTGGCGGCACCGGGCTTGTCATCGTTCTCATATTTGCCAAGGCATTCGCACTCGGTCCCGGCACCGCTTCGGGGCTCGCTGCGGGAGCCCTGACGCAATCTTCGGTGATCGGCACCGCGTCCGGCGCGCTGGCCCAACTCGGGCTCGCCAAGGACGTGCTGGAGCAGCAGGAGGCGAATATCGCCGCCGGATACGCGGTGACGTACGTCCTTGGTTACATCCTCACGCTTCTGTTCGTACCCTTTGTCGCGCCGAAATTGATGCGGATCGATTTGAAGGCGGAGGCTGCGAAGCTGGAAGCGGAGCTGTCAGGAGGAAACCCGCCGCAGACCGAAAATCTGCATTATCGAAAGTTCCAGGCGCGCGCGTACCGGGTGTCGGCAGCGGCG
>NZ_JADPJF010000064.1:332372-332619 GCF_023073295.1 Bradyrhizobium sp. 23 | reverse complement strand
GGCGCCGTCGAAGACGAGATCGGCAGCCGCAGTGTAATCGAGCGGATCGTGCGCGGGGGAGCTGACGTCGAGCCGCATCGTGACACGGTTCTTGAAGCGGCCGACGACATCGTCATCGCGGGTCGCACGGCGGCCATTGTCGCCGCAAAGCCGATTGTTGGCACCGAAATCGACGCCGACGAGATCCTGAAGGCTCTTCCAGGCAATGTGGTCGACGTCCTCGTCGACAATCGCAAGCTCCACGGCC
>NZ_JADPJF010000064.1:323663-332283 GCF_023073295.1 Bradyrhizobium sp. 23 | reverse complement strand
CGTCAAGGACGTGGCCGACCGCGTCGGCGACGCCGCGCGCGGCGTGTTCCTGCGCACCTTGACGCGGATGGGACGCGAGGTCCCCTTGAGCGCGGAGACCCGCGTCTATGTCGGTGATGTCATGACGCTGGTCGGCAGCACCCGCAACATCGAGCGCGCCGCCTCGCAGGTTGGACAGATCCTGAGCTCCGAAGACCGTACCGACATCGCATTCCTTGCCGCAGGCATTGCCATAGGTCTGCTTGCCGGTCTCGTGAGCGTCAAGATCGGGTCTGTGCCCCTGACGTTGGGAGGTGGCGGCGGCGCCCTGATTGCAGGGCTTTTCTGCGGCTGGCTGCGCTCTCGGCGGCCGACGATGGGTGCAATGCCTCCCGCAGCGCAGCAGACGCTGAGCGACCTCGGGCTCGGCGGCTTCATCGCCGCGATCGGGCTCGGCAACGGCCACGCGGCCTGGGTCGCGATCCAGTCGCACGGCTTGTTACTGGTCGGCATGGGCCTGGTCGTCACGCTGGTGCCGCTGATCGTGACCACCCTGTTTGCCCATCGCGTGCTCCGCATGAACCCGGTCATCATTTGCGGAGCGCTGGCCGGCGCCATGACGGTCGACGCCGCCGTGACCGGCGCCTGCGAAGTTGCAGAAAGCCAAACCCCCGTCCTCGGAGTCGCCGTGCCTTACGCTGTCGGCAACGTTGTGCTCACCGTGCTTGGACCGATCATCGTGGCCAGCACTTTCGCCGGCTGAAGGAGGCGCGCGTGAACCTGCGGCATGCTTCGACAGTGACCTACTTCGCCGCGGCATTGAGCATCCTGGCCTGCTTTCTAGCCCCGGGAGGCGCCGACCACAATGTTCGTATCCAGGAAGAGGTCTGGGCCTTGCCACTGCCGCTACCTATGTTCGCCTATGTGGTTCGGCCCGTCAGCGACGGACATTTCCTCATCGGCTTGCCCTACACGATTCCGATGTGGGCACCGCTCGTCGAACGATTCCTTGACGCGCAGAAATAGCCGCAGAGCTGGCGCCTGGAGGCAGAACATGATCGACGCAACTTCAGTGCTTTTGTCCGGGCGTGCGCTCGTCTGCGTGTCGATATTGTTCGCGGCGGCTGTTGCCCGACCAGCTTCAGCGCAGAATATAGCCGCGCCAAAGCCGACCCCAGAGGTAAAGTCCGCCGAAATCGCACCTCGCGGGCAGCGCGAAGCCAAGGACATCACCTATGGCGGCTGGACAAAGCTTTGCGTACGGCCTGCAGGAACGCCGATGCTGTGCCGAACCTCGATCACGGGGCGGTTTGCTACGGGTCAGATGGCAATCCGCGTGGACCTCATCGAGCGTGACGGCGACCCCATTGCGCGCCTACAAGTGTTTGTTCCCGTCGGCATGTATCTGCAGAAGCCGGTCAAGCTGACGATCGACGGGGCCAACGTCCAGTCATTGCCTTACACCTGGTGCCTGAGCAATACCTGCATTGCCGCCGACGCAGCCGATCCCAAGTTCATCAACGACATGGATGCCGGCACGGCTCTCGTCCTTGAGGTCACCGACTCCAACCTTCTGTCTCTGACGACGTCATTGCCGCTGGCACAGTTCGGCCCGGCTCACAAAGGCGCGCCTGCACAGATCCTGGAGCAGGACATCGAGGAGTGAGCAGGTGAGAACAACTCAAGCGCTCTTGGCGCAGGCGCGTTCAACCGTTGCGATCAGCTCGCTGGCCGCGAAGGGCTTGCTCAAATAGGCCGCACAGCCGGAATCGATCGCGGCCGCCTGATTTGCCTGGCTGTCGTTGCCCGTGATGTAGACGACAGGCACCTTAGCGCCGTCACTTGCCAGCTTGCGCCGCAGGGCGATACCCGACTCGCCGTTCAGATTGACGTCCAGCACGAGGCAGCACGCGTCTTCGAGGTGGCCATGACTAAGCAATGCACCGGCGGACTCGAAAACAACCGCGGTAAAGCCGTGGTTCCGCAGCAACCGCTCCATGCTTCGCCGCATCGATGAATCGTCATCCACAACGTATATTGACCTGCGTGCAAACAATGGGTGAGCTTTCTCATCGAACACTCTGCACCCGCCTCACAACGACGAGGCGCCGCAAATGTTCCTGCGCAAATCCAACGGCCAACTAGGCAGTCGTTGCCAGAATCTGTCAACAATATTTCGTATTGTCCTATCGTACAGGTCTGATCGCGAGATTGACGTCACCTACCGCAAACAGTCCGACGGTTCACGCCGGCTGCGAGCTCAGAAGTCCGAGCCGCTCGGCGACGGAGACCAGCTCGGCCAAGGACGGCACCTGCATCTTTGTCATCACCTGGTGCCGATGCGCCTTTACGGTGCGCTCGGTGGTTCCAAGCTCGTAAGCGATTTGCTTATTGATCTTCCCGCGCACGATGAGGTCGAAGACCTGTCGCTCGCGTCGCGTCAGAGACGTCAAACGAGCACGAAACGAATCCAGCTTGCCCTGTTGGCCGCGCACCACCTCTTGTCGAACCAGTGCGCGCTCGATCGCGTCGATCAACTGTTCCGAAGATACTGGTTTGGTCAGAAAGTCTTCCGCGCCGGCCTTGATCGCGCGAACAGTCGTTGCGGTATCAGCATGCCCTGTCAGGAACACGATCGGCAACGGCGAAGGTCGTTGGGCGAGGCACGCTTGCAACTCAGGGCCGCTCAGGCCCGGAATCTGCACGTCGAGCAGGATGCAGCCCGGATGTTCGGAGCCCGGGGGATCCTCGAGCAATTGTTGCGCCGACCCGTAGGTCACAACCTCATAGCCGGCAAGCTTGAGCCGACGCTGGATGGCGGTGCGAAACGATGGGTCGTCGTCGACCACATAGACGAAGCCAGGCAATGTTTTCCTCCCGACCTGTTCTTGCAAGCAGAACACCACCGCTCGCGCAAGCCTTAGAAGCAATTCAAGACGCCTCGCAGCCCGCGGTCAACATCAATGAAAGCAGCCCGCCCGCAGTGGCACGACTTCGGGCGGAATGCGCGACGTAAGCCTACGCCGCGCAATCCGACAGATGTTCTGACAGGTTTCTCATCCAGCGCACCATCGCCGTCCCTGTACTTTGGTACAATGCACCTACAGACAATGGCTGCAAAGCCTGCTTTTGGCTTAAACAACCTTTGCGGGAAGGGTGATTTATCGGCGGCTCCGTATTCCCGGTGACGGAAATAAGCTGCTCGCGATTATCGCGTCAGCACCAGTTCGGGAGTTGACCATGCTGGTTCGCAACGCTGCCGACGCTTCCTCGCGGCATCATTCACTCCGCGAGCTTGGCCTGAATACCAGTTCAAATCCGATCATCAGTTTAAACGAATTTACCTATAAAAAGGGCACCGAAATCTACGGCGAGAAAGAGCCGGCCGAATACGTCTATCAGGTCAAATCAGGCGCCGTGCGAAGCTACAAGCTCCTGTCAGACGGGCGTCGCCAGATCGGCGCCTTCCACCTGGTTGGCGACATCTTCGGGCTCGAAAACGGCAGCGAGCATAGATTCACAACGGAAGCGATCGTCGACACGACCGTACGCCTGGTTAAACGGCAGAGCCTCGAACTCGTCGCAGAAGGCGATGCCATGGTTGCCCGAAACCTGCTCAGCATGACCACCAACAACCTTCAGCATGCGGAAGATCACATGCTGCTGCTCGGCCGCAAGACCTCGCTGGAGCGGGTGGCGGCCTTCCTGCTCGAGATGGATACGCGGCTAACGGCCGCAGGAATTCTGGCCCTGCCAATGTCCCGGCGCGACATCGCGGACTACCTCGGATTGACCCTGGAGACCGTGTCCCGCGCCCTGTCCCGCCTTCACGACCTCGGCATCCTCGGCTTCATCGGCAACACCCAGCGGCAGATCATGCTCCTGGACCGGCATCAGCTCGCAGCTCTTGATGATCTCCAGAATTGAAGCCGGGCGCCGCGATTGCCGAGAGATGTTCAAGGGTCTTGCGTAACACCTCGAACAGGACTGCGGTCGACCAGCCGAACATCAGAATGCCGTTCATGGCAGTCATCGGCCCCGTCAGCCGCCATCCCTGCACTGGCGTGACATCGCCGTAGCCCAGCGTGGTGTAGTTCACGAAGGTGAAATACAGCAACTCGCTCCCCTCGGGCGCGGCACCAACCAGAGCGTAAGCCAGCGCCCAGACAAGAACCTCGACCGTGTGTGCAACCATCAAAATGACAGCTATCGTGACCATCACCGCCATCATGTGAGATCGGGGCCGCATTGTATGCTTCAATCCCGCGCTGCGGGCGATGTCGATCGCTGCAACGGTCACCAGCGCGTGAATCATGATGTTGATCACGCTAATGAAAGTGCCGAGCAGAAATTGGACAGCCATCGCGAGCTCCCTCCGACGCTGCCGGGGTTTGGTTGGTCAGCGCTGCCATCCGGCCCGCGGTATGATGCGGGCGTTTGATGCAGATCAACGTGGCGCGGGCGTGTACGCTCATTGCCCGCACCCCGGCCACCAAGGAGCCCGGTCATGACGCTCAGCTTGGCGCTCTCGGGCTACCCTTCATCAGCAGTGCCAGCGTGTGCCTGGCGATCATAAGATCCTCGTCGGAGGGGATGACATGGACCGGAATGCGGCTCGCCGGAGAAACCGCAGAATGGTCGGCGACTGCGGCATGCGTTCGGGGAAATGCGGCATCAAAGCAGGCGACCTGCGGGATTGCCGGGAAATTCGCCAGAATGGAACGGATTGGCGCCAAGTTGTGCGGCAGATCAAAAAGTGCGGACCTGGTCAACCGCTCCAGGCGGGCCATGACTTCATGATCGATTAAGACGGGGCGGTCATGCTCTGGACCGCCGTGAAGGACGCGGTGCCCGACTGCAATCGGATTTATATGAAGCTCGTCCCGCAACCAGGTGCTGGTGATGTCCATCGCAGCCGCAACATCCGGCACTGTTTCGACTGGATAAGCGCGATTGGCGAGCGGACCACCGCCAGCCTTGCTCGCCCGCAAGCGCGGACAGCGCCCGATGCCGTCCATCTGCCCCTTGAGCCGTTGCCGTAGCCTGCCTTCTCCTTCGACAGAGTAGATCTGGAATCGGAGATCAGAGGAGCCGGCATTGATGACAAGGATGGTGTCCATGGCACTCACACCGCAAATTTTGCAGCATGCCGACGCCCCGCATCGACTCTGATGGTCCGAGCAACGTCAGCGGGCGAGCCAGGCATATCCACCACCATCTCCGACCGGTCGTCGTATCTTCACCCGAGAGCTTCCATCGAGCTCATCGAGGTCAACGCTCGATTGCCAGCTGTGCGGGCGCAGCCCGTTCAGCGCGGATCCAGGCGACTGTCAACTCCCAGACGACAGACAGAATGATCGGTCCGATGAAGAGGCCGATGATTCCGTGGAAGAGAGTTCCGCCGATCACCCCGATCAGGATGACCAGCGCTGGCGTGGTCAGGCCGCGCCCCATGACGAGCGGCTTCAGGATATTGTCGAGCACCGACACGATCACGAGAAACACCGTCAGTAGGAGCGCGATCGGGAATTCCTTGTCGGTCCATATCCAGATGATGACCGGCAGGATGACGATGGTCCCGCCGATCTGCACGATCGACAGCAACAGCACCACGAAAGCAAGAAGGCCCGCGCTGGCGATGCCGGCGAGCTTGAAACCTATTCCCGCCAGCAAGGCTTGGATGATGGCAACGCCGATCACGCCTTGAGCCACCGCACGGATCGTGGCTCCTGCCAGGTCCAGAAAATGCTCGCTTTGGTCCGGCACGATGCGGGACAGAAACTGCGCCCTGCGGCCACGAGCTGAGGTCCATACGGAAACAGCACGCCGGCCACCGCCACCGACAGCAGAAACTTGACCGTTCCCACACCAGCATTGCCGGCAAACCCAAGCAAGGTGGACGCGAATGGCTTCAAATAGGGCACGACCGCGCGCAAGAGCGACCGGAGGTTGGTCGTCGCCTGATCCCAGAGATCGAAGAGCTGAGGCCCGATGACTGGCCACTCTTTGAGCGACTGCGGCGGCGAAGGCACATGCAATTCACCGGCCGTCACCTGGGCGGCAAGATCGGTGATCCCGTCGACCGCGCCCATGCCCAGCCAGGTCGCCGGTCCGATCACCACAGCCAGGTTTACGAGCGTGAGGATCGTCGCCGCAAGCTTCGGCCGTCCGCCGAGAATGTCGCTGAGGCGCCGAAACGCCGGGTTCAGCGCAGCAGCAAGCACGACACTCCAGGCCAAAATGGGGATGAATGGACGGACCAGGAGGAGCGCCCAGACGAGCAGCAGCCCCAGCAATCCGAGTCGGATCAGAAGCTGGATGATCTCGTCTCCGGAGAATATCTGACGGAGTGTTTTCACGGACGCGCCTTCAGCCATGCCGCGCATGCTGAGGCGAACTAGCCCCTGCTCTCACGCCGCACGCTTGATCCAGATCAAGCGTCGAGCCTCTTCTAGGGCTGAGGTCCAGACAGAGTCAGCTCGCGCTCGGCCCGAAATATGTTGCCGTAGAGACTCGCTATCCATTGCCGGCCTCGGGACGTCACGTTGAGATGACGTATCGCCGGCTGGATCTGGGGAGCTACGTTACTCCAATAGAATGGCGGATATTTGTAAACGATGTCCGCTGGCGTCGCGTAGCCCAAGGTCCTGTTGAGGCCGATCTCCTCGAATTCGTAGAACAGCGCGTTGGACTTCTTCAGGTAGTTGGGATCGCCGAGCTGACCGATGAGATCGGCGGCCCGCAACAGCAATCCTTCCTCCTCGATCAGGCTATCATTGGAAGACATCGTGTAAGGAAACCGAGTGTATTCGATCGCCCGAGCAACCCGGCCGCTCGACGGAATCCAACCGCTCCAGCACGAACAGTTTTGAGCGATCGACATTCTATGGCGCGAGAGCCGCATCGGACGATTCTCGCGGCAGACGAACCGTTTTGCCGGTAACGTCCGCAACGCGCAGGCTTCCACTACGGCTCCAAAAACAGGAGGCCAAAAATGAAGCCATCCATCGCATTAGCAGTTGCATTGATGACGGTCGGGTTCGTCTTCACGAGTTCTGGGAGCGCCAACGCCGTCGCATACTGCCAATACGTGGACTATCCCGCGCATTGCGTTGCAAGACCGGGCGTCGTCCTGGGGGTGCGTCCTGTCGCGCGCGCTGGCGCACGAGAAGCAGTGCGGCCCGGCACACCGACCAATCGCGGCGGTCCGGTCGATCGCGTTGGCAGGCGCCGAGGATAGGACGCGCCAAAGCGCAAAAATGAGGGCCGGCGTCGCTGCCGGCCTCCTGAAGACATCAGACCAGGAAAGTTCAGTACCTCGCGACGACCGGATTGCTGCCCCAGCCAAACCGGTAGTTGAAGCGCACGGTGAGCATATCCACGTCCTGGGTGATCCGATCGTTCACGAAAGCAGCAAGTCGCGGATCAGCGACCGTAAACGAATTATTCCGGTGCCCCATGAACAGATGGTCGTATTCGAGACCCACCGACCAGTTCGGCGTGAAGCCATACTCGAATCCGACACCGATGACACCACCCCAGCGGGTTGCGCTTTGCGCCGCGAGCTCGGCGCCGGTCGCAGTATCAAGTACGCTGAGGCGATTGTCTGTCACCGCAGCGCCGCCTTTCACGTAGAGCAGTGACGCATTCCAGGCGTAGCCGATCTGGCCGGTGAAGAGGCCGATAGCGCTGGTTTTGGCGCGCGTGGAGAGCGTTGGATCGAACAGGCTGACGCGCTGATTGCTGAGATCCGCCCAATCGCCCTGAGCTTCCAGACCAAACACCCACTGGCTGGCCTGCCAGCGATAACCAAGCTGGCCACCGATAACACCACCGGAACGATCGCGGCAGCCGGAAGCGACGGCGACGCCGGCCGCGTCAAGGAAATCGACGCAGCTGTGGTTCTGCGCCCAGCCACCATTGCCGCCGATGTAGAGCCCCGTCCAATTGTAGATCGGAATGATCGGTGCCGGGGGCGGCGCCTTCACGGCCATATCGGCAGCCATGGCGGGTCCCATGGCCAGCGTCACCACGCCAATGGTTGTCAGCAGAAGTCTTTTCATCATGCTCTCCTTGCCGGCCGCTTTTTGATTGCTCGAACGGTGGCTTGTTGCCCTGCGATCATCCCCCAACTTCCAGCTGAAACTCTACGGGCGAGGGCACAAACTCCACGTGCCATAATGGCAACACTCAAGACATTTCGAACGTGACATCGGCATGAAGCACCAAGACATGCTGCCTATTTCTCCGGTTCGCGCTTGTCATCGTGGCCGCCAACCTCGCCGCCTCGGTCTTGCTCTATCCAGGACGGAATGTCGCTCGAGGGAATCAGCCGTCGTGGCAAAAAGGGATTGAGCGTGCCTGCAAACACGATCAATCCCTCATTGAATTTCTCTCGCGCGAAAGCCCGCGCCTCGGCTTCGCTCTCGAATGTGCGTGTCTCCCGTGGACTTCGCCGCTTCGGCAAGGTCCCACGCTTGTGCACCTCGAATGTGACGTAGCAGGTCTGCGGCATCCGCCAGCTTCCGGATCGCGATCAAGCAGACTTCTGCCGGCGAGCGATGATCGGTGAGAGCATGTTGACGTCCTAGTTGCGCCGCTCTTCACGGCGCTCCGTGCGCCCTGAACGCCTTTCCTGGCG
>NZ_JADPJF010000064.1:299686-323586 GCF_023073295.1 Bradyrhizobium sp. 23 | reverse complement strand
GCGTTCAGTCCGGCCCGTGCGCCGTTCCTGACGTCGCTCGTGGCGGGCTCCCCGCCTCTCCTGGCGTCGCTCCATGCCGATCGTCTGCGCCGGCGCTTCTGTTCCTAACAGCACCGTGCCGGGTGCCGCCAATCCGAGTACAGCGGCCCATCCGGGCAATGAAAGAGCCCCGCGACGATCTAACCGTTCAAACCTTGACGTTTCACTCATGTCAGTTACTCCCGATCTTGAAGGACATTTGATTGGGCAATCCCTCGACGTGCACTCGTTGATAGTATCGATGGCAGGCGCCCCACGCCGAAGATGCGACGATCGGAGACGCTCACCAAACCTGGTTGCCAAACCAGCCGTACTGCGGCGGCCGCGCGACGAGGCGGATATTTTTTTCGATGTGCCTCCGCGCACTTTTGTTTTGACGCTGCGGCTTCACATCAGCTTTTGTCGACGGACGCGCCGGCGGTCGTTCGGCATCGGCTGCTCCTAGCTGAGCGAAGGCCTCGCGAGCGCGCCTCTGTGAGAGGTCGGCGCCCGGCAGGGCACCAGGCTCGACCTTGGCGATGTCGGTTGCGACGATCGTCGGCAGGCTAGTGTCGAGAACGACCCGCTCGGGCAATTTCCAATCGGAATGGATGCGGATGGTCGCGGAGCGCGCAGCTCCACCGTGGATGGCAGGCCGATCCTGCACCAGGGCGTCCACAACGAAGAGCATCGCGAGCAACGCACCGCCGACATAGACCAGATATCGCGAGATGGGCATTGTCGGCGCCATTGCCGCCGCAGACCTTCGTCTGGCAAGCAACGGGCCACGGCGGCAGGATTGGCGAAGAAATGCGACCTGCATGGGCATGGCTGCCTAAATCGAGCCGCCGTTGCTTCCGCCGCGGCGCGCCCCTGGTGAAGCACTTGCTGATGCATCGGTGGCGCTTCACTGGTAAGCGCACGCACGCTGCAGCAGGCTAATGTTCACCGCGTTCGAATGCGGCGTCGCTTGAGCCAGATCAACAAACTGAATTTTCGCAACACCGCCTGGCGTAGTATCGCGCGGCTTGGTCAGTGGCTGTGACATGCCCCTTGGTACAATGACCGGAAGGTCAATTGCAGAGACGTGGCACGCAACGCAGAGTTCTCACCGCGTACATCGAGCTTCTGGCAGGGAGGGACGATGATGAGTCAATTCGAGCTGAGTTCGCGCGCAGCACTTTGTCGGCAGCTCGCAAGCGAGGATGCGGCAAACCGCACCGTCTGGATGGCTGAGGCAAGAAGCTGGTCGCTTATGGCGGCAGAGGCGCTTCGTGATGAGCGCGGATCGGACGAGGGTGTCGTCGCCAGATTCTTCTTTGCGTTCAGCAAATTGGTCGCTGCGCAACAGGATCCTACGAACCGATCGGCAGAGCTGATGAAGAGCAGATCCCGAACCGCGATGCCGTCTCCGAGCTCGTCCCCGACTGCCTGAAGCATTCTGGCGAAAAGCACTCGCACAATTGCATACTTGGCTCCAGTGCAGAGAGAGCCGGCGCTGCCACCGTGACAGCGAGCTTTCCGATGGTGGGCCGCACTTGTCGGGCTGGAGTGCTATCCTCCAGATTCGCATTATTTGATCCGAACTGATCCTGCGAATTCGAAGGAGAAGCAGATTCGATTTGTTTGATTCCCTTGATCTAACGCAAATCGCCGCCCTGTTGTGGCGTTGGTGTTGTGGCGTTGAAGTTCATTTTTTGAGAACGTCCATGAAGATAAGCGCAAGGAAGATTGCCGTCGCCGCGCTCGTATGCGGCACGGCGCTGTTCATTGGCTTGACCGACCGAAGCGGGATCTCGCTGCGACTCGACAACGCCCAAGCGGCCGCCCGATTGTACGTCACTCCTTATTATCGCGGTCACTACTACACGAATGACGGTTTGCCCTGGTACGCGGTGCGAGCTTATTACTTCGGCGGGCCGTGGAGCTACGGCTATAGCGGCTGGCCGACTATGCGGCGCGCAACGGCACCGGATGCGTCCCAGGCTCGTTGGTGAAGGGCGGTGATGGCATCATGTATGTGTGCCAATAGAGCTGGATGATGGCGCGATGGGCGGCGCTCATTGAGCCGCCGCCTCTCGCGCCAATCTGCGCTCAGGAGATCGACGCCTAGGGGGAGGATACCATGACCTACGGTGGGCACCGCGTGTGTCCGCGTTCTGGTTAACGGCAGCTACGTCTGCCGCTAACATCTCTTGCTGGCAGTATGTACACCGCATCCTGCAGGATGAGTTCTTGCAGGATGTGCTGTTCAGGTCGAGCTTCAGATAGCTGGCGCATGGGCGGCGAGGACGCAAAATGCGATTGGCATTGGCGTGGTCATCGGCACGGTAGATTGGATGTTTCATCTCTACCGTCAAACGTGGTCCCCAGAAGACAGCTAAGCGACTTCAGCCTTTGAGCCCCGGTCAGTGCCGGGTTCATGAGACTGGCATCAAAATGATCGGTGAGTACATCTTGCAAGATGGCCGACGACTGGGGACGCGCCGGGTCGCAAGTATTGACACCGCTTTCGTCGATCAGCTCTTCGAAAGCTCTTCAAAGAAGCCAAGGGGAAGGCATGTTACCCGCTGCTAATGGCAGAGCTCGGTGCGATCAAGGAGCTGCGTCCGACAGGAGGTCTGATGTTGCGACGTGATGGGAGCAGTCTACCCTGGTTTGGCAAGGGCGAGACGCTGACTCAAGTCCAACGCATCACGAAGAAAATTATCTTGGCTGCAGGTTTACGGCCCGAGCTAACTTTTACCTCTTTCGGCCGCCACGGCGGCACGACCGAAGCAAGCACATCCGGGCTAACGGAAACGCAGCTAATGAAGAAGGGTCAGTGGTCGTCGACGGCAGCTATGGCGCACTATCTGCACGACGACGATCAGGCAAAGCAAGATGCGCAAATGAAACGCATCAAGCGCCGTGCAAAACAAGCGAAAGGAACGTTTGTCAGAATGAGAATGCGCGGCTTGTCAGAATGGAAAGGCCTTAACGCGCTAAGTTATTGAAATAATTGGAGCGGGTGAAGGGAATCGAACCCTCGTATTCAGCTTGGAAGGCTGCTGCTCTACCATTGAGCTACACCCGCGACAGGGGCTCCCTAACACGGCCGGGCGGCGGTCTCAACTGCCCAAGATCAACTGCCTAAGAGACGGCTTCCAGCGTCTGCCCGGCCCTACGAACAGCCGCTGGTTCCTCCCGACCCGCCTCCCCTTAACAACGCCGGAATTGCCGCCTATATTGAAATCTTCCGCAACCAACGAAAGGAGGTGATCCAGTGTCTTTTACCAAGCGCTGTCACCTCGCTGGGATCGCCCGCTAAGCCTTTAATAGAGGCTTGGCATCGGGGCGCTCTCAGCCCTGGACCAGCGAGCAAGAAATCGGGCGCGACGGGGGCCTTCCCCGCCGCGCCTTTTTCGTTGGCATCGCGCGCCGGCTGCTCAGGCGGGCGGCTCGCCGGCGAGGACCTCGCGGATCCTCAACGACAGGTCCGCCTTCCGGTACGGCTTCCTCAGCAGCGCAACGCCGGGACCGAGCTGACCCTCGTGGTCGAGGGCGTTGTCGGTATAGCCGGACGTATAGAGCACCCTCATCCCCGGGCGGAGGCGCCACACGGCCTCGGCCAATTCCTGCCCGTTCATGCCGCCGGGCATGATGATGTCGGTGAACAGCAGATCGAATTGGGCGCCCTGCTGCACCAGCGCAAGCGCGGTTGCGCCGTCGCCGGCTGCGAGGATGCGATAGCCGAGGCTGCCGAGCTGGGCGATGACATAGCCCTGCACCAGCGGATCGTCCTCGACGACGAGAATCGCCTCGTGCCCGCGTGCCGCCGCGGGCGCCTGGAGCGAGCCGGTCCTGGCCTGCGCTCCGCCCGCAGATCGCGGCAGAAACAGCCGAATCACGGTGCCGCGGCCTTCCTCACTCTCGATCGCAACGCTGCCGCCGCTCTGCTTGGCGAAGCCGTAGACCATGCTGAGGCCGAGCCCGGTGCCGCGACCGACCCCTTTGGTGGTAAAGAACGGCTCGAACACGCGGTCGCGGATGTCGGCGGGGATGCCATGGCCCGTGTCGGCCACCGCAACCATGATGAAGGCGCCGCGCGTGGCATCGCCGTCACCAGCACCATCCGCGCCATCGAATTCGCGGTTCGCGGTCTCGAGCGTCAGCGTGCCGCCGCCAGGCATCGCATCCCGCGCATTGACGGCGAGATTGATGATCGCCGACGACAGCTGCGACGGATCGGCCATCGCCGGCCAGGCGTCGTCCGCGAGGCGGGTCACGATCTCGATGTTTCCGCCCAGGATCGGCTTCAACAGCTTCGCCGTCTCGAGCACGAGGCCGTTGACGTCGATCTCGCGCGGCTCCAGCGGCTGCCTACGCGCAAAGGTCAAGAGCTGCGAGGTGATCTCCGCGCCTCGCGCCGCCGCATCGTCAATGAGCTGGGCGATCGCGGCGAGGTCGGGCTTGTCCGCCAGCCCCTCCCGGATGATCTCGATGGTGCCGGTGATGACAGTGAGCACGTTGTTGAAGTCATGCGCGACGCCACCGGTGAGCTGACCGATCGCATCCATCTTCTGCGACTGGCGAAGCCGCTCCTCCGTCTCGTGCTGCTCGGTCAGATCAGTAGCCGAACCGCGATACCCCATGAAGCGTCCATCGGCGCTGAACACCGGCTGGCCGTTAACGCTGAAATGGTGCGCGCGGCCAGCCGCATCGCGGCCGCGATACTCGAACTTCCGGAACGGCTCGTGGCGATCCAGCGTGGCCCAGTGACTGCGCCATTTCTGCGGCTCGGCATCGTGGTCGAAGGCGGCGTCTGAACGGCGCCTGCCGATCAGCGCCTTGGGGTCCATGCCGAAAGCACCGGCCCGATCTGAAATATAGGTGAACACGTGATCCGGACCGGTCTCCCAGAACCAGTCGGATGCGGTCTCGGCATAGTCACGGAAGCGCTGTTCGCTCGCGCGGGCGTTCTCCTCGGCATGCCGCCGGATCTTCAGGTCGCGCTCGAGATTCCCATTGGCCGCGCGCAGCTCGCCATAGGCATGTTCGAGGTTGGCGCACATGGCGTTGAAAGCAACGACCACCTTGTCCAGCTCGTCGGCCTCGTCAGGCGGCCGGCGCTCCAGGCGCAGCGGCGGCGGCGGCCGGCCGAGGCTGTACTTGCCGACGTACTCGGCGATCGCGACGAGATGCCGGGTCACCAGCAGATGAAACATGTAGATGATGAACAACGAGACGAGGAACGTCTTTGCCGCCTGGCTTGCCAGAATGACGAGGGCCCTGTTCAACAATTGCTGATAGACGTCGGTCAGCGTCGCCTCGACCCGGAGCGTGCCGATGGCACGCGAGGTCCCCTGCACCATCGTGCTCAGCGGAAACTCCCGGGTCATGATCGAACGAGTGTTTCGCTCGCCGACTTCCACGCGGATCGGATTGGGCCGATCGGCGATCTCGCGGACCTCCGCCGCACGGATGTCGGGCAGCCGCAGAATGCCATCGAGCTGGAGCTTGAGCTGGTTCTGGTCGAGATTCCACAGGCTCTCTCCGAGGCTGCCCGTAGTGCTGCGGCCGATCTCGTCGAGCCGCGTCTCAATCAGTCCGACCTCACGATTGTAATCCAGATAGAGCTGGAGCGCGGTCAGGGTCAGCGTCACGACCGATGAGAACAGCAGCACGGCGGCAAGCAGCCGAGGCCCGACGCCGCTGCGCGACCAGTTGAAGATCCGCGACAGGAGCGCCGCGAACATCGGAGGCGCGAACGGGGCGCCGATGCCGGTCAAATCCTGCTTCGAAGCCGCCGGCGCAATGGCGCGGCCACGCTTGATATCATCGTCACCTGCGTCGCCCATGCACCATGTCCTCGAAAATGGCGGCACCTGCTCAGCTTACCGATCGCAGCCGCGAGCAGGTGAACGGTTGAGGCGCTGCCTCAGCACGCGATACACGTGGCGATCTTGTCGGCCGATGATCCTGTTGGCCCTTGGGCGGCTTGAGCTCGACGGGGTCATATCTTGCGCCCAGCAGCAGGCTTCCCAGGCAAACTACCACCTCGCGTGCTAGAATGACATCGGTGAAAGTCCGGAGCCGCCATACAGCGGGAACGCGCTCTCAACGTTGCGGACCGGCGCAGCCGCCATCTCCGGTAGATCGCGGCACCGGAATCCGATGGTAGCAGGGCACGCCCAAGAGGCATGGCCAGGGAGATGCGTCATGAGGCGGATAGTCGTGGTCTGCCTGTTGCTGCTCGCGGCAGGCCCGTCGCAGGCGCAAGAGGTCATCAGGCTGGCGCGCATCGCCGATATCCCCGATCAATATGTCGGCGGCGAGATGCTCCGCGCGGTCTATGCCCGGCTGAACATCAAGCTCGAATTCGAGGATGTGCCCGGCAAGCGCGCGCTCGCGCTGTCGAGCACCGGCGAGGTCGACGGCGAGGTCCAGCGGATCGGAACGCTCTCTCGCGACTATCCGACGCTGATCCAGGTGACACCTGCGATCAATTACATCGAGCCTACTGTCTTCACCACGAAACTGCAGTTCGACGTCGCCGGCTGGAATTCAATTAGGGACTACAGCATCGGCATCGTACGCGGCGTCGGCTCGTCGGAAGCCGGTACGCGCGGCATGACCCGGGTCACGGCGACGACAAGCCTCGACAACATGGTCAAGATGCTCGACGCCGACCGCATCGACGTGATGGTCACCGACCTCTTCAGCGGGTTGGCTGCGGTGAGGAAGCTCAATCTCCAGGCCAGGATCCATCCGCTCTCACCACCCCTCGAGCGCATCAGCATCTACCACCATCTGCATGAACGGCATCGCGATCTCGTGCCGAAGGTCGGAAGGATGATCGAGCAGATGGAGGCGAGCGGCGAAATCGCCCGGTTGCGGGAAACCCTGAT
The DNA here is from genome assembly GCF_023073295.1 of Bradyrhizobium sp. 23. Lineage (NCBI taxonomy): Bacteria > Pseudomonadati > Pseudomonadota > Alphaproteobacteria > Hyphomicrobiales > Nitrobacteraceae > Bradyrhizobium > Bradyrhizobium sp. 23. Next base: position 316,678 of record NZ_JADPJF010000064.1, on the reverse strand, counting down.
CAAGCAGGTGCTGAGCGGGATGTGACACGCGGTCAGGTCGTGCGAGTCCGCTCCCGCACCGCAACCGCCGCGATCAACAGCCCGACGCACCAGGCCATGGCCGCCCGCGGCGGCTCGCTGCCGAGAAGCACGGTGAAGATGCCCGCCAGCAGGCTTGGCGCCATCGCCTTGCCGGACCTGCTCGCGAGCGAGAGCAGGAACGGCATCGCGGCGATCGATATCTGCACGACGTTCATGGTCGCAGGCTGTTTCGCAAGCATTGGGCTTAGAAGCCGCAAACGTTCATTGCGCGCGGGCGCTTGCCGCGCCGGCTTTCAACGATGCGCTCGCCGCCGCTCTCGGCCGAGCTGTCGTAATAGCGATGGTGGCCGCTCTGGTCGTGCAGATCCGCAAGCTCCGACTTTCCCGTCCGACGCGCGTCGCAGATGATCTTGATGGTCGACATGGCCGCCTCCGAAGTGCTCTTGGTGGCAATCAGTCGCGCCGATTTCGCGCGGCGTTCACACCTTTCGGCCGCAATCGGGTTTCGGGAAGGTTTCGTCGCCGCACCCGCGACGCAATATTTTCCGCAGCCCCATTGTCGGCTGCGACGGTGGTGATACGTCCTTTGGACGCGCGCAGCGAAAATCAACGAGGTGACGATGCTTTACGCCATCCTGGCCTATCACGTGGAAGACGAGATCTTGTCCTGGACGCCCGAGAAGGACGCCGCGGTCGTGGCAAAGGTCATCGAGGTTCAGGCTCCCCTCCGGGCAAGCGGGCATTTTGGCCCGGCCGCCCGCCTGGATGAGACCCGAAAGGCCCGCACCTTGCGCGGCCCCGGCGCGGGGGTCGTGCTGGACGGCCCATTTGCCGAGACCAAGGAGCAGCTTCTGGGCTTCCACCTCGCCGAGTACGACACGGAAGAGGAGGCGATCGCGGCGGCGCGAACGCTGCGCCAGGTCAATCCCTCAGCGGTCTACGAAATCCGCCCGGTCAAGCTTTACGTGCCGGCCGACGGGTTCGGCGCGACGCCCTCCGGCGAATGAACGGCAGGCCTAATTGTCCGTCCCGGTGGGCCCGACATAGAAGCGCTGGATCAGCAGCCCGCCGAAGGCGATGAACCACACGAACGGCGCGACTTGCGGCGCGAACGCCGCAACGACCGTGCCCGGGATGAACACCAGCAGCGGAAACAACGAGGCCATGATCTCCTGGCGCCAGCCGCCCAAGATCCTCCACCACAGCCAGGCATTGAGGCCGGCGATTGCAGTCAGGTGCAGGCCGTAGAGCACGGCGACCGCACTGCTCGTGGCGTAGTTGGTGTAGAGGCCGTTGGTCACCGGCAGCAGCACGATCGACAGCAGGAAGAACAAATTGAGGATCACCGCGCCGCGGCTGCCGACGGGCTGGCGCGCCAGCCGCCGGTGATGGCTGATCCAGAACACGCCGGCGATGATGAAGCTGAGCGCAAGACCCGCGAGCTTGCCGGAATAGACCCGGGCGAGATCGTTCCAGTCCGGCGCGCTGGTGAAGACCGCGGCCCTAGGCAGATCGTAGGCGAGCAGCGTCATGGCGACGCCAAAGATGGTGTTGCTGAGCGATTCCAGCCGTCGCATCTCGAACTGGTCGGATTTGAGCTCGGTCATGCCGGGTGGCGCTTTTCGGAATGGAACCTTGGGCCGTCTTGTCCCTAGGTCTTAACATCGGTCCCGTCCAGACGCATTGCGATTCGCAGCGGGATCGCCGACTCTGGCTGTTTCACCGGGGCGATTCGTGGCGACATATCTGGACACGCTCAATGCGGAGCAACGCCGCGCCGTGGAGCATGGCGTGGCCGATGGTGCGACCGTGGGCGCGCCGCTGCTCGTCATCGCCGGTGCGGGCTCCGGCAAGACCAACACGCTGGCCCACCGCGTGGCGCATCTGATCGTCGCGGGCAGCGATCCGCGCCGCATCCTCCTCATGACGTTTTCCCGCCGCGCCGCGGCCGAGATGGCCGGCCGGGTCGAGCGCATCGCCCGAAAAGTGCTCGGCGAGAACAATGCCGCGATCATGCGCGACGCGCTCAGCTGGGCCGGCACGTTCCACGGCATTGGCGCACGGTTGCTGCGCGAATATGCCGAGCGGATCGGCGTCGATCCTGCCTTCACCATCCACGACCGCGAGGATTCCGCCGACCTGATGAATCTGGTCCGGCACGAGCGCGGATTGTCGAAGACGGAGAGCCGCTTTCCCGCCAAAGGCACCTGCCTGTCGATCTACTCGCGCTGCGTCAATGCCGAGATGGAGATTGAGAAGGTGTTGGGGGCGCACTATCCCTGGTGCGCAGGCTGGGCGGCCGAGCTGAAGGGCCTGTTCGCGGCCTATGTCGAGGCCAAGCAGGCCCAGCACGTGCTGGATTACGACGACCTGCTGCTCTACTGGTCGCAGATGATGAGCGATGCGCTGATCGCGGAAGAAATCGGCGGCCGCTTCGATCACGTCTTGGTCGACGAATATCAGGACACCAACCGCCTGCAATCCTCGGTCCTGCTGGCGCTGAAGCCGGACGGACGCGGCCTCACCGTCGTCGGTGACGACGCGCAGTCGATCTATTCGTTCCGCGCCGCCACGGTCCGCAACATTCTGGATTTTCCGCAGAGCTTCTCGCCCCGCGCCGAGATGATCACGCTCGACCGCAATTACCGCTCGACGCAACCCGTGCTGGCGGCGGCGAACGGCGTCATCGGTCTGGCGCGCGAGCGCTTCACAAAAAACCTCTGGACCGACCGCAGCTCCGCGCAAAAGCCGCAGCTCGTCACCGTGCACGATGAGACCGACCAGGCCCGTTACATCGTCGAGGAAGTGCTGGCCAACCGCGAGCAAGGCGCGCTCCTGAAGCACCAGGCAGTGCTGTTCCGGACCTCCTCGCATTCGGGCCCGCTGGAGATCGAGCTGACCCGCCGCAACATCCCGTTCGTCAAGTTCGGCGGGCTGAAATTTCTCGATGCCGCGCATGTCAAGGACGTGCTGGCGCTGCTGCGCTTCACCGAAAATCCGCGCGACCGCGTCGCGGGATTTCGCATCCTGCATCTGTTGCCGGGCATCGGACCTGCGACCGCGCAGCGTGTGCTCGATCAGATGGCGGAAAGCTCCGATCCGCTCGCCGCGCTCGGCCAGCTCCCGGTGCCGCCGCGCACCGGCGCGGACTGGACCGACTTCGTCCGCACCATCGAAAATCTGCGCTATTCGGAATGGCCGGCCGATCTCGAACGCGTGCGGCTCTGGTACGAACCGCATCTCGATCGCCTCCACGAGGATTCGGAGACGCGCCGCGCCGACCTGATGCAGCTCGAGCAGATCGCGAGTGGCTATGCCTCGCGCGAGAAATTCCTGACCGAGCTCACGCTCGACCCGCCGGATGCGGCCAGCGACAAATCCGGGCCGCCCTTGCGCGACGAGGACTATCTGATCCTCTCCACCATCCACTCCGCCAAGGGCCAGGAGTGGAAATCGGTATTCGTGCTCAATGTCGTCGACGGCTGCATGCCGTCGGATCTCGGCGCCGGCACCAGCGCCGAGCTCGAGGAGGAACGCCGCCTGCTCTATGTCGCGATGACGCGCGCCAAGGACGACCTGCACCTCGTGGTGCCGCAGCGCTTCTTCACCCACGGCCAGCAAGCCAAGGGCGACCGCCACGTCTACGCCTCGCGCACCCGCTTCATCCCGGAGCCGCTGGTCTATCTGTTCGAGCGCACCGCTTGGCCGAAGGCTGGGGCAAGCGCGGCCCGCACGGCGGCGCAGGGGCCGAAGGTCGACATCGGGGCGCGGATGCGCGGAATGTGGCGGTAAGACACAAGAGGCTGGTGTCGAGACCTGTCAGCATAACTGGACAACAGAGGTCCGACATGAAAGCCGTCGTCGTCGAGCAATACGCGCCGATCGATCAAATCGCCCTGAAGGACGTTCCGTCTCCACACATCGGACCCGGACAGCTGCGTGTCCGGGTAGAGGCTGCAGGAATCGGATTTGTGGACGGTTTGAAGATGGAGGGGCGCTATCAGACCAAGGATCCCCTGCCCTTCATTCCCGGAACCGAATTCGCAGGCATCGTGGACGAAGCCCCCGGCGCACCGGGCGGCTATCAACCCGGGATGCGCGTAATGGGGATGACGCGCTCGGGCGCGCTTGCCGAAGAGATCGTCGTCACCCCCGAAGCGCTCTATCCCCTGCCGGACAGCGTCGCGGCGGAGGTCGCCGCTTCGTTTCGTGCCAATTACCTGACCGCCCTCTATGCGCTGAGTGCGCGAGCGTCGCTCGGCGCAGGCGAACAGCTTCTGGTGCTGGGCGCAGCGGGCGGCACGGGAATCGCGGCCGTCCAGATTGGCAGGCTGCTCGGCGCCCGTGTGATCGCAGCGGCATCGACACCAGACAAGCGCGAGTTCGCGCGACAGCACGGCGCCGATGCCGTGGTTGACTACACGCAGACCAACTGGCGCGACACGCTGAAGGAATTGACCTCAGGACGCGGCGCAGACGTGATCTTCGACCCTGTCGGCGGCGAGATCTCGGTGCAGGCCTTTCGCTCCATCGCCTGGCGCGGCCGTCATCTCGTGGTCGGTTTTGCCGCCGGCGCGATCCCTGCATTGCCATTCAACCTGCCACTGCTGAAGGGCGGCGCCCTGCTCGGCGTCGACCTCGCGCAGCTTCCAATCCGCGAGCCCGAGGTGCAGAAGCGCCTGATGTCGGAGCTGACGGCCTGGTTGGTCGAGGGCCAGCTGAAGCCTGTGGTCGGTCGCATCTTCGCGCTGGATGACTTCCGGGAAGCGTTCAGGACGATGCAGACGCGCGGGGCGCTTGGCAAGATGGTCGTGCGCATCTCGAAATAGGATTAGTTGCGCGCCCCCAGCCGGTCGAACTGGACCTTGCCTGCCTTCATCACCATCGGGATGTGCTCGCCCTGGCCGAGTAGGCAGGCCACGTCGCGCAGCGGATTGCCATCGACCACGAGCAGGTCCGCAATGGCTTCGGGCATGATGCGGCCGAGCTTGCCGTCCATGCCGAGCACCTCGGCGCCGACCAATGTCGCGCTGGCGATGACGGCGCGGGGACCGAGAATCTCGGCACGGATGCGGAACTCGTCGCTCTGCAGACGCTGCGACGGTCCGAGCAGGTCGCTGCCGAACCCCATCTTCACGCCGGCGTCGCGGTAGATCGTGAGCGAACGCAGGCCCGCGTCGCGGACATCGGCGATCTTGGCAACGCTTTCGGGCGGCAGGCCATATTGGGCACCCTCGTTAGCCAGCGCCTCGTAGGTGACGAGCGTCGGCACCACATAGGCGCCCTTCTCGGCCATCAGCTGCGCGGTCGGAGCATCGACCAAATTGCCGTGCTCGATGGTGCGCACGCCGCAGCGCACCGCGCGTTCGATCGCGGCAGCGGTGTAGGCGTGGGCGAGCACATAGGTCTGACGCCCGCGCGCCTCTTCGACGATGGCGCGGATCTCGTCCTCGGAGTAGCCGAAGGCGCCGACCGGATCGGTCGGTGAAGCAACGCCGCCGGAGGCCATGATCTTGATCTGGTCGGCGCCCATCTGCAGTTCCTCGCGCGCCGCCCTGCGCACGCCGTCGACACCATCGGCAACGCGCGCCAGCGCGCCGACACGCACGCAGCAGGGGCACGGTGCGTCGCTGGCAAGATAATCCGAGCGGGCCCGCATGTCGCCGTGCCCGCCGGTCTGGCTGAGCGCACGACCCGAGACGAACAGCCGCGGACCGTCGGTGAGACCGGTCTCGATCGCCTGCTTCAGCGCATGGCCGGCGCCGCCGGCGTCGCGCACGGTGGTGAAGCCCCGCCGCAGCATGCCGCGCAGCAGCAGCGTTGAGCGCAGCGTCACCAGCACGTTCGGCATGTGCACCTGCTGCGCCAGATTGAGCTCGACGGCGATCGCATGCACATGCAGGTCGATCAGGCCGGGCATCAGCGTCTTGCCCTTCAGATCGACGGTGCGGTCGGTTTCCACTTGGAGCGGCCGATCGGAGACCTCCTTGATCAGACCGTCCTCGACCAGCACGTGATGTCCCTCCAGGAGGTCCGGCTGAAGCGGATCGAGCAGAGCGGCGTTCTTGAAGAGCACACGGGACATGACGACTTCCTGTCTTATCAGGACTGGATGAGCAGCGCGGGCAAGGCGAACTGGGCGAATGGGAGACACGCAGCGACATCGTCCTTGCCGTACCAGCCTGCCTCATGGAGCAGATTGAGCGAGCCGAGCGTGCGCCCGCGCCAGCGCACGGGCATGTTGAGCACGCTTTCGCAGCCGAGCGAAGCGATCAGCTCGTGATCGGAAAACACCCCGCGCAGATCGTCCCGGGTGCGGCCGATATAGGCCTCGCCGCGGTCGAGCACAGCCTTGGTCCACGGCCCCGGCGCCAGGCGTTTGCGCCCGCCCGCGGGGTAAGCTCCGGGGAGATTGGAATACACCCGCGCTGCTTCCCTCGTGTCGGCGTCATAGGTCAGGATCGTGAACAGCTTGTGCCCGATCGCCGACTTCAGGGCGTCGTCCAGCGCCGAGTACAGGGCATCCGGCTGATCCGCCCTGCCCTGCGCGGCCGCCACCGCGCAGAGCAGCGGATCGGATCGGTGTTTCGTCTCCCTCATGCGACTTCGCCTGCCGCGATCTCTTCCAGCGAACGGCCGCGTGTCGGCACGCCCATCAGCACCACGGTGAGCGCGCCTAACAGCAGCACGCTCCTGGTGAGGCCGAACACGCCGGCGAAGCCGAAATTGGGATAGAGATAGCCGACCAGGATCGGCGAGACGATCGCACCGATGCGGCCGATCGCGGAGGCGAGCCCGGCGCCGGTGGTTCTGACGGCCGTCGGAAATACCTCGGCGGTATAGGCATAGACCCCCGCATAGGTGCCGTTCATGAAGAAGGACAGCAAGATTCCGGCGACCATGATGTGCTGATCGCTCTGCGCGAATGCAAGTCCAAGCGCGCTGGCGCCGCCGAGCACCATGTAGGAGGCAATCGTCGCCTGCCGGCCGATGCGCTCGTTGAAGTACGCAGCGCTGAAATAGCCGGGAATTTGCGCGCAATAGATCGCGATCGAATAGGCGAAGCTCTTGGTGATGCTCATGCCGTTCTGGACCAGAAGGCCGGGGATCCGGACGAAGAAGGAATAGTAGCTGAACGTGATCGTAAGCCACATGATCCAGGTCATAATGGTGATGCGCGCCTGGCGGCCGGCGAGGAGCGCGGCGAAATTGGCAAGCAGCGTCCCACCAGTCACGGCAGGCGCCGTGATTTCGACGACCGGTTGCGGCAGGACATGGCCTTGGCTCGCAAATCCGGCCTCGATCCTGTCCAGCACGGCTGCGGCTTCCTTCTCCCGGCCCCGGCTTTCCAGCCAGCGCGGCGATTCCGGCAGCGCCCTGCGCCACCACAGCAGCATGACGACCGGCACCGCGGTGATCACCAGAACGATGCGCCAGCCGTTCTCAGAGGCGGGCACGATGAAATAGCCCAGCAAGGCCGCCGCGACGAAACCGAAGGAGAAGAATCCGGCCAGCGCGCCGGTAAAGCTGCCGCGGTAACGCCGTGCGACGAATTCCGCCAGATAGGGCGCAATGATCGCGCTCTCCGCGCCGGTGCCCATGCCCGCGACGACGCGGGCGGCGAAGAAGGACGACCAGTCGTTCACCGCAGCGCTGACGATGGATGCGACGCAATAGAGTGCCAGCGCCGACATCATCACCGCGCGACGGCCGATCAGGTCACCCAGCGTGCCCGCCAGCAGCGCGCCGAACAGGAAGCCGATATAGGTGCTGCTGCCGAGCACGCCGATCTGCACGCTCGACAGATTCCAGGTCGTGCGCAGCACCGGCAGGATGAACGCCAGCACGGCTGCGTCCATCGCGTCGAACATGTAGCCGAGCCCGCCCATCAGCAGTAGATGCTTGTGGAAGCGTGCGAATGGAAGGCGCTCGATCCGCGCCGAGATCATCGACATGAAAGTCCCCCTCTGTCTGGCGGCCCGGCACTCCGCTCGTTCCCAGGGGAACCATAGACAAGGAGATATTATCGTCATAATTTATAATCATGATCTAGTACATCACTGGGATGAATGTTCTGTCGTTTCGCTCGCTCGACCTCAACCTGCTGAAAGTGTTCGAGGCCCTGATGACCGAGGGCAGCGTCACGCGCGCCGCCAACGCGCTTCTGATGACGCAGCCGGCGGTCAGCAATGCGCTCGCACGCCTGCGGGACGCGCTCGGCGATCCCCTGTTCGTCAGGTCCGGCACCGGCATCCGTCCGACCCAGCGCGCCGTGGTGCTGTGGGAGCCGATCGGCGAAGCGCTCGAAACCGTCCGCGGCGCGCTCGACGAGCAGGTGTTCGATGCGCACCGTGCTCAGACCGAGTTCAGCCTGTCGATGTCGGATTACGTCGCCTCGCTGGTGATGCCGAACCTGCTGAACCATTTCGGCAAGGTCGCGCCCAAGGCGCGAATCCACACCGTTCCCAACACCATTTTGGAGATCGCCGACCAGCTCGAGGACAATCGCGTTGATTGCGTCCTCAGCGTCTATGTCAACGAGGCGCAGCAGCCGGCCGCCATCCGCTCGCGCTCGCTGTGGACCGTCGACTACGCCTGCTTCATGCGGCGCAGCCATCCGCTCGCGGCGATGAAGCGGCTGAGCACGCGCAGTTTCCTCAACGCGGGGCATGTCGATGTGAGCCTCGCCGGCAAGACCTTGCCGTCCTACGACCTCTTCCTCGCCTCGCGCGGGCTGTCGCGCAACGTGGTCGCGACCGTCAATCACTATAGCGCCGCCTACGAAATCGTGCGCCAGTCCGACCTGATCGCCGTGCTGCCGAGCGATCTGCGCTCGCAATCCCGGCACGCGCCGTTCCTGCACGCCATGCCGCTTCCGCTCAAGGCGCCGCCGCGCATCGTCAGGCTGTTCTGGCACCAGCGCAACGACACCGTACCGGCGCAGCGCTGGCTGCGCGACACGCTGGTCGAGATGTTCGCCAGGTCGGACTGAGGCGCGGGCGGCGGGCGCCCCGACACCACGAAAAAGGGAAACAATGGGTTTCTCGAAGCAGCATTGCGCGCCAGTCCCTGCTGCTTAGCTCCAACCAAAGCAATCCCCTCCCCCAGTGACAGGCGCGCAAGCCGCGCCCGCAGAGACCTCATCAATGACCGCACCGCTCGAATTCGGACTGGACACTTTTGGCGACGTCACCAGGGACGCCTCCGGCGCGATGCTTCCGCACGCACAGGAGATCCGCAACGTCGTCGACGAGGCGGTGCTCGCCGACGAGCTCGGCCTCGACTTCATCGGCCTCGGCGAGCATCACCGCGCCGACTTCGCGATCTCCTCCCCTGAGACCGTGCTGGCCGCCATCACGTCGCGGACCAGGCGGATCCATCTCGGCTCGGCCGTGACGGTGCTGAGCTCGGACGATCCAATCCGCGTCTTCCAGCGCTTTGCCACGCTGGACGCGCTCTCGAACGGACGTGCGGAGGTGATCCTCGGCCGCGGCTCGTTCACCGAGTCCTTTCCACTGTTCGGTTTCGACCTGCGGGCTTACGAGGCGCTGTTCGAGGAGAAGCTCGATCTGTTCGCGGCACTGCTGTCGCAGAAGCCGGTGACCTGGGAAGGTAAGCTGCGTCCGCCGCTGAACGGGCAGCTGGTCTATCCCCCGGTCGAGAACGGCACGCTCAAGACCTGGATCGGCGTCGGCGGCAGTCCGCAATCGGTGGTGCGCGCGGCGCATTACGACTTGCCCTTGATGCTCGCGATCATCGGCGGCGATCCCGCGCGCTTCGCGCCCTTCGTCGAGCTCTATCATCGCGCGTTCAGGGAGTTCGGCCGCCCGGCACAGCCGATCGGCGTGCACTCGCCAGGCTATGTCGCCGAGACCGACGAACAGGCGCGCGAGGAGCTGTGGCCCGACTACAAGGCGATGCGCGACCGCATCGGCAAGGAACGCGGCTGGCCACCGATGGGCCGCGACGAGTTCGTGAACGAGGCCGAGCACGGCTCGCTCTATGTCGGCTCGCCGGAGACGGTCGCGCGCAAGATCGCCAAGACGGCAAAGGCGCTCGGCATTTCGCGGTTTCAGCTGAAGTATTCGGCGGGCCCGCTGCCGCATGGCAAGCTGATGAAGAGCATCGAGCTCTATGGGCGGAAGGTAGTGCCGATGGTGCGGGAGATGATGGGGTGAGGCGATCGGATCCGCTTCAGTCCGTCTTCGCCCTACGGGCTTCGCCGGACACCACGCTCCGTTCTTCAGGCATCACTTGGCAGCGCCACGCGCAGCCCGAAGGGCGAAGCGTGGTGGGGGAGGCAGGACTCGAACCTGCGAAGCCATAAGGCGGCTGATTTACAGTCAGCTCCCTTTGCCACTCGGGACACTCCCCCGCTCGACGGCAGCACAATCGGGCCGGACCTTGCCGGCGACCGAAGACGGCCATGGAACGTGAAGGCCGCGACAGCCCGGATGGGGGCGCGACCGGGCGCGGTTATCGGCGAAGCGGTGGGGTAAAGTCAACCGAGGCGAACAGCTAAAATCGCCCCCGACACCACCCAAATTGCCATATTCCGGGACCCGTGACACAAGCGAGCCCATGAAGGATCGAAAATTCAACCCGAGGGGCCCCCGCGGCGGGTCTAAGCCCTTCAACAGGCCCGGAAAATCGGCCGGTCGTCCGGCCCGTCGCGATCGCGATTCGGACACCGACGGGCCTGTCATCCTCTATGGCTGGCACACCGTCTCCATGGCGCTCGCCAACCCCCAGCGGCAAATCCGCAAGCTGACGCTGACCGAGAACGCCGCAAGGCGTCTGGCGGACGAGAACATCGCGATCCCGGTCGCGCCCGAGATCGTCCGGCCCCAGGAGATCGACCGGCTGCTGTCGCCCGACGCCGTGCACCAGGGCCTGCTCGCCGAGGCCGATCCCCTGCCCTCGCCCGACATCGAGGATTTGGAGCAGGACGGCATGGTGCTGGTGCTCGACCAGATCACCGATCCGCACAATGTCGGCGCCATCCTGCGCTCGGCGGCCGCCTTTGCGGTGAAGGCGATCGTCACCACCGCGCGTCACAGTCCGGAAGCGACCGGCGTGCTGGCCAAGGCCGCCTCCGGCGCGCTGGAGCTGGTCCCGATGGTGACGGTGCAAAACCTCGCCCGCGCACTGACCACGATGAACGAGCTCGGCTTCCAGACTGTCGGGCTGGACAGTGAAGGCAGCGCGGATCTCTCCGAGGTCACCCTGCGCGAGCCGCTCGCGCTGGTTCTGGGCGCGGAAGGCAAGGGCCTGCGGCAATTGACACGCGAGACCTGCAGCGTCGTGGCGCGGCTCGACATGCCCGGAGAGATCAAGAGTCTCAACGTCTCGAATGCCGCCGTGCTCTCGCTCTATGTCGGCGCGAGCCGGCTCGGGCTGATGAAGCGGTAACAAAACAAAACGCCCGTCCGCATCGCGGACGGGCGTCTCGTTGGCTCAACCGATCAAGCGATCAGTAATAGCGGCGCAGCACACGGTGGCCGCCATAATACGGCGCATGGCGCGGGGCGTAGCCGTAGCGCGGACCGTAGCCGTAATGCGTGCGCGGCAGATAGCCGGCGCGCGGGCCGTAGCCGTAGCGATACGGACGGTAATACGGGCGGCGGTAGGGATAGGCGGCCGGCGCTTCGACCGCGGCAGCGCGATAGCCATAGCCGTGCCCATAGCCGTAGCCACGGCCGTAGCCGTAATTGGCGGGCGCAACCACCGCGTCCTCACGGTAGGTCGGATACGGCGCGAAGGCGCCCGGGCCGGTGTAGGTCGGGCCCTGGTTGACGTGATAATATTGCGTGGTGGGCTCGGCGAGACGCTCATAGGCGCCGTAGCCGTAGCTGTAGCCGGCCCCATAACCGCCGCAGCCGGTGTTACAGCCGGAATAGACCGGCGCGACCGGCTGGCACGGATCGAAGCCGCAGGCCGCAGCGGGCGCGGTGGCGGCGAACATCACGGCAGCCGCCGCGACCAGTCCCGAAATCATCTGACGCATTACTCCCTCCTGTTGATTTCCGTTTTTTGGATTTTGTCGTTTCTTAACCCGGCGGCTTGCCGGGCATCTCTGCACGCGGCCGCGGCCGAGGACGCCGCGGCTGGTCGTTGAACTCAGGCGCGAGAATCACCGGCGGCGGATTGACGGGCACGTCCATCTGCGGCGGCAGCGGCGCCGATTGGGCGCCCCAGCTCTGGTGATAGCTATCGGGCGGCTTGGGCAATTTGCGGTTCGCGGGCGGTTCGACCTCGAGCCGGCCATAGCCGGGCCGCAGGCCCAGCGTCGGATAGTAATGGCCGACGTCGGTGGGCTGGCGCTCGGCGACATAGCGGCCGCCATAAATCGTGGGCTGCACCTGGACGTTCTTCCCCAGGCCCCAGGTCCCCTCGATCACGGCATAGGACGCGTCGATGTTGTTGATGATGATGGGCACGCCGGGGCGACCGGGAACGACGATATCGAAGCCGCCGCCGGCAAACGCCGTCGCGGGCAGTCCGATCAGAAAGGCAGCGAGCGCCACAGCGCGCATGAGGGGACCCCATTTATTCGGCGACAACCTACCCGATAGCGACGCAGAGAGGGTTAAGGCCCTCTCACCAATTGCCGGTAAGCCTAATGTGTAAGGATTGCGCGCCGCTCAAATGCGCCAAAGCGAACTAGCGAAGCATTAACGCCGCCGGATCCTGCAGTCCGGAACCATGGCCCGTGCTCACTTCCGTTTGACTGTCGCCGACGAAAATCCGGCGGTTTCAGCGGAACGTCCGGCGTCTTCGGCGTTTAGCCCGCGTCAACAAAACGGGAGCCAAACAATCATGAACGTCAAACTTCTCGGAGCCACGGCGATTGCGGCGACCCTGGTGGCAGGCTCTGCCATGGCGCAGGCCGTGATCACCAATCCTGGCCGCTGCGCGGCGCAATTCCCCAACGCCAACTGCCAGAACGTCGGACCGGGAAATCCGTACACCGATAGCGGCTATCGGCATCGTCGCGTGTCCTATCGCCAGACCACCAACGGTGACTGGAATAACGACTGGAACAGGAGCCGCACCGGCTTCTGGCCGACCGACGTCGCCGCCGGCGCGGTCGGAGCAGCCGCTGGCGTGGCCGGCGCAGCCATCGGGACTGCGGGTGCAATCGCAACTGCCCCGTTCCGTGCCACGAACGACGCCTACGCCTACGACAACAGTTGGGATAACCGCGGCTGGGACAATCGGGGGTGGGACACCCGCACCTACGCCCAGCGCAACGGCTTCGTCTGCACGCCCGGCACCTGGTTCAAGGGCGAAGACGGCCGCCGCCACATCTGCCAGTAAGGCGGTTTGAACCGAACGCGACAGATCGGGCGGCCCTCGGGCCGCCTGATTCATGTCTGCATCGGGGATCCCGGGTTCTGGCACTTTCCGGTCAAGTCTGGTATTGCGGCGCGCACGGGCGGACAGCCCCGGCATAGGCCGGGCCTGCCCCGCTTCTCCAGGCGTCGCCGGCTTAGCTCAGCGGTAGAGCAGCGGTTTTGTAAACCGAAGGTCGGGGGTTCAATCCCCTCAGCCGGCACCACCGATTTAGCCGACACTGCGGCCTTTATAGATCGGGGCACTCCTCCGTCTGACGACCGCGAGAACCGATTTCCAAGGCAATCACGTCAGAGCTTTCCGGGCGACCGTTACACTCAACTCGAGCAGCGGGTGCTTCTCGTTCCTGACTATAATGAGGACCTGCGCCCCCTTTGCCGACGCAACGTCTCTGGCAATCGAGGTCGCCATTGCGATCGCCTCTTTTTCGGCGGCTTCCGGGCCGGGCAAATCCACCCCATCCTCGTCGACCGCAGCGAAAAAGTCGTCCTTGATATCGAAGTAGAACTTCATGGCTCAGAGCGACGGATTGAGATGAAGGTAAAGCACGTCGAAGTCTGCTATTTCGCGCAACCTGGCTTCATCAAGGATCGATATTCTTCCCCGCTCCAGGTCCAACACGCGCTGAGCACGTAGCTGCTGAACGACCCGATTCATGTGGACCACACTCGTGCCGACGGCGTCGGCGAGGAGTGCCTGAGAGGCCGGAAAGTCGAAGGACAGGCCGTCCGCTCGACCGATCGCCTTCAATCTGGTGTAAAGCTCAAGCACGAGATGCGCCACGCGGCTTGTGGCTTCGCGTTGACCAACGTTGCAAATCCACTCCCGGAAGATCGCGGCGTCGGTCAGTGTATCGCGCCAAAGCGCTTCGGCCACGTTAGGCCGCTTTCTTATCAGTGAGCGCACCGCTGCATGCGGAATGAAGCCGAGAACGCTATCGCCAAGCGCGCTGACGTCATGGTCCATCACATGTAGAAAGAGACCCTGCAGATCGGGAATGTCGCCGGGTTGGTGAAAGGCCATGATTTGGCGGTGGCCATTGCCGACGATCTTTGATCTCAGGATAAAGCCATCAACGACAAGGCAGCACGCCGAAGGTCGATCTCCGAGAGAAACGACCGGCTGACCGCCAGCCATCCGTTTCACCGTGATTGGCAAATGACGGATAGCGGCCTCGTCCTCTTCATCAATTTCGGTGCTGACCCGCAACCGCCTTAAGAAAGGTTCGAAAATTTCCGCGTTATTCATCGTTAGCTCCGGTCGGCAAACGAATTTTTGTGACGTTCGTTCCAATCCGGACGGCTAGCTATTGTCTCACGCGAAGCAGAGGGACCGCCGCAAATTCCAACCCTCGGCGGAACCCACGGGAACGGCGTCAATTCATCTTGCCGCGAAGCCTTGGAGCGAAATTTGACGCGCAACGCTCACTTCGAATGCTTCGGTGCGCTGCTTTGCTGGAAGTGCTCAGCGCCTGATATCTCCACCCAGGCATGTTTCGACTGTTCGAAAACCGAGCGGTTGGGCGCCGGGTAGTTCGGAACCGCGATCGCGCCCACGGCAACGCCGATCATCGCAGGCAGATTGTCCGCCTTCCAATAGACCGTCGAACCGCACTCGGGGCAAAAATAGCTGCGGACCGTGCCGCCGCTTGCGGCTGTCCGGACGTACTCCTTCGACGTCCCTGAGATCGTGACGCCCTCCGCCGGATAGAACGCACCGACCCCGAACGGCGCGCCGGTTCGACGCTGGCAGTCAATGCAGTGGCAGGCGACGACGAGGCTGGAAGGTCCTGGAAGCGACAGCGCGAGAGCGCCGCACCTGCATTGGGCATCGATCATCGAAGCTCCTTCCTCCTCAATTGGCTGACAGGTTCTGTCGCTCGGCTGGAGCGCAGAGCAATCCAGGACGGACCCTCACTCCTTCGCAACCTCGAACGCCAGCAGTGCGTTGCCGGCGACGCCGCCCCACTGGCCGTAGCCGGAATTGGTGTAGAGCATTCCGCCGGCGATGATCGGCCCGGGGCCGTCGATCGCGCCGCCATGACCAGGGGCGCCGTTCACCGCCGTATAGTCTCGCGCCGTGTCGTATTCCCACAACAGCTTTCCGTCGGCTGTCGCGTAGGCGCGCAGAAAGCCGCTGACGCCGCCGGAAAACACGACGCCGGGGATCAGGCTCACGGCAGCCGACAGCGCAGGGCTGCATTGGAGGCGATCGCCACAGGCGACAGGAGATACTTCCATCGCAATTTTCCCACTGGCGAGGTCGAGGCCGAACAGGCCGCCGCCTTGGGTGGCATCGAGCCGCCGCGTACCATCGCGCAGGAACCGCACGTCTGAGTTCGCGACATAGATGCGATCCTGGTCGGCGGCCGAGCCCCACTCGCTGCCGCCGAGCGCACCGCCCTTCCCGATCCGCGTCTGCCACAGGATCTTGCCGCCATCATCAGGATCGAGCGCGTGCACGACGCCGGACTTCTGCGCGATGGCAAGAACGCGCCTGCCGTCACGCAAGGTCACGAGGATCGGCGACTGGCCAAAATCGTGGTCGGGCCCGTGATCTTCAGGACAATTGGTCTTGTCCGCGCCGAAGCACGCGACGATGAAGGCGTCGCTCGGGGTCGCCTGCTGCTTCCAGAGCAGCTTACCTGTCGCAAGCTCGAAGGCGAGGACCGCATCGGCGGTTGCGGCGGGTGGATTCGAATAGGAATTGCTGGTCGCGACGTAGACGGCGTTGCGTTTCGGATCAATCGTCGGTGCCGACCACACCGCCGCGCCGGACGGGCCGAACAGCTGCGTGCCTCTCGCATTCTTGCCGGTCGGATGCGGCACCTCGGGGATCGTGTAGGCCTGCCACACCGGCTTGCCGGTCACTGCCTCGAGCGCGACCACGCTGCCGCGGAAGGTACAGCATTCGTAACTGGCCTGCGAACCGGCGGCCTCCTCCAGCGAGGAGACCGGGATATAGAGCACGCCGGAATGCAGCGTCGGCGCGCCAGTGATGCGCGCTGCCGGATGCTCCTCGACCTTCGTCTTCCAGATCAGCGCGCCAGTCAGTGCGTTCACCGCATAGGCATTGGCGCGCAGGTCACCGAAGAAGATCGCGAACTGATCGGTGCCGGGAAGCGGCCCGAAGCTGATCGCCGCGCGCACCGCGGCATCGGTCGGCAGCGTCCACCTCGTGCAGCCGCTTCGCGCGTCGAGCGCGTGCACCTTGCGGTCAGTGCCGCCGATAAACAGCAGACCGCCCACGATGGTCGGCGGCGCAAACGACACCGAGGCGCCGGGAAAGGCATAAGCCCATTTCAACCGCAGGCGCGGCACCTCTTCCGCGGTGAGGCCGGCCATTTCGGCCGACTGGAAGCGGCTGTTGGCAACGTCGACGCCCCAGCCATTCCAGCGCGGACCATCGAGCGCTTGCGGAAAGAAATTGACCTGCTGCGTGCAGCGTCCCTCCGCATCGACTGCATTGTCGCCCACCGCGGCCTTGCCGGTGACAAAGGCGGCAATCGCGCGCCGTTCCGAGTCGCTGCGGTCCTTCGCCATTGCCGCCATGCTTCCAGAAGTCAGCGTTCCCAGCACATGATCGAACGACATCGCCTGCATGGCGCCGCGGCCT
>NZ_JADPJF010000064.1:275275-299606 GCF_023073295.1 Bradyrhizobium sp. 23 | reverse complement strand
GGCTCTGGCCATCACCGCCATCGTGACATTGCGCGCAGTGGCTTGCGTAGAGCGCAGCGCCGTCCTGCTGCGCCAACGCGGGCGCGCAGCACCAGACCAGCATGGCGACGGCGACAACACTCGGTCTCATGGCGTGCTCCAACATCGTCACCGCAATGCGAGACGGCATCATGCAACCCAAAGTATAGCGCGAGGGGAATTACTCACGCAACGGACGTTCCACCCGCGTCCGTCATATCCCCCGGGCAGTGAGGACACGATCGGGCAGTTCATCGAGCCGCCACAGCCCGAGGCTCTTGTCGCGCCAGCCGCCATCGCCCTCTTCGCAACGCTCGTTGATCAGCTCGCGCGGTGCCGGCCAGTCGAACGGCGCCTTCTCCATGTTCAGCGCCCGCCAGTCGCCGTCCTCGCAATCGCAATTGTCGTCCCATTCGGGAAACGTCGTGACCAGCAGGAAACGCGCACCGCTGGCGCGAAAGTTCGCGACGGCGCGGACGATGTGGTCGAAACTCAAATGGACCAGGCAGTCCCGGCACAGAACCACGTCGGCACGCGGCAGTGCATCGCGTGTGATGTCGGCAACGAGAAACCGGCCTGACAACTCACCGCCAGCCACGCGCTTGCGATTGGCCGCGATCAGCGACGGCACGATGTCGATTCCGGTGTAGTCGAGATGCCGCTTCAGGCGGCCGATCCAGCCCGCGTCGCCGCAGGGCGCATCGAGCAGCGAGTGCGCGCCGAGCCGTTGCAGGAGTGCAGGAAGCTCCTCGCGGATTGCTGC
This sequence comes from Bradyrhizobium sp. 23, assembly GCF_023073295.1. Lineage (NCBI taxonomy): Bacteria > Pseudomonadati > Pseudomonadota > Alphaproteobacteria > Hyphomicrobiales > Nitrobacteraceae > Bradyrhizobium > Bradyrhizobium sp. 23. The sequence continues at coordinate 298,825 of NZ_JADPJF010000064.1, read as the reverse complement.
GGTCGCGGGATTCTCCGAGCCGAGGCCCGACACCGAACTGGCCGCCCCCCACAGGTTGGTCTTCTCGATGCGCTCGAACCGCGCGGCCAGATCGAGGCCGACAAAATTCTCGCGGTCGGCGGTGAACCGCTCATGGGCGAGCACGGGTGGGCGCTTGGAGATCATCGTCCGGACCTTAAGACTACGTTGTGAACACTGTGGTCATGCGTTCCATCCGAATCTCATCCCATCCTCAAACCGGTTTCTGCCACTCCATGATGTGGAAGTAAGGCACCCGGCGATGAAAGGCATTCCTGTCGGGGTCGCCGCCGCTGGGCTGCGGCTCGACGAAAAGGCGCAACAGGAGCCCCTGATCGAGTAGCAGCGTCATGTAGGTGCTGAGCGGACGATGCCAGTTCAGAATTCGGATGCCGCGCCAAGTCACCCAAGTCGGCCGCTCCTCCATGTAATGATCGATGTTGAAGCGCAAGGCGCCGTCGCCGTCACGCGTCCAGCCGTCGGGCGGACCCGCGGTGTTGAAGCTGGTCAGATTGGCAATCAGCAGCGTACCGCCCGGCCGCAGCGCTGCCACGATCTTCCCGATCGCCGCACCGAGATGGGGCATGTCGACTAGGCTGAGATAGCTGACGACCAGATCAAATGGCGCTTCGATCTTCATTGTTTCAGCTCGGCCAAGCCGGTAGTCGCCCTGCGGGTCCAATTTCATGGCACGCGCGAGCAGCGCTTCGGTCGGGTCGATGCCGGTGGTGCGGATGCCGGCGCGCTGCATGATGCGACAGAAGCGCCCCTCGCCGCAGCCAACGTCGAGCGCATTGCGGAAGCCGCGCCCTTCGATCCGCGCTCGCATCGGCGCGTCCAGCACGAAGCGGCGACCATAGTCGCCGTCTTCACCCTGCTCGACGATCCAAGCAGCCGCGGACGCGGTCCAGCCGTCGCTGATATCCTCGTTCATGGATCGACCTTCGGGAATGGACGTTGGCCGCACGCATTTCGGGCGCGGCTACTGACCACAGATTGGATCAGAGTTCAACATGAGGTAGCATGCGCATCCCATGCCTCCCTATACCAGCCGAGAGATCGCCAAGATCACCGCGGGTGCTGTCGCGGCGATCGTCGCAACGGGCTTCCTGTTCGCGATCGCGATGTCCCTCTTGCTGCCGCAATAAATCAGCTGCTTGCCGGGGCGCCGTGCCGCCGGAGTTTGTGCCACCCAGCCGGTTGCTGTCGCTCGCCAGCATCTTGGCCGTGGAAAACACTTGGCCAGCGTCGAGGACGACGCTTCAAGCTCGGTGGGCGCCGCGCCCACCGTCTTGATCTCGCCGGCTGCGCGCTCAAAGCCGTCGGCAAGGTTGACCATGTCGCGCTTGCGCTGATGGGCGGCTTGCTTCCCAACCTCGATCTGCGCTGCCGTGAGGCGACCTCGATCCGTGGTTCTGAAGATTTGTCTTTGAAGATTTGCCCTGGCCATGTCCTGATCGCGTCCCGCCGGCAGTTTGGGGAGCGATCCGGGCATGGTCAGACGGAACCGGTCAAGGGCGTCGGCCGTTGTCGACCCATGCGGATCAGGGAAGAAAATCGAAACATGTTTCTGCTGGCCACGGTGACGCTGTGCTGTAGCGCGTTGGCCGGGGCTGTTGCGCTGTTCGAACAGGCTGCCTGGCCGGCTCCGGCAAAGCAGCGGGCTGAAACGGTAGCAATAGACGGGGCCACGCCGACGCCGGTTCGGGTGGTCGGGGCGCCGTTCGAGCCCAACCTCAATCCGCGGGAGCGCTAGCGCTCACGCCGGCGAGACGTCGGCGCCCTCCTCCGGACGGCGTTTGGCGCGGGCCAACTCCTCAGCGAACGCGATCACCTCCGCCCGTTTGTCGGGCGGCAGCGATAGGAACGCGCGGACGAGCCTCAAGCCCTCGGCTTCGGCTGAATGGTCTGCTTTGGCATCCATTCCCCACTGTCGGGCGGCCGGGAAAAATATGCAATCCCCCACCCAACACCTTCTTGATTCGGCCGGCCAGCTTTGCTGGAATGGCGCCAACAGGGGTGCACCATGAAGTGGATCGCGGAACGCGACGCGCTGATCGCGCAGACAATGGCTTTCGTCCAATCGGTAACCGGCAAAAAGGATGACTTGCATCCACCGGAGATCCCGATGGCGACAGTGGCCGCGTCGGTGCAGATCGCCCCCGTCAACACCATCATCGGGACCGAGTCACTTAAGGCCGCTCCGCCGCTGCCGTTACCTCTCCCGCCGTCCCGGGTGGCGAGCCACGACGTCCGCACCGAAATACAGGCCCGCATCGCCAATTTCCGCAAGCATCAGGAGCGGTTCGAGCGCGAGCGCGAGGAATATTGCGCGGCCACCCTGACCAGACTGCGGGCCGCCATCCGCGAGCCCTCCTCCCGTCCACCGGCTGACAAGTAAAGCCGGATCTCCCGTCGCTGGCCTAAAGCCAAGACCACACCAGCCAGAGATTGGCCGCGCAGGCGCCGAACAGGGCCAGCGTGAGGGGCAGCAGCATGTGCCCGCAAGAGGTTTTCAGGTCCGTCGTCATGACCGAAAACATCCGCTGATTCCGCCAAATGAGTCCCGTGGATTCTTTTTTTCGGGATTCAGGACTCGTTAAGGACTCAGGACCCGGCGGCCCTGATCACGGCCGCGTGATCGACCGGCGAGCGGAACCCCTACCCCGTCAAATTCGTTAATGCGCTTTCCAGGAGCGGGAACAATGCCCTACGCCCTGTTCTGCAACGATGCCCAGATCAGCAAGGCCTATCCTGACGAGTCCGACGTCTGGAGGCTCGCGCAGCGAAGTGGCCTCGTCGTGGACGTAACCGCGGATGACAACCGTCCCGGGCCACGCCGGGTGCTCGACAACGATTACGAGATCAAGCCTTGCCGGGCCGCACAGGGCGAGGACCCGGCCCGGAACAAGGCCGAGGCTGATCGCCAAGCGAGGATGGAGCTTGAGCTGAATTCCTAAAGAGGAATCGAAGCTGGGAAGCCAGAGCTCAGGAAAAGCTTAGGGGGTCGCGGTGGCCAGTGACGCCTGCTCGCCCGCCAGAGCCACGCAGGCCTTCCGGCGATGCAGCCCACGGATCGCGCCGGTGACCTTCAGCACCTTACCGGAGGAGCACGAGGCGTCCTTGACGAAGGCCACCTCGTAGGGTGCCAGCATCAGAGGCTCGGATTTGAGGATTGTTTGGGCAGCGCACGGCAAACTGACGAAGCACGAGAGCACCACAGCCGACACCAAGATACGCATGTCCGTCGTCCCACCAGCCCGGTAATTGTCATATAACGCGTTCCGGCGCGCGAGTTCCGTAAGCTGCAAAAATTATTTTTGCTTTACCCGAGCTCCATGACGCGCGTGAGAAAGCGCCCGCCAGAACGTTTGCCTGCAAATGACGCGCCAGATGGTTGACGCGATGCAAACAAAGGACTTGCGAACGAGGGCTGGGCAAACGAAAGGCCGGCGAGAGCCGGCCTTTGTCAGGTCGTGGGTCGCTGGTGGCGCGTCAGTAGCGCGAGGCTGCCGGACCGCCCCAGCCGAAGCGGTAATTCACGCCGACCTTGACGGTATGCTCGTCCTCCCGGCCGCGGACGCCGACGACGTCAGCCGGACCCGAGGTGATCGTCGTGTTGCCGAAGTTGTAATATTGGTACTCGGCCTTGGCCGACCAGTTCGGCGCGAACATGTATTCGAGGCCAGCGCCAACGGTATAGCCGTCCTTGCTGTTGCCGGTGGCGGTGAAGGGCTGCGGGACGCCGGCGACATTGACGCCAAGACCGCCATTGCGCCAGGCATAACCGCCCTTGGCGTAAAGCAGCGCCGGTCCCCAGGTGTAGCCGATGCGACCGGTCACCGAGCCGAGCTGGTCGGTATTGGAGGTCACCTGCGTGCCCAGCGGGAACGTAGCGCCGCCGTTGTTGGTCGGCAGCCAGGAATACTGGGCCTCGACACCCATGACCCAATTGGGCGCGAACTGGTAGTCGAAGCCGCCCTGAACACCGCCGAGGAAGCGCGCGTCGCTCGACTGGAAGCTGCTGTCGCCGGCAAAGGCGCCGCCGACATGGCCACCGATGTAGAAGCCGGTCCAGTTGTAGATCACCTGCGGCGGCGTGTAGGCCGGAGCCTTGGTGTAGGTGCGCGCCTGCATGTCGGCTGCGGCAGCCGGCGCAGCCAGCGCAAGCAGGGCAACGGCGCCCAGCAAAATCCTCTTCATGATTATCCCCGTTCTTTCAATTCGACACTCAGGAAACAACGTGGCGTGAATTGGGTTGCTTCGAGGCGATGCCGGAACGTTGATCGTTCGTTACTGTGACGGAGCGGCAACAGCGCGATTTTGTTCCGTCCGACAGGCGCGTGCCGACGGTTTTTTCCGTCGGAAACAAAACATTCCGTAACGATTAGTCGCAACGCGAAACCACCCCGTTCAAAGCTCCCCGAAATGTGATCCGGCAGCTCCGGCGGGCTTTGTCTATCACCAAGCGATGAAGGTGGGCTTTGCGCTACCGCGTCATCTTTTCAAGTTCCGGAAAGGGTACGTAAACTGCGCCCGCGCACAGCTCGCTGGCGCGATCGACGACGCGGTCCGCCCGGCCGTTGACGAAGATCACGGCGCGCTCCCTCATGGCCTTGTAGGTGCCGTCGGTCTCGCGTGGGGTGAAGTGCAGGCAACTGACGTAGAACTGGCGGCCTCCGACCTCGCGCTGCGCCGGCTCGGCCATGCTGGCGTCACGCACGCCGACGGGATTGTTCAGATAGCTGCGCATCAAGGCCAGCGTGTCGCCACGGAAATTATCCGGGAACGGTTGTGGACCTCCGGCCTGGGTCCCCTCCATCAGGGTTGGACGGTCACCATCGCTGCCGAAACATCCCGTGAGCGCCAGCGGCAGTGCCAGCATCAACGCCAAGCTCACTGCGCGTTCCGCTAGTCGCCGCACCGCTTACGCTCTCCGCTCGATCAGTCTCGGAGACGTTCCAGCCCCAAGGTTGCAATGATGCATGTCTACAGGTGTTTTGCCCGACGAGTCAAACGGATTCGTAAAATCCGCAAATACGCCGAACCATTGATTTATCTACGACCCGCTACTGTGCATGGGGTTGTTTTCGAGGTTTTGTTTGCGGCCGCCAAATCTGGGACGTTGCTCGCGGGCTTCAGCATGGTCATACCGGCCCGCCGCCAGCACCTCGAGCTTTCGCGCAAGGCGTGACGAACGGGCCGGGCCTGAATTCCTCACGCGGCGGCCGGGGCAATGCTAGGACGCCGCCGCGCAGGCTCAGTCGTTAGCTGCGCTTCTCCATCGTCGCCGGCTTGGTCACGTCCGGCTGCGTCTTCAGCGACTTCTTCGCTGACAGATGCTTGTGGTGGTGGCGATGCTTGCGCACGGTCTTGTGCTCGTCCGGTGTGACGGCGGCGTTGGCGTTCATCGCCTTCGACTTGGTGTCCACCTTGGCATCGGCCTTGACGTCCGAAGCCTTGGCGTTGGCCTTGAGGCCGGCATCGGGTTTCGCGGCGGTGGTCGACACCTTGGTCTGGCTCTGGTCTGCCTTGATCACCGGCGTGGTCGTGGTGGTCTCGGCTGCGAAGGCCGGGGCTGCGATCACGGAGGCTGCGAGCAAGGCTGCGGAAATGGTCTTCAACATGGTTGGTCTCCTCTTGGAAGGATCTTGAGGCGGGCGCCCTCTCGCCAACCCTTTGATCGTAGGTTGGAGCCTAGGAGGCTCGCACTGAACCCAATCTGAAGCCCACAGCAGGCTCCCGTTCATCTGGATGACAAGTTTGTCATCCGCGCTAGGCCAGGATGCCGGGAATGTTTTTGCCTGATGGGTGTTCCGGTCTTTGGGCAATCGTGTAGGATCGCCACGTTCCATACCGGAGAACTTATATGCGCAAACTCTCAATGCTTCTTGTGCCGGGACTTGTCGCCGTGTCGTTGGCAGCGGCGCCGGTGCTGACCAGCGCCTATGCCGCCGGCAGCGATGAGCCCTCCTCGCCACCGAAATCCGACACCTCGACCAAGAAGGGCAAGAAGAAGAGCTCCTCGGTCAGCGATCCGAAATTCCTTGCTGCCTATCGCACCGCCTACACCACGATCTATGACAATCACGACTACACCGGCGCGATCGGCCAGCTGAAGTCGCTCAAGCGCGACGACGTCGCCGACGTCGCCAATCTGATCGGCTACTCCTATCGCAAGCTCGGCGACTACCAGTCGTCGAAGGTCTATTACGAGCTCGCGCTGAAGGACGATCCGAACCACGTCCGCACCTGGCAGTATTATGGCCTCTGGCAGCTCGAGCAGGGCAACCGCGAGCAGGCGCAGTATCACCTGAACAAGCTCGCCTCGCTCGCCGGCACCGACAGCTCCGAATATCGCTCGCTCGCCGCCGCGCTCGACAAGCCGACCGGAGCGACGCTGGTCTATTAAGAACAGAACATCGCATCTCCGAATGGGACGAACGGGCACAACCTCAGGGTTGTGCCCGTTCTGCGTTCTCGGTTAGCCTCTCGCATCAAACACTCTCCTGGTAAATCGGTGCGCAATGGACAAGTGGCTGCGATCCGCGATCGACTACATCGGCTCCTGGATCGAATTCCAGCACACCACAATCCACCAGCCGGGCGTCATGGTCGCCTTCGTCCATCGCGGCGAGGTGGTTGCCGAGCATGCGTTCGGCCTCGCCAATCTCGACACCGGCGAGAAGCTCACCCCGCGCCACCGCTTCCGCATCGCCTCGCACTCGAAGAGCTTTACCTCGGCCGGCATCATGAAGCTGCGCGAGCAGCGCAAGCTCCGGCTCGACGATTCCATCGGCCAACATGTCGCCGGCCTGCATCCGCGCGTCGCCGAAACGACGATTGCGCAAGTGCTCTCGCACAGCGCGGGACTGACGCGCGACGGCGCCGATTCCGGCCAGTTCATCGACAGCCGTCCCTATCTCGACGCGAGCGAGCTGCTCGCGGAATTGAAGCGGCCGACCGCAATCGAGCCGGGCACACGCTTCAAATATTCCAATCACGGCTTTGGGCTGATCGGTCTCGTCATCGAGGCCGTGACGAAGGAGCCCTACCCGGTCTGGATCAAGCGCGAGATCATCGAACCTGCGGGCCTGCGCGAGACCGAGCCGGACGCGCCGCTTCCCAAGGGCGCGTCGTTCGCGCGCGGCCACACTCGCAAGCTGCCGTACGGAGAGCGATGCGTGATCCCCGGCGACAATCCCGCGCACGCGATGGCCTCCGCCGCCGGCTTCATCGCGACCGCCGCCGATACCGCCCGCTTCTACGCGCAGCTCGCGCCTAATGCGAAAAAGAGCGTGCTATCGGTCGCAAGCCGCCGCGAGATGACGCGAAACCATTGGCGCGTGCCGCAAAGCTTCGAGGCCTATTACGGCCTCGGCGTCAACGCCGGCAAAACCGACGGCTGGGATTGGTTGGGCCATGGCGGCGGCTTTCAAGGTTACATCTCCAGGACCTGCTCCATCCCCGCTTGCGAGCTCGCGATCAGCATCCTCAGCAACTCCATCGACGGCGCGGCCCCGTTCTGGATGGACGGCGCGATGCAGATCCTGCGCGTCTTCCAGTCCCGTGGTGCACCCGACCGCCGCGTGCGCGACTGGACCGGCCGTTGGTGGACGATCTGGGGCGCGAACGACCTCGTGCCGGTCGGCAACCGCGTGCTGGTCGCCAATCCCCAGTTCAACAACCCGTTCATGGACGCCGCCGAGATCGAGGTCACCGGCCGCGACACCGGCAAGCTCGCCTGGGCCGCCGGCTACTCCAGCCACGGCGAGCCGGTCCGCCGCGTCCGCGACAAGCGCGGCAAGGTCAGTGACGTCTGGATCGCGGGCGCCAACATCAAGCCTGCGGCCGTCGTGGCGCGTGAGATCGGACGAAGATACAAGCCGCGCACGCGACGGCCTACTCCCGAATGAGAGTCTCGACTTCGCTCCGAAGAGCCTGCCGCGAGCCGTCGCGCGAATAGAACATGTGGCCGCCGGGATAGACCACGAACTTGACCCGCTGCGTTGCGAAGGCCGGCAACTGGTCGAGCACCCGCTTCGATCCGAAATAGGGGGTGGCGAGATCGAACAGGCCGTGCGCGACCAGCACGTTCAGCTTCGCATCGGTGGCGAGGATCTGGCGCAGCTCGGAGACCGACTGCGGCGGGTTGATGCCGCGGCCGAAATCCCAGTGGCCTTCGACGGCGCCGTTCAACACCTCGTAGGAGCCGTCGGGCCGCCAGTTGAGCTTGTGTGTCAACAGGTCAACCGCCGCACTCGTCAGCGGCGCCTGCAGCGCATCGCCGGAGGGATCACCGAACCGCGAGCTGCTCGAATCCGGATAGGGATCGAAGCCGCGCACCGAGCCATCGTAGCGCCCCGTCACCTTGCCGTTCTTGCGGTCGAATTCGCGGCGGAATTCGCCGACGTCGAAGCGGCCGGCAAGCCGACGGCTCACCGCCTGGTCGACGCCGGTGAGCTCGGCGACCTTGTCGGCAAGACGATTGGTCGCCTCCTTGTCCGCCTCGCCCTTGACGAGGTCGGCCAGGAATTCGCCGCGCGCGTAGGCCTCGACGTCGGCGAGATCGGCGCGCTTGACCGGGCCTTTCGCCTCGCGCGCCACCGCCACATAGCTCGGCAGCGTCGCGACATATTGCAGGAGGCTGGTGCCGGTGAATTCGCGGAAGTCCAGGAGCGGCGACACCAGGATCAATCCCCTGACGCCGACGCCGTGCTGGAGCTGCAACTGGCGCACCACCTTCGGCCCGCGAATGCCGCCATAGCTTTCGCCGGCGACGTATTTCGGCGAGGTCAGCCGGTCGTGCTTCTCGAGCCAGCGGCGGATCACCAACGCGATCGAATTGACATCGCCGTCGACGGAGTAGAACGATTTGCGCGCGTCATCGCTGCTCGCGACGAAGCGGCTGTAGCCGGTGCTGACGGGGTCGATGAAGACGAGATCGGTGAAATCGAGCCAGGTCTCCGCGTTCGGCTTCACCTCGGGCGAGGCGGACGGCGACAGCGCTTCGCCATCGAGCGGCAGCCGCCACGGCCCGGCCGCGCCGAACTGGAGCCATGCCGACGACGCACCGGGCCCGCCGTTGAACAGGAAGGTCACCGGGCGCGTCGCACGGTCTGCGCCGTCGAGCTCATAGGATGTATAGGCGATGTCGGCCACCGGCTCACCCTTGCCGTCGAACACGCGGATCGAACCAGCGGTCGCTGCGAAATTGAGGCTGCGGCCGGGAAGATCGAGTGTCTGCTTCGTGGTCGAATCCGACGGAAGACGGTGCGGCTCGGCGGATGGCGATGCATTCTGCGACGCGCTTTGTGCGCCGCCGCGCCCGCCCTTCTGTCCGGCTGGCGCTGCCGCCTCGGCGCGCGGCTGCGGCGGATCGTCGGCGCGCGCCAATCCTGCGAGCGCGAATGCCGATACCGCCAGCACCAGGGTCGCACGGCGGAGCACCGGCATATTCATATTCATGGTCGTTCTCCCTGCCCGGCGACGACCACCGGTGCGGACCGCAAGGCTAGCGCGGAATTGCGACGGTTTGGGGGATCATGGCTCCGGCGGCGCCTGAAGAGCCCGGTGGGGCACAAATCGACCCGGTTTCATCCTCAAATCGGAATGGGCAGTTGCCGGACTGCTGTGAAGGGTGGTCATCCTCGACAATCGGGGTCGAGATCGTTAGACGAGCCCGGCGGAACTTTCTCGAGCCAGCGGCCCTGCCCGGAAACCATGACCAAGCCAGCGCGATACGACCGGATCGCCTTCGTCGCCAGCCCGAGCAGCGAGGCGCAAGCCGCCTTCGGCCAGCTCACCAGGGACTTCGGCAATTGCGATCCGAAGGACGCCGACATCGTGGTCGCACTCGGCGGCGACGGGCTCATGCTCCAGACGCTGCATCAGCACATGCATACGGGCAAGCCGATCTACGGCATGCACCGCGGCACCGTCGGCTTCCTGATGAACGAGTACTCGACGGTCGATCTTCGAGCCCGCCTCGAGGCGGCGCAGGAATCAGAAATCCACCCCCTCCTGATGCGCGCGACCGACGCCAACGACCGCGTCCACCTGCATCACGCCATCAACGAGGTCGCCCTTTTCCGGCAGACCTACCAGGCCGCGCGCCTGCGGATCCTGATCGACGAGCGCGAGCGCATGTCCGAGCTGATCGCCGACGGCATCATGGTGGCAACGCCGGCTGGCTCGACCGCCTACAATCTGTCCGCCCAGGGACCGATCCTGCCGATCAATGCCGCGCTGCTGGCGCTGACGCCGATCAGCGCCTTCCGCCCACGGCGCTGGCGCGGCGCGCTGCTGCCGAACACGGCTTATGTCGTGATTGAGGTGCTGGAGGGCGACAAGCGCCCCGTGGCGGCGGTCGCCGACCACGACGAGGTGCGCGATGTTCGCCGCGTCGAGGTGCTCTCCGACAAGACCATCTCGATGCGCATGCTGTTCGACCCCGGTCATAGCCTGGAAGAGCGCATTCTGCGCGAACAGTTCGGCTCCTGAGCCGCCCGCCGGACTGCCGATCGCAACCCTTCATTAACCCCCGGCGAGATATGGTTAACGAAAGTTGACCACTTCGGCCCGGGCTCCATGTTCCGCATCGATTTCAACAAGCTGCGTTTCCTCGTCTGCGACGACAATCCGCACATGCGCCGCATCCTGCGGACGCTGCTGCATTCGTTTGGCGCGCGTGAAGTCTACGAGGCCGAGGACGGGGCCACGGCGCTGGAAATGTACAGCCATTACGTGCCAGACATCGTCATCACCGACTGGGCGATGCCGATCTTCGACGGGCTCGAGCTGGCGCAGATGATCCGGCAGCCGGAATCCAAGGGCAATCCCTACGCGCCGATCATCATGCTGACCGGTCATTCCGAGAAGCGCCGCGTCACGGTGGCGCGCGATGCCGGCGTCACCGAATTCCTGGCCAAGCCGATCTCGGCCAAGGGGCTCTACCAGCGCATCCTCAACGTGGTCGCCAGTCCCCGCCCCTTCATCAAGACCAAGACCTATTTCGGCCCGGACCGCCGCCGCAACATCAACTCAGCCTATATGGGCCCCGAGCGCCGCGTCGGTGAAAAGCACGAGGTGCTGCAGCAGCCCTCGCTGCTCGACAAGGCCCGCTCCTCCATCTAGCGCAACGTCTCTCACGATCGAGGCCGATATCATGGCGAAGAACAGCGCAAGAGACATCGAGATCACGGCCTTCGCCACGCATCAAATCATCACGCAGCCCAACCCGCTGCGGTCGGTCCTGCGCCGCGTCGAAGACAAAGACATGGACGATCCGATCGGCCGCGCCGAACAGGCGCTCGCGGGCCTTGCTGGCGAGTTCAAGGACTGGATGGCGACCGAGATCAACCGGCTGTCGGCCGCCTACGTCGCCATCCGGCACGACGGCTTCAGCAAGGACAGGCGCGACGAGTTGTTTCGCGCCGCGCACGACATCAAGGGCGATGCCGCGACTTTCGGCTATCCGGCGGCGGCGGGCGTAGCCGAGAGCCTGTGCCGCGTCATCGAACACGCGCCCGATCTCGAAAAGGTACCGGCCGAGCTGTTCACGCACCACATCAACGCCATCCTTGCCATCGTGCACGAGAACACCAAGCTCGACAGCATCAGCGTCTCCGCCGAACTCAGCCGGCGCCTGCGCAAGGTCGCCGACGACTATCTCGCCGACGCCAACCGCGATCGCCCCGAGCATCTCGAGGTGATCCTGGCACCGAGCATCGCGCCGGCGGGGTAGCGTCGCCGTTCGCGAGGTGTTGTAGGGTGGGCAAAGCGAAGCGTTGCCCACCAATCGACATGAATTGTGCGGAGAGACGGTGGGCACGGCGCAATGCGCCTTTGCCCCGCCCTACAGCGTCTCGTTACGCAGCAATCAGATCGTCATACACCGGATCAACCGTCTCCTCCGCGACCAGCTCGTCGCAGAACAGCCTTGCCTCTTCGCGCGCGGATTCGGTGGCGAAGCGGCGCAACAGGACCATCAGCGGCTCGGTCGCGCCGCGGTCGGTCTCGCAATGAGTGAGTACGCGCTCGACCATGCGGCGGCGCAGCCTCGCTGCATTGTCGTCGCTGTCGACGAAGCCCTGCTCGTGGCAGGCATCGAGCGCGACCTGGAAGGCTGCAAACGTCGCCTCGGGAAGCCCGGCGCGGCGGAGCAGCGCGTGCAGGCTGTTGCCGCCGCGATCGTGCAGCAGCGCGGACACGCGCGCCAGCGGCAGCTCGGCGAGCTCAGCCAGCGCCGCATCGAACAGGTCGAGATTGTTCGACAGCAGCGCGCGCAGAATGAGACCCGCGGTGAGCTGGCCGGTGATGCGCAGGTGCCGAACAAGCCCTTCCATGTCTTCGCCGCGGGAGCGCGCCGCAATGTTCATGGTGGAGCGGTCGCGCGCCTCGGTCGCGATGCGCTCGGCGCGGTCGGCACTCAGCCAGTTCCGGGCCACGACGAATTGAGCCAGCGTCTCTGAGAGTTTGGCCACCAGCGCGGCGCGCGTGGCAGACGGCAGATCCTCCAGCACCAGCATCGCCTCGCGGATCGCGGCAAGATGGCCGTGACGCTCGACGATGCGATCCCAGGAGAACGGCGCAAGCTCTGCATGAGGATTTTCGATCAGCTCGAGCGCTGCCGCCGCGCAGCCGACTTCGGCAATGGCGGCGCAGACCGATACCGGCAGCGCGATGCGGCGCGCGACCGCGCACTGCACCTCGTCGTTGCCGGTCGCGACGATGTCGACGAGATCGGCGTCGATCAGCAGCGGAGAATGTTCGAGCACGGGCAGCGCGACGGTCGGCTGGTCCGCCGACAGCGCCCGCACGATCGACGCCGGCGCTTCGGTACTGCGCGCGAACGCCTCGGCCATCGCCTGCCGCACCAGCGGCGAGGGATCGTCGAGCAGCATCAGAAGCGCGCCTTCAGCGGCAATACGGTCGTCATGGGAAAGGTCTGAGATCAACCAGGCCCGGGCCAGTGCCCGCGTCGCCTCGGCCCGCTCGCCGGCGGGCGCCGTCCTGATCCAATTGATGAACTGCCGAACGATCATGGTGCTTCCGGCTTACGCAACGAAGACGAAGCGGTGACGGCTTGTCACCTGCAACACAAAATAAACCACGACGCTTAACAAAGCGTTCACCATAACTGGCTGGTTTTATTGACGTTTTGTTAAGGGAACAAAGGCGGCCGGTTCACGTCTGGCGCTGCGCAGCAGCGTTCACGCTGCGACGTGTCCGAGATACGGGAGTGCGTATTAGCTTGAGAACGTGCCGCTGCGATCGCTGAAGAGATCAAGCGGCTGGGGCGGCCGGACGTCGGGCGTTGCCGATGGGACCGAGGTCGCGGGTGCGACCGAGGTGAGCGAGGCATTGTTGCCCCACAATTTCTGCACGGTCGTCGAGACCGGCTGGGTGGTGTCGCCGGGCTGATAGATCGAGCGAAACACCGGCGTGATTGGCGCATTGTCCGCGATCGTCGTTGGCGCTGTCGCGCTGACCGGCATCACCGCGCGTGTGTTCGGAAAGGTCTGGAGATACGCGGCATTGTCGATCAGCGGCGCGGCAGGCTGTACGCCGTTGGCGCTCGCGACCTGCGTGGTCGACGGCGTGCCGCCATACATCGCCATCGCGCTGCGGGTGGTTTTCGAATTTGCCGCGCCGGCGTAGCGTGCATCCAGCACGGAATAGACCTCGGAGATGCTGCGCGCGCGGCCGTCCTTGGCGTAGAAGATCGAGCGATTGGCGGACGCCGCGTTAGGAAACAACCGCGCGCCAACCGCTTGCGGATTGTCCTCGGCATTGGCGATCAGTTTCGCGGCGCCGCCGACGCCCATGAAATGCGCCATGTAGAGTTCGCTGTCGGACGGCCTGCGGCCGAGCAGGCCGGTGAGCTTGAAGCTGTTCGACTGCGTCAGCGCAGCCGCCATGCTGGAGGCGGCCTCCGGATCGTCGCGCAGCTTCATGATCGACCGCTTCATCGCGGGATCATCGACGGTGTAGGTGCCCGACGACGTCCTGGTGATGGCGTCCGAATAGTTGCCATAGCCGAGCTGGGTGCCCGCTTCCTTCACCGTGCCAAGCCAGGTCTGGTCGATGAACTGGTAGAGCCCGTGCGCGGATGACGTAGTCGCCCCCGCCGTGGGATCGAAATCCGATTCCATCTTGGCGGTGGTCAGCATGTACTGGAAGCTGACGCCACCTACGTTCGAGGCCTGCTTGATCGCACTGGCGACGCGTGCCCGCGACGGATCAAGGACCGCCGCCTGTGAGACACTGGAATTGTCGACCGACATGATGAAGTGCCCGCCCGCATGGCGTTGAGGCGCGCCGGCAATTCGACGCCCTGTCGTCTCACCGTGGGACAGATATGGTTAATGCGGGGTAAATTCGGGCCGCCAGCGCCGCCCTCCGCATGACGGCAGGACTACTTCTTGTACACCGCGTCCGGATCGAACAGCCTGTCCGCATCGACAAAGACGAGCCTGGCGCCGCCGTCTTCGGCCTCGACCTTGCGGTAGAAGCAGGACCGGCGGCCGGTGTGACACGCAGCGCCGATCTGCTCGACGCGCAGCCAGACCGCATCCTGATCGCAATCGGTGCGGATCTCGAGCACGCGCTGGGTCTGACCTGAGGTCTCACCTTTTCGCCACAAGGCATTGCGCGAGCGGCTGAAGTACCAGGCTTCGCCGGTCGCGATGGTCTTGCGCAGCGCCTCGTCATTCATGTGCGCGACCATCAGCACGTCGCCGGTGGCAAATTCGGTCGCGACGACCGTGACGAGCCCGGCCGCATCGAATCTCGGAAGGAAGGCGAGACCTTCCTCGGTTTCATGGGAGTGAGCGGACACAACGCCCTCGCCGGTCTATTCGCGAGGTCAGCGCTGCAGGCCTCGCACCAGGGACAGAAAACGAGCCTGTTCCGCCGGATTGTCGCGGAACATGCCGGTGAAGCGGCTGGTGAAGGTGGAGGCACCATGCTTGGCGACGCCGCGCACCGACATGCAGGTATGCTCGGCCTCGATCAGCACGGCAACGCCGCGCGGCTTGAGGATCTCGTCGATCGCCGCCGCGATCTGCGCGGTCATGTGCTCCTGGGTCTGGAGCCGGCGGGCGAAGATGTCGGTGAGGCGCGCAAGCTTCGACAGGCCGACCACGCGTTCCACCGGCGTATAGGCGATGTGCGCCTTGCCGTAGAACGGCATCATGTGATGCTCGCATTGCGAGGTGAACTCGATGTCACGCACAAGGACGAAGTCGTCATAGCCGGCGGTCTCGCCGAAGGTGCGATCGAGCACCTCGGCCGGACACTGGTGGTAGCCCTGATAGAGTTCGTCGAAAGCCTCGACCACGCGGCGCGGCGTGTCGAGCAGTCCCTCGCGGTTGGTATTCTCGCCGATATAGGCGAGCAGTGTCTTCACCGCCTGCTCGGCCTCGGCGCGCGCCGGGCGCGGCTGGTCGGCGCGGACGGCGGCGGCGAGGAATTCGGAAGGATCAAGCTCCGCCGGACGGCTCTCGGGCTGCCGATCGGAGGGCTTGTTGGGGCGGATGGATTTGATGGTAGCGTCCATGTCGACTCCGTTCGACGGCCTTGCGGCCGGAGTGTCACCGGCAGACGGGGCGGCGAACCGCCGGACGCCTGAGCGAACAGTTTCTGCGAAAAGTCTGCAAGCCGTAACGCCGGCAGCAGGGTTCTGGATCACACCACTGCCGCAGCGCTGGACTGTTTTTCCGCCAGTTCCGATCCTATATAAGGCCGTGGACGGCGCACGCCAAGGCCGGTCCTGCTGGACTCCATCACATGCTGAACGACATTTATAACAAGCGGATCATCGAACTGGCCGGGAATATTCCGCGGCTCGGGCGGTTGCCGGATCCCGATGCCACCGCCACCGCCCATTCCAAGCTGTGCGGCTCGACCGTCAAGGTCGACCTCAAGATGGAGGGCGAGAAGGTCACTGACTTCGCCCATGACGTGAAGGCCTGCGCGCTGGGACAAGCTTCTTCCTCCATCATGGCAAGTCAGATCGTCGGATCGACTGCGAGCGAACTCCGTGAGTTACGCGAAACTGTTCGCAAGATGCTGAAGGAGAACGGCGCGCCTCCTGAAGGCAAATGGGAAGAGATCAAGTTCCTCGAGCCGGTCCGCGACTACAAGGCGCGCCACGCCTCGACACTCCTGACCTTCGATGCCGTGGTCGATGCCATCGGCCAGATCGAAGCGAAGGCGAAGCAGCCGGCTGCGGCGCAAGGCTGATTCGGAGGCTGATCCCGGGCTCGTCGCAGGGCCCGGAAATAGATCAGAGATTCGAGGCTACTTCTGCGACGCCGCAACCGGCGTGGCCACGCCGCCCGTCGGCACCAGGGCTTCCGCCGTCTTGGTCGACTTCGCAGCCTGCTCCGGTTCCGCACCGAACCTCGCCTGGGTCTTTGGTGCAAGCTCCGCCATTGCCGGCGCGGAGATGTCGACATGCGGCAGCACATCGGCCACGAGATCCGTCGTCACGAGATTGGTGAGCTTGAGCTCGCCTGCATCGAGCTGGTGCAAATCTTCCCAGGGCGGGACGCTAAGCGCGAGCGACAGCAGATCGCCGGCACCGCCCATGTCGAACGTGTATTTGGCAAGCCGGCCGATGTCGCGCTCCACGATCATTAGGTCCTGCGCGCTGTAGCTCGCCGCCTTGGCATCGTCGGCGCGATCGCCCATCCAGATCTGATGAACCCGGACATGGGCCGCGTCCGGCACGTAGCGCTTCTTGCCGGCCAACAGCAGGAACACGCACATGGATTCGCAATAGGCCTCCGGCGCGACTGCAGGACGGGCCGACTGCCCGCCGCGGTTCTGAACGCTAATGCCGACCGTGGTCAGAAGTCCGAGATTGCGGAAGCGCCGGCCGAGCGTGATCGCGTCGTTGACGGAACCCCCGCTGGAATCCAGCACCACGGTGGCGCCGCCGAGCTGGCGCCCGCGGGAAAACTCTTCGAAGTCCCGGGGCGTATCGGCGGTGATGATGCCGACTGCACTGACCCAACCGCGGCAATTCGGCTCGCAGGCGACCCAATTGAACTTCATCGGCAGCTTGCGCTCTTCGAGGGCAGCACCGGCCCGGGCAGACGACCCGAGCATCGCGACGGCACCAGCCAGCACGACTCCACAAGCGGCGATTCCTACCAGCAACCAGCCGCGAAGATTGAGCGCCTTCAGAAGTTTCAAACTGGTCCCTTCCCCAAGTCCCAAGCCTTAGCCCAAGCCTTACGGCGAGCCGACTCAGCCAAGCCCCATTCTGACATTCCAATGAGTCTCACATGGACGTCACAAAAATGGTATCCGGGGGAATACAGCTCGTCCATAGGCATTTGCTGCACTGCTCCCAAAAAGCACGCAAAATATGACGTACAAACAACAGCTTACAGTTCCCTGCACTGGAACCGCGCAACACCTCGCCCACGATCTCAGCAAAGCGCCCATGAAGCAATCAGCCTGCGAGCACTGTTCCAATCCCGTCGCGGGCGCGCTCCGGCTTCCACGCAGATTCGGCCGCGCGCTGATCTGGCTCTACCGCCACACGCTCTCGCCGCTGGTTGGCTACAATTGCCGGCACCTGCCGACCTGCTCCACCTATGGCGACGAGGCAATCGAACGGTTCGGGCTGTGGGCCGGCGGCTGGATGACGCTCGCGCGCCTGCTCCGTTGCAACCCTTTCGGCACCTCGGGCATCGACAACGTGCCCCTCACCGCACCACAGGGCGCGCGCTGGTACTTGCCCTGGCGCTACGGCCGCTGGCGCGGCGTCAACGCATCCTGAGCATGATGCGGCGCCTCAGGTGTCGCTACCTTGAGTGGAACCGAAACTCTCTCCTCGCGTTGCTGTGATGCTCCCGCGGGAGGAAACAACAATGCGCTGGAAAATCAGCCCTCATTTTCACGTCAGACTTGGACCGGATTCCCGGGGTGGTTCGCGAGGCCACGATCCCAGAACCCTCGACATGCTCGCCATCATCGCCCTGCTGCTGCTCGTGGTCGGTTCCGGCTGGTATCTGGAGACGAGTCTTGCCACGCCGCCTAGCACAACGGCGTTCATCGTGCCGAGCCAGAGCGTGCACTGGTAATTAGCGGGACCAGAAAAAGCGTCCGGGTGGCGGCGGGACCGGCTCAGGCGGACGTGGCCGCTTCGGACGCAGCGGTTTCGGCGACGGCTCGGCGGACGAGGTGGTCTCCGCCCCCGGCGCCGTCTCGCTTCCCGGCACCTTCACCGCCAGCAGCAAGTTCGACTCGTGCATCCGCCAGCGGTAGCCGACGCCGAAATCGATCGGCTGGGCGCGCGTGAACAGCGCGGCGTAGCGTTCCTGGTAGCGGCCGGGAAATTCGCCGATCGGTCCGAGATAGCGGCCGAACGGGAAGAACCGCCATTGCCGCGAATTGTAGCTCGAAAGCGGAATGCCGGAATCGTCCTGGACGATGGTCGCGCTGTTGGCGAGCAACCAGTCGCGCGCCACGGTGAAATTGCCGGAGTGCAGCAGATAGGACGCACTCTTGATCAGGCTGTTGCCGGGTCCGAGCGTCTCGCAGAACTTCAGGAATCCTGCCGCGCGTGCACCTGAATTGGAGAGATCGGTCGAGAAATAATACAGCGTGCGCGCCTCGCCGTCGGGGCCCGCAAAGGTGATGCGGGCGCCGCGCGTCGCGTTCGGTCCTGGATTGTCGTTGCCGACATGCACGCCGCCCTTGTCGTCGAGTGCGACCATCTCGACATTGCGGATGATCTTGCCGGAGCGGACGAGGAAGACGTAGAGGATCGGCAAGGTGCCGTTGACCTGGTTGGTGTGCAGGTCGACCTTCATTTGCTTGGTGATGAAGAAGGAAAAACTCAGGATCGAGCCGAGCGAGCGCTCGACATTATAGAGCGCGGCGCCGACCGAACTGCGCGGCAATCGCGTCAGGTCAGCCACTGCACCGACCGGCTCCAGCGCGCCAAGCACGTAAGTGCTGGCCTTGGGATAGAAGGCGTTGGCGTAGAGGAAGTCGGGGCCGCTGAACCAATAAAACATGGTCGGCCTGGGCGCCGCCAAATTGACGTCGGCCCAGTTGCGGATCTTCGCGAGCTGGCGCTCCTCGAGCTGGGCGAAGGCACTGTCGAAGAATCTCGCGTGGCGTTGCCAACCCGAGTCCTTTGTGAGCGGCACCAGCGGCGAATCCGCCGAAGGCTGCATGCCCGCGAGGAAGCGCGCGGTGTCGTCGAAGGTTGCCTCGGCAGCACGTGCGGACGAGACGGCCGCAGCCAGCAAGGCGAGAGCCACGGCCGCAATTCTCATGGGTCGAAACATGTCTATTCGCGATTGTGTGACGTGCCAGCGGCGACCGGCCGCCTGCGGAAAACAGCATAAATCAACAGGCCCGAGACCATGACGAGCATCCCCGATAGCGATTGCACCGGCCGCTCAGTCAATAAATAGTACATCATCAACGCGGTCACGAGCAGGAACACGAGCGGCGTGAACGGGTATCCCCAGGCACGATAGGGCCGCGGCAAATCGGGATCCGTGATGCGCAGCTTGATGACGCCGGCGACCGTGAAGAACGAGCAGAACAGCAGCGCGAACTGGATGAAGTCGAGCACGGCCTCGAAGCTGCGCGTGAACAGCAGCAAATTGGCGACGGCGAGCTGAAACAGGATGGCATAGGCCGGCGCGCCGCGCACCGATCTCCGCGAGAACACGCGCAGCGCCGGAATATCCTCCCCCATCGTCATCATCACGCGCGGGCCGATCCACATCATCGCGCTGATCGAGGAGATCAGGCCGAAACAGATCATCGCGCCGACGATCCGGCCGCCGAGATTGCCGAAGATCGCGCTGCCGGCAACGCTGGCAACGTCGAGCTGTCCCGCGAGCGCGCCCACCGGCGTGGAATGCAGAAACACCGCATTCAGCGCCACGTACAGCACGAGCACGATCAGCGTGCCCGCGAGCAGCGCGCGCGGCAGGTCCCGCTGCGGCATGTTCATCTCGCCGATGATGTAGGTCGCGGCATTCCAGCCCGAGAACGAATACATCACGAATACGAGCCCGATCGCGAAAGGCGCGCTGACGATATGCGCGAGATCGCCCGCCTGCGGCGTGAAGGCGATCGCCTGCGGCTCGCCGACGATGAAGCCGGCAACCAGGAAGGCAACGATCAGCACGACCTTCAGGATGGTCGAGATCAACTGGAAGGTCGAGGAGTGCCTGACTCCGGTCAGTTGCACGAGCGAGACCAGCCACACCACGCCGATGGCAAGCGGGATCGGCGGCACACCGGGCACGACCGATTTGGCGTATTCGCCGAAGGCCATCGCAGCGAGCGCGACGGGCGCTGCAAAGCCAACCGTCGCCGACACCCAGCCGGCGAGAAAGCCGAAGGCGGGATGATAGGCACGGCCGAGGAAATTGTATTCGCCGCTCGAGCGCGGAAACATCGCGCCGAGCTCGCTGTAGGAGAACACCCCGCACAGCGCGACGATGCCGCCGACCGTCCAAAGCAAGAGGATCGAGAAGCCCGAGGGAATGTCCTTGACCTGGAAGCCGAGGCTGGTGAAGACGCCGACCCCGATCATGTCGGCCACGACGATGGCGGTTGCGACCAGAACGGAGACCCCCGACCCGCTTCCGGTCAGCCGGCCGGTCCAGGGTGCAGTACCCGCATCTGATGCCGTCATCGCCGTCCTCAACCTCAGGCGTCACGCCTCGTGGGAAGCATCGTGCAGCTCGGTCCAGTCAATTCAAGCAGGGTTAACAAGGGTTAAATGAGGCGGGGCCAGATCGGTACTTCAGCACCGTCAAAGCAACTATCCGGGCGATAAAGCATCGTAAGCACCGGGACATCCCGTCTCCCTCCCCCACAATCACGACACGATTGCGTGGTCCCTTTGAGCGTTCCGGATGTGGGGAAGTTTCTCCGGACACTTAACGTCGCCTAACGCCCATCGGCTCAATTGCCTTAACGATTGCCGATGGACTTGTGGTCATGACTTGGGGTCACGGGTGAATGGTCGGGGCCGTTCCGAAACCGAGAGCTGACATCCGCGCCGACCGGACCACGTCCGGCGCACGCGGTCGTGCGCTTCGGACCGCTCTGATCTCAGCCTTGGTGCCGTTGTCGCTGACGCTGGTTCAATGCGGCAAGGCACCCAATCCGGCAGCACTCGCGGCGAACTCGCAGGCCAATGCCCAAGGCAACGTCCCAGCCAACGTCCAGGTCGTCGCGAAGACAAACCAGCTCGCAAGCAGCGACACGTTCGAGGATCGCTTCCCGGCCCCCCAGTTCAGGGAGCGCTTCCCATCCGCGAGCGAGGGTTTTCTGCAACGGCAGATGTCGGACTTCTCACCCAAGCGCGCCGTGCAGCCGCAGCCGGAGCAGGCGCCTTACAAGGTTGCTTCGCTCGCGCCGCAGGCCCCCTACCAGCGTCCGCCACGCGAGGACCTGACGACGCTCGTCAGCATGAAATCGTCAGCCTTCCCCTATTTCGGCAACAACCCTGCCTCCGACGCGCCATTCCTCAACATCTCCAAGGGCGACCGCCGCGGCCACCGCAGCTATTCCGGGCGCGTGTTCTGGCAGGACGAGACTTACAACGATAACCGCGTCCTGATGCACGTGCCCGAACATTTCGACGTGCGGAAGCCAGGCGTGATCGTGGTGTTCTTCCACGGCAATGGCGCGACGCTGGAGCGCGACGTGCGCGACCGCCAGCTGGTGCCGCAACAGATCACTGATTCCGGCGCCAACGCCATCCTGCTCGCACCGCAGATGGCGGTCGATGCCGCCGATTCCAGCGCAGGAAAATTCTGGCAGACTGGCGGCCTCAAGCGCTTCATCGACGAGTCGGCGAACCATCTCGCCCGCCTCACCGGCGATCCCAACAGCGCCCGCGCCTTCGCCAACATGCCGATCGTGATCGTCGGCTACAGCGGCGGCTTCCTGCCGACGGCCTGGAGCCTCGAGGTTGGTGGCATCAGTGACCGTGTCCGCGGCGTCGTGTTGCTCGACGCCGTCTATGGCGAGATGGACAAGTTCGCCTCATGGATCGAGAGCCACCGCTCCGGCTTCTTCGTCAGCTCCTACACCCGCTACACCGCACGGCGCGACCGCGAACTGATGAGCACGCTGCGGCAGAAAGGCATAACCGTCTCCGAAGACATGGACGGCCCCTTGCGTCCGGGCAGCGTGGTGTTCGTCGAAACCGGGGACGGCATCACGCATCGTGACTATGTGACGCGAGCGTGGACGCGGGACCCGCTCAAGGACGTCCTCGTGAAGATGTCGGCGACGCCATCACTCGCGCTCACGCGCGTGGCCTCCACCAATCCATCCCCGTCGAGCCGGTAAGCCCGCGATATTGCCGCCGTCGGTATTTTGGCTAGGTGGGCCTGTAACTGTCGCAGGCCCTGATCTGCCTCAGGTCTTTGGCAGCTTCGGAATGCTTTCGGCAAAGCCGTTGAAGCAGGCCAGCCGCTCGTCCTCTTCCTTGAAGAAACGGCAATCGGCGTAGCCCTTGGCCTTGGCCGGCTTCGGCTTTGGCGTCGGCGGGATCACGGCGTCGTAGCAATTGAGCCGGTCCTTGGTGCCGTCATCGAGGTCCAGGCAAGCCTGCAGCCGCGCCGCGATGGATTGTGGCTTGCCCTTCGGCGCGGCAGCCGGCTTGGCCGCAGCCTCCTTGGTGCCCGCCTTGGTCCCTTTGGGCTTGACCTGCACCAACGGCTTGTCTCCGATCATTGGTGGCTTGTCGGCTTGCGCGAAAGCGGAAGCTGAATAGAGCACCGCGGCAACCGCCAGAATCATCCTCATCTCAGTCAACCCTCTTTGGTCCCCATGACCGGCCTTCTAGCCTCCCGGCGCGCGGTTTGCCAAGCACCTTGCGCACACAGGCACGCTTCCGTTCAGGCCGGGGCGGCTGTTGCCGGCCGGGGCCGGGTCAGGACGACCAGGATCAGCGCCACCACCACGAAACCGACTGCGACGAAGCCGAGCGTATGCAGGAGCTCGCGGGCGAACAGCAGTCCGCCGACGGCAGAGCCGACCGCCTGGCCGATATAAAGGACGGAGGTGTTGAGTGCGACGGTCGCCGATGCCAGCGACGGTGCGGCCGAGACCAGCCGCACCTGCTGCATCGAATTGGTCGAGGCAAAACCGAGGCCCCAGATCGCGACCGCACCCGCCATCAACGCGAGCGTGCCGGCGCCGAGTGCCCAGCCCGTGATTCCTGCAAGCAGCAGGCAGGTGAACAGCAGCGAGGTGCGATAGGGTCCCGAGGTGTCGACGATGCGGGTCGCGATGACAACGCCGAGGAAGCCGCAGACGCCATAGAGAGCGAACACCAGGCCGATCGCATCGGGCCCTGCGCCGGTCAGCTTGTTGAGCAGCGGCCCCATGAAGGTGAACACCACGAACTGCCCCGACATCTGCAACATCGTGATCGCAAGCAGAAGCCGGATCGTTCTGTTGCGACGGACCGCGCTCCAGGTCTTCAGATCCACCGGCGTCCCCTTCAAGCCCCCCGGCAGC
>NZ_JADPJF010000064.1:262695-275131 GCF_023073295.1 Bradyrhizobium sp. 23 | reverse complement strand
GCCAGCCATAGCGGCTGGCGATGAAGGTGATCAGCGGCAGGCCGACGGCGGCAGCGAGCGACCAGCCGAGAAAGATGTAGGCAATCGTGCTGCCGCGACGCTCCACCGGCACGATCAACGCCGCCGTACCGGCGGCCTGCGGCGTGTAAAGCGCGCCGACCGCGAGCATCACCAGGCGGATGACGAGGAGGCTCGCATAGTCGGGCGCAAAGGCCGAGGCCAGATTGCCAAAAGCGAGCACCGCCAGCGTCGTGGTGAGTAACGCCCGGCGCTCGATCCGGCTGGTGAGCCAGGCCGTCAGCGGCGAGCCGATGCAGAGGATGACAGCCCCGAAGGTGATCAGGAGCGCAGCCGCATGGATGCTGACGTCGAGCCCCGTCGCCAATTCCGGCAGCATGCCCGCCGGCGCCAGTACTGAGCAGCCGGTGACGAGATTGCCGAGCATCAGGGCGGTTGGCGCGAAACGGCCGGCGCGTGCATTTTCCATGCAAACGCATGTAGAGCCGCCTTGCGACCAGTTAAAGGGCGTTGCCCGGAATAGTTCGTGCAGCGCCTCCGCTTTTGCGCGCCGGTTTCTTGGAAATGCCGGATTGCGCAGGCCGACTCGCCTGATATATCGCTCGTTCCCGCTTACCTGCGCTCGTTCGCAGGAGTGAGCCTCAGGAGACATGCCATGACCGACCAGCCCAAGGACCCATCCAAGGACCAATCCAAGTCCGAGCAGCCCAAATCCGAATCCGGCTTCCAGTACAGCCTCAGCAATTTGAGACCCGTGACCCCACCGGAAAAAATCACCCTCACCTTCCCCGACGGCGCCCGGCGCGAATACGCCAAGAGCATCACCGGCCTCGAACTCGCCAAGGGCATTTCGCCGTCGCTGGCCAAGCGTACGGTCGCGATGGCGCTCGACGGCGTGGTCTCCGACCTCGACGATCCCATCGAAGCCGATGCCAGGATCGAGCTGATCAACCGGGACGATCCACGCGCGCTCGAGCTGATCCGCCATGACTGCGCCCACGTGCTTGCCGAAGCCGTGCAGACGCTGTGGCCGGGCACGCAGGTTACCATCGGCCCCGTGATCGAGAACGGCTTCTATTACGATTTCTTCCGCAACGAGCCGTTCACGCCGGAAGACTTTGCCGCGATCGAGAAGAAGATGCGCGAGCTCATCGCGCGCGACAAGCCTTTTACTAAGGAGGTTTGGGATCGCGAAAAGACAAAACAGGTATTCCGCGACAAGGGCGAGGCGTTCAAGGTCGAGCTGGTCGATGCCATTCCCGGCAACGAGCCGATCAAGATCTATTACCAGGGCGACTGGTTCGATCTCTGCCGCGGCCCGCACATGACATCGACCGGTAAGGTCGGCAACGCCTTCAAGCTGATGAAGGTGGCCGGCGCCTATTGGCGCGGCGACAGCAACAACCCGATGCTGACCCGCATCTACGGCACGGCATTCGCCAAGCAGGAGGACCTCGACGCTTATCTGAAGCAGATCGAGGAAGCGGAAAAGCGCGACCATCGCAAGCTCGGGCGCGAACTCGACCTCTTCCACTTCCAGGAGGAAGGTCCGGGCGTCGTGTTCTGGCACGCCAAGGGCTGGACCATCTTCCAGCAGCTGATCGCCTATATGCGACGCCGCCTGGCCGGTGACTATAGCGAGGTCAACGCCCCCCAGATCCTCGACAAGTCGCTGTGGGAGACCTCCGGCCATTGGGGCTGGTACCGCGAGAACATGTTCGCGGCGCAGTCGGCCGGCGAGGAGGCCGAAGACAAGCGCTGGTTCGCGCTGAAGCCGATGAACTGCCCAGGCCACGTGCAGATCTTCAAGCATGGCCTGAAGAGCTACCGCGACCTGCCGCTGCGGCTCGCCGAGTTCGGCGTGGTGCACCGCTACGAGCCGTCCGGCGCGATGCACGGATTGATGCGCGTGCGCGGCTTCACCCAGGATGACGCGCACATCTTCTGCATGGAGGATCAGCTCGCCGACGAGTGCCTGAAGATCAACGAGCTGATCCTGTCGACCTATGCCGATTTCGGCTTCACCGGCGATCTCACTGTGAAGCTGTCGACCCGGCCGGAGAAACGCGTCGGCACCGACGCGATGTGGGATCACGCCGAGCGCGTGATGGCGACGGTGCTGCGCGAGATCCAGTCGCAGAACAATCACATCAAGACCGAGATCAATCCGGGCGAAGGCGCCTTCTACGGACCGAAGTTCGAATATGTGCTGCGCGACGCCATCGGCCGCGACTGGCAGTGCGGCACCACGCAGGTCGACTTCAACCTGCCGGAACGGTTCGGTGCGTTCTACATCGACCACGACAGCGGCAAGAAGCCGCCGGTCATGGTGCACCGCGCGATCTGCGGTTCGATGGAGCGCTTCATCGGCATCCTGATCGAGCACTATGCCGGCAACTTCCCGCTCTGGCTGTCGCCGGTGCAGGTGGTGGTCACCACCATCACGTCGGAAGCCGACGAGTATGCCAAGCAGGTGCTGGAGCAGGTCCGGCGTGCGGGACTTCGAGCCGAGATCGACCTGCGCAACGAAAAGATCAACTACAAGGTCCGCGAGCATTCGCTCGCCAAAATTCCGGCACTGCTCGTGGTCGGCAAGAAAGAGGCCGAGACGCAGTCGGTCTCGATCCGCCGGCTCGGCAGCGACGGGCAGCAAGTGACGACGACGGTGGAAGCCATCGCCGCCCTCGTCGACGAAGCGACCCCGCCGGATGTGAAGCGGGCGCGTGGCGCGACCTGACATCTGAAATCGGTCTAAACTCGCTTTCGGTTGCGGGCGTGCATTCCTATGTGGGGACTGCACGCCCCACGACCAGCCGAAGAGGAAACCGCAGTGCCCGACGCCATCGAACTCCTGAAGACCCGCCGCTCGGTCAAGCCGCGCGAGATGTCCGGACCTGGCCCCTCCCCGGCCGAGCTCGAGACGATCCTCACCATCGGCGCGCGCGTGCCTGATCATGGCAAGCTCGCGCCCTGGCGCTTCATCATCTTCGAGGGCGATGCGCGCCAGCGCGCCGGCGAGGTGATCGCGAAGGTGTTTGCCCGGAAGAATCCCGGCGCGCCGGCGGCCGACGTCGAGACCGAGCGCAAACGCCTCACGGATGCGCCGCTGGTGATCGGCATCGTCAGCTTCACCAAACCGCATCCGAAGGTGCCGGCCTTCGAGCAGGAATTGTCGGCCGGGGCCAGCGTTATGAACATCGTCACGGCCGCGGCGGCGCTCGGCTACGGCGCCTGCTGGCTGACCGGCTGGTTCGCGTTCGATCGCGACGTGCTGGATGGCCTCGGCCTCAAGCCGGACGAGAAGCTCGCGGGCTTCGTCCATATCGGCAAGCCGACCAGGCCGAGCGAAGACCGTCCGCGACCGGTCCTTTCTGAAATCGTGACGCGATTTTAATCGAAGGCGTGTTGACGCCTTCGACGTCTTGCGGCTTTGATCCCGGCGAGGGAGGAAGCCCGGATGAAGCGTCGTGAATTTCTGGTCGGAGCCGCGCTGCTGGCCGGCACGATGGCGCGAAGCCGCGCCGCCGACGTCCCCGCGCCGTCGTCCGACGGGCTCGACCGTATCACAGCGTATTTCGACAACGAGGTGACGAATGGCCGGCTGCCCGGCGCCGTGGTGCTGGTCCAGCAGCACGGCAAGCCGGTCTATCTGAAGACTATTGGCGTGCGCGACACCAGGACCGGTCTCGCGATGACGCCCGATACGATCTTCGCCATCCACTCGATGACCAAGCCGATCACCTGCCTTGGCGCGATGATGCTGATCGACGAGGGCAAGCTCGCGCTCACCGACCCCGTGTCGAAATACGTTCCCCTCTTCGCCGACACCAAGGTGGGCCTCGAGGTCACCAATCCCGACGGCACGTTGCACCTGGATCTCGTGGCCCCGGTCCGTCCCGTCAACATCGAGGATCTGCTGCGGCACACCTCGGGCATCAGCTACGACTACATCGGCGGCAAATGGGTCGAGCAGGCCTACAAGGCCGCCAATATCTTCGAAGGTCAATTCAACAACAGGGAATTCGCCGAACGCATCGCAAGGCTGCCGCTGGCACGGCAACCGGGAACGCTGTGGCGCTACGGTCATTCCACTGACGTCCTCGGCAGCGTCATCGAGATCATCTCGGGCCAGACGCTGTACGAATTCCTCAAGCAGCGCATCTTCGATCCGCTCGGCATGAGCAGCACCAAGTTCGCGCTGGCGACCGAGGACGAGCTTGCGCGGATGGCGCGGCCGCTGCCGAACGACAACATCCTGCTCGCCGCCGAGCGCGAGCGCCTCGATCACCCCGAATGGCAGTCCGGCGGCGGCGGGCTGCTCTCGACCATCACCGACTACCAGCGATTCGCGCAGATGCTGCTCAATGGCGGCGAGTTCGACGGCAAGCGCTATCTGAGCCCCGCTGCCTTCAAGGCCATGACGACCGATCACGTCGGGCCGGGCTCGGGCGTCGGACGCGATTACTTCTATTTTCCGGGCGACGGCTTCGGCTATGGCTATGGCCTCGCGGTGCGGACCGATCCCGGCAACGCCAAACCGCCGCCGCCGGGCTCGCTCGGCGAGTTGAAATGGGACAGTGGCAGCGGCACCTATTTCGGCGTCGATCCCAAGCTCGACATGGTCTACCTGCTGATGCAGCAGACCCAGAACGAGCGCAGCCGCATCACGCCGGCCTTCAAGGCGCTGGTCTACGACTGCTATCCGTCCGAGTTACGCCGTCCGTGAATCTCGCTCGCCGAAATCGGCGAGCAGCTTTGCGATCTCGGCGGCGTATACTCCCATCATCCTCGTCATTGCGAGCGCAGCGAAGCAATCCGGACTGCCCACGCGGAAAGACTCTGGATTGGTTCGCTGCGCTCGCAACGACGGAGTCTGTGGGTGGAAGCGTCGCACTTTCATCGCATTCCGGATCGCAGACGCAC
Source organism: Bradyrhizobium sp. 23 (assembly GCF_023073295.1). Classification (NCBI taxonomy): domain Bacteria; kingdom Pseudomonadati; phylum Pseudomonadota; class Alphaproteobacteria; order Hyphomicrobiales; family Nitrobacteraceae; genus Bradyrhizobium; species Bradyrhizobium sp. 23. The sequence goes on along the minus strand of NZ_JADPJF010000064.1, from coordinate 270,190 downwards.
CTTCGCATCCTCGCGGCTTGTTCGCCCGAGCTTTGCCTCGATGCCTTACCCTCAAATGAAAGAGGGCGCAGGGAGACCGGGTGCCGGCTGGCACCCGCGGTCCACTGTGCGAGATTGTCGTGAACAAAATTGCACAGCAGCATACAGGTGAAGCCAAAACATCCGGCCTTCCCTGCGCAGTGGCTTTACGGCTTATGTCGCGCTCTCCCCGGGGAGCGATGCACTATTGCCCCCGTCGCCTTGCGGATGGCTGACGCGTGCGCCCGGTTGGGCAACCCACATCACCGCAACGCTTGACGCACAGACCCCGGGCGTCAGGACCACACGATTTTGCCGTACGCCGATCACACCGGTCGTGTGCGCGAGGCCTTCGCTCACGGTTGCCCGCCCTGCGAAGCCGATCGCGCCGATGTGACTAACGTCCACCGCCGTCCGGCCCGCGTTCGTGACGATCGCGATACGCCCCTCTTCCTTGGGCCGGGTTGCGGCGACACATACGTCGTTTCCGAAATTCGGCAAAGCGGAATATTTTCGCGGCTCGCGTTGACCGACAATTTGGGTGTTTTGCCCGTCGGGCAACGCAAGGTCTTGTAGCCCGGATGAGCGAAGCGACATCCGGGATTCCGACCACGAGCTGTCCTGGGTATCGCTTCGCTCACCCGGGCTACGGGACTTATCGGACTGCACGCGCAGTCCCGACTAGTCCTCGCTGGACGTCGCCAAGCGGTTGCGCAGATGGGCCTGCGACAACAGAAAGAACAATGCGCGCTCGCCATGATATTTGGCGGACGGCCGAGTGCGCTCGAAGCCATCGGCAAATTTCTTGCCGGATTGGTCGCACACCTGCCACCGCCAGCCGAACCGCTTACGCCTGGTGAGGATCACTTCGAACATGCCGACGAGCTTGGTCCCCTGCTCCTTGCCGGTCTCGCAGACGCACGAGCCTGCTCCGGCCTCCCCCGTTGGAGTGATGTCCGACATATAACGCGGCAGGATGGAAAGCGAATAAAATTGATTATCGGAAATAGGTATCTTGCACCGGCTGTGAGGAAGTCGCGGCGCCGCTGGAATAAGCCGGCGGTGCCGGTGTTGATCGGTCCTGCTTGGTAGCGCTGCCAGAGCTGTTCAAATCGAAACGCCAACAATCGCAACAGCAAGCGGAGCAGCGGAAAGCATCTGCTTTCGCACACGGGACTGGCGGTAATGAGATATGGGAATCCATGCGCTGAATGAGAAGTGTTCACCAGGCACGAAGACCAGCGTCAGGCCGCATGCGGCATCACCGCTCAAGCACTACCGCGCGACGACCTCGACTTCGCCGTCGACGCCGTTGACGACATTGAAGCCGCGCTCGTAGACCTTGCCCTCGTTCTTGGCGATGGCGCGGTATTCGCCTTCGGAGAGCACGACGCGGGGAAAGGCGCCGATCGATTCCTTGATGACGTCGCCGCCCGGGGTCAGTACCGACCAGGCGGTGTTGGCGAGCGCCTCGCCGCCCCTGTCGCTGACGAGCTTGAGCGTGATGACGGCAGCGCGGTGGGTGATGGTGACGTCGGTGAGCTTGCTGGCCTGGACGCGGATGTCCGAGCGCACCACCGAATTGGCGTCGCCGTAATTCGAGATGATGTAGTAGGTGCCCTCCGGCAGCAGCACGACGTCGCCGGCGGCCACGTTCGGCACCAGGGAGGCGCGTTCGCCGGATTCGAACTGGCTGCCCTTGTAGATCGCGAACGAGATCTGGTTCTGCGGAATGCGACTGGTGCCGACGCGGCCCTCGATGCGCAAGCCGCCGGCGGGCAGCACGAAGGACTCGCGATCGGTCTCGGCTTTCAGGCTGACGGTGCGCACCGCGCTGACGAGGCCAAAGGCGACATGCACGACGTAATTGCCGGGCGGCAACACGATGTTTGGCGTGGCATTACGATCTTCGCGAATCAGCTTGAAGGTGCCGTTCTCGTCGGGACGATCGGCAAACACGCGCCAGACCAGGCCGCTGGTGATCGGCGGGGTGTCCTTGCCGTATTTCGCGGTCAGCGACAGCACGCCCTGTCCGGGCACCGCCGCGTTGAGCGGCGGGGCGGATGGCACAGTCGTGACCGCGGGCGGCGGCATGCTGGGCGTGGTCGGCTGCAACAGGGTCGGCGGCAGGCTCGGCGGTCCGGCACCCGGGCCGGAGGGCGGCGCCAGACTGACGGCACCGCCGGGATCGGGCACCGACGCGGGCGGCACCGGCGGCGGACGATCGGAGAAAAGCTGCGCCTGCGCAGCATTTTGGCCAAGAGTATAGAGGCAGGCAGCAAGGACCAGCACCGGCAGCAGCGATGTGCTGCGCCGCCATCCGATGATGCCGTCACCCCCGAGAGTCATGCCACCTGCTTTTCACCGAAAACGCGGCAAATTCAAGCCTCTGGATCCCCGAGAAATACGGCCAATACGGTTCTTTGGAACCCGGCTGACGCCTGCGTGATTACCCCAGGGGCACCCGTCCCTCGCCATACTCCTGCCCCGCGCGCTTCCCAAACCGGCATAAACCATGCTTCGGCCCGGTTCTGGCGGAGCGCGAGTGCGGTGCCTAGTCTGATGGCGGGTCCCGGCGTAGGAGAGTTTCGGTGCTGGACATATTGAAGGGTCGGGGTTCGAACAGCGATAAGGTCGGCGAGAAAGTCGGCTTGGGCAGCATCCGCCGGCCGGTCATCGGCCTTGCCCTCGGCGGCGGCGCGGCGCGCGGCTTCGCTCATATCGGCATTATCAGGACCCTGCTCGCCAACGGAATCGTGCCTGACGTCGTGGTCGGCACCTCGATCGGCGCAGTGGTCGGCGGCCTCTATGCGGCCGGCCGGCTCGATACGCTGGAAGAATGGGGCCGCAGCCTGCAAGGCATGCGCAACATCCTCGGCTATCTCGACATCCGCCTCAACGGCTCCGGCCTGATCGGCGGCGAGAAGCTGGCGACCCGGCTCGAGGCTGCCTGCGGCCAGAGCCAGATCGAGGATCTCCCAGTCAAGTTCGCCGCCGTCGCGACCGAGGTCCGCACCGGCCACGAGATCTGGCTGACGCGCGGCCGCGTAGTCGACGCGATGCGCGCCTCCTACGCGCTGCCCGGCATCTTCTCTCCGGTCCTGATCGGCGATCGCTGGCTGGTCGACGGCGCATTGGTGAACCCGGTGCCGGTCTCGGCCGCCCGCGCGCTCGGCGCGGAAATCGTCATCGCCGCAAATCTTTCCAGCGACATCTTCACCTATTCGACGACGGTCTATTCGCACGGCGCGATGCCTGAACCGGTGATCCCCGCGACCGAAGAGCCGGCGTCAAAGCGGCGCTTCCCGAGATTCTTCTCGCCTGAGAAGACGGTGAAGCGCGAGTTCTTCGGCGGCGGCAGCGCCCGGCCCGGCCTCTCCTCGGTGATGGTCGACGCTTTCAACATCATGCAGGACCGTATCACCCGGGCCCGCCTCGCCGGCGATCCGCCCGACATGCTGATCACACCGCGGATCGGCCAATTCGGCTGGTTCGATTTCCACCGCTCCGAAGACCTCATCGCGCTGGGCACCCGCGCAGCCGAGCGTGCGCTGGAGTCCATCCAGGAGGCAATCCACGAACTGGCGCCCGCGCCCGAGGGCGCCGCGCCCAAAGCCGACCAGCAGGCCTGATCAGGCGGTCTACTGATCAGGCAGTCTTGATGTAGTCGCGCAGAGCTTCCTGCTCGGCCTCGTATTCCTGCACCCGACGCTTGACGATGTCGCCGATCGAGATCAAGCCGACCACCTTGCCGTTGTCGACCACGGGCAGATGGCGGAACTTGCCGGTGGTCATCATCTCCATGAGTTCGGCGACCGTGTCGGTCTCCTTGCAGGTGACCACCTTGCGGGTCATGACCTGCGAGACCGGCTCCTCCAGCGCGCCGGCGCCGCGCTCGCCGATCACCCGGACGATGTCGCGTTCCGACAGGATGCCTTCCAGCCGGCTCTGGTTCATCACCAGCACCGCGCCGATCTTCTTGTCGGCGAGCAGTTTGACCGCGGCAGCCAGCTTGGCGTCGGGCTCGACGCTCATGATCTGGTGGCCCTTGGTGTTGAGAATCGAACGTACCGTCATTGTCGCCTCCCTGAATCGCAACCGTCCGCTGTTCGCGGTCCGGACTTGTTCTTCGAGTCTTCAACTAACAGTTTCAGCGCCGGTTTCACGTTCAGGCGCTTTGCGAAGCATCGCCGCTAGCGGCCTGTCGCTTCGGAACATTCTTCTCGGGAATGATGGATGAATTCGGGCGGCGCCGCAAGCGCCGCTTCAAATGCGGTCTGAAATGTCCCGTGATGACGCATCCGCAGCATCACTTCGCACGCGCGGCACCGGATCGAACAGCGCGAACAGCAACAGGCCGGCAAGGAAGCCGCCGATATGCGCCTGCCAGGCGACGCTCGTGGTCTCGCTGTCGACGCCAATCGCGCCGACGCCGAAGACGATGTTGACGCCGAACCACACCGCAAGAAAACCGAGCACCCGCCCGTCGCGCAACGCGCGCGACAGCGGCAGCGCCGGAACTCTTGCGGCGGTATCGGCATCCGATCGGCTGAACGACAGGAAGCTGCCGCGAACGAAGGCGAAGCGGATCGCCGCCGCCATCGCGCCGGACACCGAGGCCGAGGCGCCGATCATCGGCGCCACCGCGTGCTCATGGGTGACGAGATGGGCGAGCGCGCCGGCCGCCGCCGTCACCGCGAGGAACAGGAAGAACCTGATGGCGCCAAAGCGCCGCGCCAGCGCGCTGCCGAACGGCAACAGCCACAGCACGTTGAAGCCGAGATGGGTGAGATTGGCATGCAGAAGCGAATAGGTGACGAAGGTCCAGACCTTGGCGCCGGCTCCGCCGGGGATCTCCAGATTGAGCAGCGAGGAATCGTAGCGCTTGGGGATGAAGCCGAAGACGTCGATGGTCCAGTTCTCGAGCTCCGGCGGCAGCAGCACCCGCAGATGGATCACCGCGAGCAGGAGGATATAGGCGGTCAGCGCGAACGGCAGCGTCAGGATCGGCTCGCGCGGAGCCTCCTCAACGACGGCCGGCACCCCCAGCGAAGCATCTTGCGACGAAGGATCTTGCGGCGGAGAATTTGGCGGGAATTCCAAGGGCGGCTTCGCTTTCAGGCGCGATCGGAGCGACAGGCTTCACGACAGGCCTTGGAGATAGTCGCCTTTGCCCGCGCTGCGCAAGTGCACAAAAGGAAAAGGCAGGGCCCTGGGAAAGCCCTGCCTATCCGTGTCGGACTTCCGGTACCCAGAGAGACGGGAGTATCCCCACCCCTCCCCGCGGCCGGTGACCAAACTGTTTGACGCCTGTGTACAGGCCTCGCCGAGAACCTGGAGAAAAGCGGCGAGGCTTGCGACCGCGATCACCATAGCAGCGGGGCGGTGCACGGAAAGCGCATAGTTAATTTAACGTTAACGACGCAAAGGCAGCGCCAGGAGCACCGAAAATGCCGCTGCGGCATGGACGCTGCAAAGCCCCTCCTGCACAACAACACAGGGATCGCGGCTGCACTGAAGCGGGACAGGTTTGTCCCGCGAGGTTGCGCCCCGGGGTAAGCGTTCAGCCATGAAACATCCGTCGAGCCGCGAGTTCTTCGCATATTGGGACACCAAGCGGGGCACCGCGCGGGCCCCTGACCGGGCCGATATCGATCCGGCCGCCGTGCGCGGCCTGCTCGGTGACATCTTCGTGCTGTCCTGCGAGCCCCATCTCGGCTTTCCGTTCCGCGTCGCCGGCACGCGCGTCTGCGCCCTCGCAGGGCGCGACCTCAAGGATGCGAGCTTTGCGGCGCTGTTCAACGAGGCTAGCCGCCGCGAGATCGAGGAGATCACGACCATCGTCGCCGATGAGAGCCTCGGGGCAATCGCCGGCGTCACCGCCGCGCGCGAGGACGGCAGCAAGGCGTATCTCGAGCTGCTGCTGCTGCCGTTCAACGCCCGCCCGCATACACCGGTGAGCGTGACGGGCGTGCTCGCGCCGTTCGACGACGAATGCGGCGCGCTGGGCCCGTTCGCCCTCACCTCCTGGCGCTATCTGCACCAGCCGGAAAAACTGCTGCCGCGCGCGATCCGCAAGCTGCAGATCGCACGCGGGCTGATGGTCTATGAGGGGCTGCGCTAGCAGTGCACCGCGCTCACGGCATCGCCAGATGCCAGGCGCCGTTCAGAAAGCCGTCGCCGGTGACGTCGCCGGGCTTGGTGTCCTTGGCAAAGGTGTAGAGCGGCTTGCCCTTGTAGGCCCACTGCTTCGAGCCATCGTCGCGCGTGATGACGGTGTAGCCGTCGGCGGCGGCATCGCTCGCCTCGGCCTTCAGCACCGGCCAGTTGGTCGCACACGGACCATTGCAGGCCGACTTGCTGTCAGCATCCTTGTCGAAAGTATAGAGCGACATGCCCTTGGCGTCGGTAAGCACGTTCCCTTTGTCGGTCTTGCCGGTCTTGGTCGGCGGTGCCGCGAAGGCAGCGGGAAGCAGCGCCAGCGATATTGCGAGCGTGAGCGCGAGGCGGATGGATGACGTCATGGTCTCTCCTGTCAGGCAATGGGCTTGCATGGGTAGGACGCCGCGCGAGCCGTCGTATTCCTGAGATCGCGGCAAAGATATTTTTCGCTGCAAGCCTCGTCGCATCGGAATAAACTGGGATGATGGAGATGGACGACGGATCGACATGAGCAAGCCGCATTGGCGTCCCGCCCGCGCCTCCGATCTGCCGGCGATCAGCAAGATCGCAGCGCAAATCCATCCCGATCTGCCTGAACGCCCCGAGGTGCTTGCGGAAAAGATGCGGCTCTATCCCTATGGCTGCCGCGTGATCGTCGCGGACGACGGGATCGTCGGCTACGGTCTGGCGCATCCCTGGATGCAGCACCGGATTCCGCCGCTCGACGGCTTCCTCGAGCAATTGCCCGGCGATGCGGATTGCCTCTATTTGCATGACATCGCGGTGCTGCCCGACTTTCGCGGCGGCGTCGCGCGCGACTATGTCGTTGCGACCGAACAGCTCGCGCGCGCGTCAGGAATCGCGACGCTCGCATTGGTGTCGGTCTACGCCACGCGGCCGCTGTGGGAGCGTCTCGGCTTTCGGCCGGTCACGGCGGATGCGGAGCTGCGGGTAAAGCTCGCGACCTACGGCGACAGCGCAACCTACATGCTGCGCGATCTCGCTGCTCACACCTGATTTCTGAGACGATGCCGCCGGCGCAATCCGGCGGCATCATTGCCGTCCGCGCTGGGCAGCGCCAGTCAGGCGCGATGCTTCTTTTTAGTCTTCGGCTTCTTCCCGGCGGCGCCCTTCTCAGACCACGACGTGACCGAGGGCTCAGCGTGGCCCGGCTTGTTCTTGTGCTTTTTCTTCTTTGCGAAGGAAGGAGCATCGTCGAATTTCGGTGTGCGTTCGCCGTACGGCTTTTCGTGCGGTTTACCGTGTGGCTTGCCGTGAGGTTTGCCTTGCGGTTTAAACCCGTTCGGCTCGCGCG
>NZ_JADPJF010000064.1:258486-262569 GCF_023073295.1 Bradyrhizobium sp. 23 | reverse complement strand
GTGGGGCCGCTCTTCCGATGCCGCCTGCCGTTGCGGCGCATCCGCCATCGGCTCGAGACGGATATTGTCTTCCTTGTCCGGACGCTTGATCTTCACGGCGAAGGATTCCGCGACCCGCTCGGAAATTTCGAACTCGGTCGTGGTGTCCATGATCTTGATCGCGCCGATGTCGTTCTTGTCGATGCCGCCACGACGGCAGATCATCGGCAACAGCCAGCGCGCTTCCGCGTTCTTTTTTCGTCCGATGTTGGCCCGGAACCAGACGCTGCCATCCGCCATGCCATGTTTCGACGACGATTTTCCCGCTTTTGGTCGAGCCCTTTCGGTCCGATCATCGCCGCGCGAAGCGCGGACATCGTCGCGCGGCGCGCGCGTATCGTTGCGGCCGCGATCCTCGCGCGGCCGGCCAGCTCGCTCGACGGGCTCCATGATGTCTTCGGGCGACGGCAGCCGCGCGCGATAGAGCCGTGCAAGTGACGCGGCGATCTCCTCGGCCGACCGCTCGGCCAAGAGCGCCTGCGCCTGCGCCAGATCGTCGGCGGTGGTCTCCTCCGTGAACAGCACGTCCTTCATGCGCTCGTGATCGAGCTTGCGGATCTCATCCGGCTGCGGCGCCGTCCCCCAGACCGCGTCGATGCCCGAGACGTTCAGCAGCATTTCCGCACGCCGCCGCCGCACGGGCGGCACCAGCATGACGCTCGTCCCCTTGCGGCCCGCGCGGCCGGTGCGGCCGGAGCGATGCTGCATGACCTCGGCGTCGTTGGGCAGGTCGGCATGAATGACGAGATCGAGGCTCGGCAGATCGATGCCCCGGGCGGCGACGTCGGTCGCCACGCAGACGCGCGAGCGTCCGTCGCGCAGCGACTGCAGCGCCGTGGTTCGCTCGTTCTGCGTCAATTCGCCTGACAAAGCGACCACGGAGAAGCCGCGCTCCAGCAGTGCCGCCTGCAAGTGCCGGACGCCGTCGCGCGTGCTGCAGAATACCAGCGCGCTCGGCGCCTCGTAGAAGCGCAACACGTTGACGACGGCGTGCTCGGCATCACCGGGCGCGATCCGGATCGCGCGGTACTCGATATCGGCGTGACCGCCTTCGTCGCCGGCGACCTCGATCCGGAACGCCCGCTGTTGATACTGCTTGGCCAGCGCGACGATGCCGCGCGGGAACGTCGCCGAGAACATCAGGGTGCGGCGCGTGTCCGGCGTGGTCTTGAGGATGAACTCCATGTCCTCGCGAAAGCCGAGATTGAGCATCTCGTCAGCCTCGTCGAGCACGACTACCTTCAATTCCGAGATGTCGAGGCGGCCGCGGCGCAAATGATCGCACAACCGGCCGGGCGTGCCGACGACGATATGAGCGCCGGCCGCAAGCTCGCGCTGCTCGCGCCTGGGGTCCATGCCGCCGACGCAGGAAACGACGCGCCCGCTCGCATGCTCGTACAGCCAGGCCAGCTCGCGATGGACCTGCAAGGCAAGCTCGCGGGTCGGCGCCACGATCAGGGCAAGCGGTGCACCCGCCCGCTCGAACCGCTCGGCGTCGCCCAACAGGTCCTTGGCCATGGCCAGCCCATAGGCCAGGGTCTTGCCGGAGCCGGTCTGTGCCGAAACCAAGAGATCGCGGTCAGCGGCCTCGTCCGTGAGTACGGCGAGCTGAACGGGGGTCGGACGGTCGTAATTGCGCTCGGCCAAAGCTCGGGCGAGCGGCGCACTCATGGTCGGAAAAGACACGGGATAAACCTTGGTTGGTCCAGGCGCGGAACGTCGAGCCGCGCGACCTGAAGCTGCGTAGGCGGCAAATGGTCCAGCCGCACGCGTGGTGATCTGATTTGGACGCTCTTTACGCCAAGTGCGGGCAAATCACCATGCCTATGACGCATGGCTTTGGTGATGCCGAGAATAAGCTTACTGGCCAGCTCGACCCGCTACATCCAGCATTTTCGGGGCATTTTACTGCATATAGCGGGATTTTGGGGCGAGGCTGCAGATTTTCACGGCCACCTCGCTTAAATTATGCGCGGTTGGAGCTGCCGGAGACGCACAACAGGGCTAAGCTCAGGCCGATTGGACTAGGGAGCACGACGATGCGATTGGCAGTCATTTCCGATATCCACGGCAACCTTGCCGCGCTCGAGGCGGTGCTGGCCGACATCAAGGCGCGTGGCGTCGATCGTACGGTCAACCTTGGCGATTGCGTCACCAGCCCGTTGTGGCCGAAAGAGACTTTCGAAGCGCTCGAGGCGCTGTCGCTGCCGACCGTACGCGGAAACCATGATCGCTGGATTGAGGAGTTTCCGGACGACAAGCTCTCGTCGGCAGGTCTGTTTGCGCGCAACGCATTGACTGCGGAGCAACGTCTCGCACTCCACAGCCTGCCTTCCCAAATACGGCTGGACGATGGGATCCTGGCCTGCCACGGCACGCCCGACAACGATACGACATGCCTGCTGGAAGAAACGCTCGACGACGGCCGCTTCGTACCGGCACGCCGCGACGTGCTGGCAATGCGCCTCGCGAGTGAGCCGACGGCGCGTGTGGTGCTGTGTGGTCATAGCCACCGCCAGGCCGTCGTTCACGGACCTCATGACTGTCTGGTTCTCAATCCAGGGAGCGTTGGTTGCCGGTCTTCGCAGACATTCCCGTTGCCGCAAACCTGGAATACCGCTCGCCGCACGCGCGATATGCAATCCTCACGAAGCGACAAAGGGGCTGGCAGGCCGAACTCTTGGCCCTCGAATACGATTGGGACGCCGCATCGTCCCGTGCCCTCGCCAACGACCACCCGAAATGGGCGCGGGCCATATCGTCGGGATATGTCAAATAGCTGCTGGCATCGCTCGACCCAAATCGAGCCGCACGGAAGAACGGGAGAACACATGGCCGACGGCATTTCGCTTGCCGACAAACTCGCGACTTTTGGGGATTTCTGGTCTCCACGCACGATCACAACCTTCAACGACTGCGACGTGATGGTGGTGAAGGTGAAGGGAGAGTTCACCTGGCACAAGCACGACGACACCGACGATTTCTTCCTCGTCCTGAAAGGCAGTTTGGAGATCGAATTACGGGATCGCACGGTGACGCTTGGTCCGGGCGAACTCTATGTCGTGCCCAAAGGTGTTGAGCATCGCCCGGTCGCGCGCGAGGAAGTTCATCTCCTGCTCATCGAGCCGACCGGCACGCCGAACACGGGCGACAAGGCCACCGCCGCGGACCGCAAGCTCGCATAGATGGCAACTCGCCCAGCGCAGCTCTATGCCTGCAGCCTTAATCCCTGGAGGTCACCAGGCTGCTGAAGCCGCCGACCAGTCTAGCTCTTGCCCGCACAAGAGTGTCCCTGGCCGCGCGGCTCAGTGCGCGGATGGCGCGCCAGGCGTCGGTTGCCTGCAGCCACGCCTTCACCTCGGAGTACTTCCCATAGGCCCAGGCGAAGGCCGGAATCCGCATCAGCTTGTCGCGCGTGAGATGGAACAGGCGCTCGACCAGCACCAGCTTAAGCAGTTCGCCGACAATAAAAGTCACGGCCCCCATCACGATTTGCCCGGTCGCCGCGAGATAGGCTGCCACGGGCTTGACCGGCTCCAGGATAATGACGGGTACCGAAAACAAGGCGAGCGAGCAATAAGGCGACAGCGATCTGATCCAGCCCCGCAATCGCTTCAATTGGAGATGCCGCCCGATCCAGCGCGAGATTGGCCTCGCCACGGCCATGAAGACCGCATCCACCAGGAAGTAGATGGCGGCCGCGATGTAGGTCAGGGGCTTCAGGTTCTGCTTCACGATGAACTCTCCCGTGAACTCAAAGCCGTAACCTGGGCCTAAGTTTCACCCCGGCTTGAATAACTCGCGGATTTTCGATGGAACTTTTCGTGTACGGGCCCGCCGCTGCCCGGTTCAGATCTCCGCATAGATCTCCAAAAGATTACCGTCGGGGTCGCGGAAGAACAGCGTCCGATGCCCGAACGACTGGTTCGTCGGCGGTGACAGCAGCGCCACGCCGTGGCGTGCGAGTTCGTCGGCACACGCATCGACTTCGGCCGCGGATACCTTGAAGGCCAGTTGCAGCGCGGCACTGCCCGCCGGCGTCGG
>NZ_JADPJF010000064.1:252394-258399 GCF_023073295.1 Bradyrhizobium sp. 23 | reverse complement strand
CGTCAGTCGCGGTTCGGCCCGGCCTTGCGAGAGCCAGCGTGCTGGGGCCCAAGCCGTACTCGATCCAGTTCGGCGACAGCTCCCGCAGCAGCGGAAATGCGAGGACGTCTTCATAGAAGCGCCGCATCGCCGCCATGTCGCGCACGAAAATGACGGTGTAGTCGATCGCACGGATGGCGCGGAAGGGGGAGCGGGAGCGCTGACCTGGTTCGGTTGTGTGTTCTTCCATCATCGAGTCTTTCATTCCAAACGTCGGCGGGTAGCCCGTATGGAGCGTAGCGGAATACGGGGAGCTGTCGGCGAGAATTCCGCATTGCGCTGCGCTCCATCCAGGCCACGAACTTCTCACTCCACCAGCTCCGGCCACGGCACGATCGTCGACTTCACCGTCTTCATCGCCATGGCATCCCTGACCGCCTGCGCGACGCCGTCTTCCGTGAACGGATAGATCGTTTGCATCTTCAGCCAGGGATATTTGCCCGCCGTGCGATGGAGCATGTCGACGCCGAGCGGCAGATCGTTGGCGGTAAAACCCCAGGAGCCCAGCACGTTGATATCCTTGGTGCAGATGCGGTGCCATGAAGTCTCGATCGAGCCGGCGTCGGTGAACTGGCCCATCTCGACATAAGTGCCACCGTCGCGCAGCATCTCGACGCCTTCGGGGCCGGCGGAGGGGTGACCCGAGCAATCCATCACCAGATCGGCGCCGAAGCCGCCGACGATGTCGCGCACGCGGGCGATGCGGTCCCGCGCTGACTTCAGTTCCTCGATGTTCACTGTCGCCTCGGCGCCGAACTCACGCGCGAGCTTGAGCCGCGGCTCCTCCGGCGCACCGACGCAGATCACGCGCCCTGCTCCCATCTCCTGCGCGGCGGCGACCGCGAGAATGCCGATTGGACCCGAGCCCTGGATCACCACCGTGTCGCCCCAGGTGAAACCGCCGGCGCGGCTGGCGCGGTTGAAGGCGCGGATGCAGGACGTCAGCGGCTCCGACAGCGCACCCAGCCGCAGCGACATGTCGTCAGGCAATTTGTAGATCTTGGTGCCCGGCAGCATGTCGAGATCGACATAGACATATTCGGCCCAGCCGCCCCACATGTGAGGCGCTTTGTCGAAGCCGAGATAGCGGCCGTAATAGACCGGCGTCAGGCACTTGTTGGCGACTTGGGGATAATGGATGCAGTAATAGCAGCGGCCGCAGGGCATCAGCGGCGGGATCATCACTTTTGATCCGACCTTGAGCGGCTTGCTCATGAAGTCCTCGGTGAATTCGTCGCCGCATTCGACGATGATTCCGCCGAGCTCATGGCCGAGCGTGAACGGCCACGGCAGCGGCTTCGGCCAATGCCCCTTCAGAATGTGCAGGTCCGTGCCGCAGACGCCGCACGCGCCGACCTTGATCAGCGCGGCCCTCTTGCCGACCTTCGGCCACGGCACGGTGCGAATGACGGGTTCGCTGCCCGGCCCTGCGTGGGTGCAGACGCGGATCTGGTCCATGGCGTGTCCTCGCTGCCCGTCTGTTATGATTGATTGGTGCGGGCTGAAGCGAAGCGTATGTGAGATGCGCGCTGGTGCCAAGCCGCGGTCTCGTAACCCGCATGAGCGAAGCGACATGCGGGGCCAGCATTCCCGGATATCGCTTCGTCATCCGGGCTACGGGACCCTGGTCTCCACACACCCAAGTGCCTTGAGCGCTCGACGGCGAACGTGTAGGCACGGCGCCAAAGTCCCACCCCAGGTGCCCGCTTGAACCCCCTCCCTCAAAATCCCGTGGTCGCGTCCGGCTCGTTCGCAGCGATGAGGTCGGTGCCCTACCGGCTCCAGTTCATCGCTTACGTGCTGGCGATGATGGCCGACAATATCGAGCATGTGATCAGCTATTGGGTGGTGTTCCAGAAATTCCATTCGCCGGCGCTGGCGGGTTTTGCCGTGCTGTCGCACTGGTTGCCGTTCCTGCTGTTCTCGGTCGCGGTTGGCGGGCTGGCGGACCGGGTCGATCCGCGCCGCATCATTCAATGCGGCATGCTGCTGTTCATCGTGGCCTCGGCTGGATGGGGTTTCTTCTTCATCACCGACGCCATCGAGATGTGGCACGCCATGCTGCTGCTGGTGATCCATGGCTGCGCCGGCGTGTTGTGGCAGACGCCGAACCAGCTGCTGCTCTATGATCTCGTCGGTCCGGCCGATCTTCCGAGCGCGGTGCGGCTGAATGCGATGGCGCGCTATCTCGGCATTTTGGTCGGACCTGCCGTCGGCGGCATTATCATGCTGACGCTCGGCACCTCGCATGGCATTATCTTCAACACGCTGTTCTATCTGCCGATGCTGCTGTGGCTGTTCTGGGCGCCGGTGCGGGACAAGAGTGTCGCCGTGCGGCGCTTCGCCGTGCGCGGCCTTGCCGACATCATGCTGACCATCCGCGCCATCGGCACGCAGCCGGTGCTGACGGCGATGACATGGCTCGCCGGCCTCACCTCCTTCATGATCGGCAATGCCTATCACGCCCAGATGCCGGGCTTTGCCGGCGATCTCGGCCACGGCGATCCCGGAATCTCCTACAGCGTGCTGCTCGCGGCCGATGCCGCCGGCGCACTGCTCGCCGGCATCGCGCTGGAATCCTGGGGGCGGCTCAAGGGCACGCCGCGCACCGCGATCATGCTCGCCATGCTGTGGAGCGTGGCGCTGCTCGGCTTCGCCTCGGTGCGGATCTATCCGGTCGCGATCGTGCTGTTGTTCTTTGCAGGCTTCTTCGAGCTGTCGTTCAATACCATGGCGCAGGCGCTGGTGCAGTTGAACGCGCCGTCCGACATTCGCGGTCGCGTCGTCGGCCTCTACAACATGGCGGGGCTTGGGATGCGGGCGTTCAGCGGCATCACGGTCGGACTGTTCGGTGCGGCGATCGGCATCCACTGGTCGCTCGGGCTCTCAGCCGCAGTGCTGCTGGCACTGCTATGTCTTCTCTATGGGCGCGCGACGAGGAAGACGGCCGGTTGACTCCGGCGTCTCCCCACCGCACGCTCGATACAGGGTTTGGGGAGATGAAGCGTTGCGCAATCGCTGGGGCATACTTGCGATCCTGTTCGTCGTTCGCCTCACCATCGCATTCCAGTTCCAGAGCGTGGCCGCGGTCGCGCCGCTGCTGCAGCAGAGCTTCGGCGTCGGGCTCGCCGATATCGGCATCCTGATCGGACTCTATTTCACACCGGGCATCGTGCTGGCGCTGCCGGGCGGCGCGATTGGCCGGACGCTTGGCGACAAGCCCACCACGATCGTGGCGCTGCTGCTGATGACGGCGGGCAGTCTCGTCATGGCCAGCACCGACGTCTGGGGCTGGCAGATGGCGGGCCGGCTCGCCTCCGGCGCCGGCGGCGTGCTGCTGACCGTGCAGCTCACCAAGATGGGCACCGACTGGTTTGCGGGGAAGGAGATCGCTACCGCGATGGCGATCTTCGTCAACTCCTGGCCGGCCGGCGTTGCGATCTCGCTGCTGGTGCTGCCGGCGATCGGCACGGCCTATGGCGCGGGCGCCGTGTTCCTCGTGGCCGGCGCGCTCACCGCGATCGGCATTGTGCTGATCACGTTCTACCAAGCACCGCCGGGAGCAACCGCCAGCGCGGCCGGCTCCGGGCGGCTTGATCCGCTCGCGCTTCTGGCGGTGATCGTCGCGGGCGCGATCTGGGGCCTCTATAATGTCGGCTTCGCCATGATCTTCTCGTTCGGCCCCTCGCTGCTCGCCGAGCGCGGCTGGAGCATTGCCGCGGCGGGATCGGCGATCAGCCTCGTGATGTGGCTGTCGGTGATCTCGGTGCCGGCAGGCGGTTATCTCGCCGATCGCTTCAAGCGGCCGTTCGTGCTGGCTATCGTGGCCAGCCTGGTGGTGGCCGGGCTGCTGGCCTGGCTGACCCGGTCCGACGCCGTGATCACGATCCTCGTCCTGATCGGCCTGATCGGCGGCCATCCGGCCGGGCCGATCATGAGCCTGACCGCCCGCGTGCTCGTGCGGGAAACCAGGGCGATCGGGATGGGCGTGTTCTACACTCTCTTCTATGCCGCGATGATGCTGGGACCGGCGGTGGCGGGCCGGCTCGCCAAATCGGCCGGCACTGCCGCGGTCGCGCTCGACCTCGGCGCGCTGACGGTGCTGGCCTGCCCGCCCCTGATGTGGCTTTTCGAACGCATTGTGTCTGTTCGTCATCGCCGCGCCCGATCCTAACGCGGCATTAACCCTGTGCACCTTAGGGTCGTCCCGGACTCCGCCAGGCGGGGGGTCGGGTTGTGAAAATGGCGTTGGCGCACAAAAGATTTCTTCCGGCCGCCGAGGAACGTCGGCGTTTCCAGCGGGTGAAGGTTCACCTGCTCGGCCGCTACATGCTGCCGGACCGCCGTGAATTCCCCTGCCAGGTGATCAACATGTCGCCGGGCGGGCTGGCGCTGCTGGCCCCCGGCATCGGCAATGTCGGCGACCGCGTGGTCGCCTATCTCGACCATATCGGCCGCGTCGAGGGCAAGATCACCCGCATCATCGACAATGGCTTCGCCATGACGGTCGGTGCCACGCCGCGAAAGCGCGACAAGCTTGCGGCACAGCTGACCTGGCTCGCCAACCGCGACATCCTCAATTTGCCGGAAGACCGCCGCCACGATCGTATCGTGCCGCGCAATCCGATCGCGGTGCTGACGCTCGAGGACGGCACCAAGATGACCTGCCGCATCATCGACCTCTCGCTGTCGGGCGCCGCCATCGCCGCGGAGAACCGCCCCCCGCTGAAATCGACGGTTCTGCTCGGCCGGGTGCAGGGCCGCGTGGTCCGAAACCTCGAAGATGGCTTCGCGCTCGAGTTCATGCATTCCCAGCCAATTGAAACTCTCGAAGAGAGCGTTACCGCGCGGTAAAGCGCGAAGGCACCAAAACCACTGCATTTCCAGTACTGAAGGCGGCCTCCGCGATGCGGACGCCGCCTTTTTCATGGGTGGCGTCGAGGCTCGCGCGGGTTAACGCGGAGGCTGCGGGAGCGTGCAAACAACGGTTCCGCCAGCGTTTCCGCGTTAATCCATAAAATTTGAATCAATTGCAGTCATATCGAATTTTATTCAAGTTTGACTCAAGTATAGATCGAATTCGCCGCGTGTTTTACTTGCATTCGTCTCGACTTGACTTGACTGACTTAGCGGCAACTCAAAAGCTGCCTGCGCAATGTGGTCCCAACAAGAAACGGGGGCCGCAATGTTTGATTTCAGGGGACAGGGGAAGGGATTGGCGCTCGCCGCCATGCTCTTCGGAATGAGCGCGGCAGCGCAGGCCGGCGAAGGCCGTCTGCTCTACGCAAGCCTCGGCGACACCACGCGTGCGCCGATCGGCTGGGTCGAGTTCTGTGCGGACAATGCCGCTCAGTGCCACGGCGCACCGACGCAACCGCGTGACATCGTGATGTCGCAGGCTGCATGGCGCGACCTCGTCAAGGTCAATCGCTGGGTCAACGAGACCGTCAAGCCTTTGACCGACCAGGAGCACTGGGGCGTGATCGAAAAGTGGTCGCTGCCGTCGGACGGTTACGGCGACTGCGAGGACTACGTGCTGTTGAAGCGCAAGATGCTAATCGATGCCGGATGGCCGCGCGAGGCCCTGCTCATCACCGTGGTGCGCGACAAGAAGGGCGAAGGACACGCGGTGCTGACGGTGAAGACCGACAAGGGCGAGTTCGTTCTCGACAATCAGAACGAGAACGTCGTTGCCTGGACGGAGACCGGCTACCGCTTCGTCAAGCGCCAGTCGCAGAGCGATCCCAATGTCTGGGTCTCGCTCGGCGACACCAAGCCGGCGGTCTCCACCGCCAGCGCAAGGGATCAGTAGAGACAAACGAAAGAGATACGCGACCCGGTCACATCCCCACCCCTCCCCGTCCCAGACCGGTTCGCGCGCGGCCAGCCATCCCCCAATGGCTGGCCGCAACTTTTTTAGGGTGTACTTCGCTTAGTTCTGCGGCGCCTGCCGCGACCAGGGCACG
>NZ_JADPJF010000064.1:241317-252318 GCF_023073295.1 Bradyrhizobium sp. 23 | reverse complement strand
CGCGCGACGGTGAAATCGCGCCATGTGCTTTGCAGGACGGGTTGCACCCCGATCGACGCGCGCGCCTGCCAGCCTGCGATCGCCGCCGCGGCGATGGTGCCGTCGGGCTCGGCATCAAGCCCGTCCAGCAATGATGCCGTAACCGCCATGTCGTTGACGGCGCCAAGCTGCTCCTGCAAGCCGGAGAGCCTTCGCGAGAATTTTCGCGTGGATTTGCGGTCTGCGAACAGCGGCAGCAGAAACTCGCTGAGATAGCGCAGCCGCTTGGTCGCGAGCCGCAGGCGGTGCAACTGTTCGGCGGAAAGCGACTTGAAGCGGCGGCCGCGCTTGAGCACCTTGGCGTATTGCGCCGATAGGATGCGTGCCGCGAAGTCGGCCGCGGGTTCGGCGAGCTGGCCGAGATCCTCGGTGGCGACGTCGTTGCGCCAGCCCCGCGCCTCGATCCAGTTGCCGAGGCCGAGCAGGAACATGGCGCAGCGGCGATCTTCGAGGGCGCCATGCGCCTTGCGATAGGCGTCGGACTGGCGCCCGGCCGCAGCCAGGCCCAGTGCATCGAAGCCCGCGACCGACGGACAGGCTGTTGCGATCTTCGGCAAGGTATCGAGCCGGAACACATCCCAGTCGCGCGCGGCGGAGAGCTCTTGCGCCAGCCATCTGGCTTCCAACCGCAGCGCATCGAGATTGCTGAGCGCGCCGACCGACCCCATCAGATCCAACGCCGATCGAAGCCGGCGCAGCGAGACGCGCAGCTGATGGATTCCTTCCGGATTGCGGCCATCCTCGGCCGCCGGCAGCGACTGAAGCAAATGGAGGAAGCAGGAACGCAGGATTGTCGCGAACGCCTCGTCCAATGTCACCGACGGATCGAGACGAAGTTTTCGCGGACGCCGCGCCGAGGGTGGCTTGTCGGCGGCAAGATCGAAGCCGCGTGCCGATTTGGAGCGAATGGACGGCTTTACGTCGCCGTGCTCCGCGAGCCGCAGCGCGATCTCGTAGACCGCGCTCGCGCTGCCGCTCTTGAGCTCCAGCTCGATCTCGCTCACCGGCAGTGAACGGTCGCCGGCCGTCAACTCACCCTGGTCGAAGGCGATCTCGACCGTGCCTGACGGCAGTTCGATCGGCCGCGCATGGCGATGGACATCGGCAGTGAAGACCGATTCGAGCGGCTGCGCTTCCAGGTTGCCGCGAAGCTTCTCGGGAATGAACGGCATTGCCAAACCGAGATCGGGCGCAAGCGACAGTACCCTCATCTCCCACTCACCACGGCGGAGCGGATCGTCCACCGCATCGGTCTTCACGGTCTGCACGAAGCGCGCGCCGCTCTGACGAACGCGCAAGCTCAAGCCGTGGCGACGCAACGTCCGCTCCGGCGTGTCGTAATAGACGGACTTGAGATGTTTGCGCGCGCCCTTGTTGCGCGCGTTCATCGCGATCACAGGCGCGGCCTTGAAATGCGCCATGCGATCGGCATCGACGAAAAGCTTGAGCTCGATCTCACCGGCACCATGCGCGGCAGCGCTCGACCGCAGTGGTTCCGTTGCCGGTTCCGCGTCTTGCAATGGCGTCTGATCGATCACAGGTTCCGCGACGAGTTCGGCCGGCTCACGCTGCCTGAAGAAGCCAGCAACGACTTGCGTTCTCTTGTTTTCCCTTGCAACAGGATTTCCATCCCGCGCGCTCGGAGCCTTGCGAACCGGCGTTGCGTCTGACTTCAGCATTTACGGTAACATGACAGTTCGATGACAGAGCGCCATCCTATAGCCGGTGTGGCTCGCGAGGAATAGTCACGTGACGTCGCAGCGCCCTACCGTCCACACGAGGCTGGGAGCGCACAATCCAGCTTGACCACAGGAACTAAATTGCCGCTGGGCACAGCAAGCGATCGAGTTGACTGCGAATCCCGCCCTTCTCGAAACCGAGATGAACGCGTCAGCGAGCTTGACTCATGCCAACCTTCCCGCAATCGGTGGCGATGGCGTCGAGCGCGCTGCCCTGTCCCTCCGGCCGTTGCTTCATCGGCTAGCGGCACAGGCAATCACAAGGAGTTGGCATGACGTCGTTCCGTCCCGTCATCGCGTTGTCCAGGGGCCTCGAAGTCCTTCGGGTGATCAATCAGGAACGGCAGTCGACCGTCGGCTCGCTGCACAAGGCGACGGGGCTGAACAAGTCAACGATCGTCCGCATGCTCGAGACGCTGGAACATGAAGGTTATGTGGTACGTCGTACCGAGCCGGCCAGCTACGCGCCGACGGGACGGGCGCTGCTGCTCAGCGCAGGCTATGATGAGCCGACCTGGATTGGCGGCATCGCCGAACCCATCCTGAACAAATTCCGCAAGCAGATCCATTGGCCGTCAGACATCGCGGTGCTCGATCAGGAGTCCATGGTCATCGCCCACACGACGCGCGTCGATGGATCGCTGCTGTTCAGCCGCCCGCCGGGTTTTCGCTTTCCCGTCCTCGGCACCTCGATGGGACGCGCCTATCTCGCCTTCTGCGAACCCGCCGAGCAGGAGCGCATTGCCGCACGGCTGGCCCTTGGTCCGGAGCCCTGGAACGATCTGGCGCGCAATCCCGGCAGACTTGCCAAAGTGCTGCGCACGATCCGTAGCGCGGGGTTCGCAGTCATGGACGAGCCCTACAGCCGCCGCGTCTTCGGGGGCGCAGTGTGGGCGATCGGCGTACCCGTCGTTTTGCGGAATCGCCTGTTCGGCAGCATGAACGTGATGATGCTTCGCGAGGCGGTCGGTCTGGAGGACGGTGTGCGGCGCTTCGTACCGCCGATGAAGAAGGTCGCTTCCGCACTTGCCGAGGCGCTCGGTGCCAAGCTTGCTGCGCCGGGTTCTCCTGCAGGTCGGCGATGATCATTTCACACAGTGAAACGATATTTTGATTTCTTGACCCCCCTTCCTGCCCGTGTGACACCTCGTTGCGGCGGCTGCCTGCTGCCCAATGACACAGGGAAAAGGGGAGGCCGAAGTGCGGACATCCGCGAGAATTTGGGCTGCCGCGATGGCATGCCTGACGATGGCCGCTTCTGAAACGGCTTTGGCCGAAGCCTGGCCGACCCGGGCAATCAGGATCGTCGTCTCCACGCCGGCAGGCGGCATCACCGATGCCTTCGCCCGCGCCTATGGCGACTATATCTCGCAGAAGCTTGGCCAGCCGGTCATTGTCGAAAACAAAACCGGAGCCAGCGGTGCGCTGGCGGCACAGTCGGTGAAGGATTCCCCGGCCGACGGCTACACGCTGATGTACACGATCTCGTCCACCTTGCTCGGTAACCGGCTGTTGTTGAAATCGCTGGCCTATGATCCGGACAAGGATTTCACGATCGTCGCGATGACGCCTTCGGGGCATCTGCCGCTGGTGGTCCATTCCGCCACCAATGCAAAGACGATCGAAGAGTTCGTCGCGTACGCACGTGGCAACAAGGTCACGGCCGGCTCGTACGGCATCGGCTCGTTCGCACATATTGCGATCGCCGAGCTCAACCGGCAATTCGGTCTCGACATTTCCATCGTGCATTACCGCGGCGAAGCGCCGATGTGGCAGGATCTGGCCGCGGGGGTGATCCAGGCGGCCGTCGGCAGCTATCAGGCTGCGCTACCGGTGCTCGATACCGGCATCGGCCGCCCGATTGCCGTGCCGACACCAGTGCGCATGAAGAAGCTGCCCGAAACCAAGACATTTGCCGAGCAAGGGGTCACGGGCAATGTCTTCCAGCTCATCAGTTTTACCGCGCTGGTGGCGCCCGCTGCGATGCCGGCAGACCGGATCGACATGCTCGCCAAGTTGATGGTCGAAGGCGGCAAGACGGAGCGCGTGCAGAAGCTGCTCGATGCCTTCGGCGTCGACCAGCCGGCCATGGATCGCGCATCCTCGATTGCGCTCTACGAAAAGGAA
Organism: Bradyrhizobium sp. 23; assembly: GCF_023073295.1. Lineage (NCBI taxonomy): Bacteria > Pseudomonadati > Pseudomonadota > Alphaproteobacteria > Hyphomicrobiales > Nitrobacteraceae > Bradyrhizobium > Bradyrhizobium sp. 23. The sequence continues at coordinate 248,413 of NZ_JADPJF010000064.1, read as the reverse complement.
GGGCCGATCTGGCTCGAGTCGATCAAGACTCTCGGATTAGAGCCGCAATAGCCGCCGTCGCGCCCAGCCGGGTGCGGACGCGCCTCGTTGAGCTCAGACCCCGAGCACGTCCGCGAGTCGCAACTCGTCAGCGGCGGGATCCTTCAGAAACAGCTCGGCCTCGATCTCGTTCAGATGCGACAACATCTGCGCGCGCGCGGCCTCCCTGTCGCATTTGCGGATCGCGGAGACGATTCCGGCGTGATGATCGGTGCCGCAGGCCGGCGTGTCGTGCCGGCGGTAGAGCAGGATGATCAGCGAGGACCGCGCGATCAGCTCCTTGAGAAAACCAAGATAGATGCTGTGGCCACTCATCTCGGCGACGAGTCGATGGAAGTCGCCGGAGAGGCGGACCGAAGCACGCGCATCGCCACGCAGCTCCGCCTCGCGCTCCTCGGCAAGATGCCGCTGGAGACGCCCGATCCAGGCCGGCGACACCGCGTCAACGGCGTGATCGACGATTGTCGGCTCGATCAGGCGGCGCGCCTCGAACACTTCGCGGGCGTCCGCAGGCGTCGGCCGCGCGACGAAGGCGCCGCGGTTCTTCTCGATGTTGACGATGCCCTCGTGCGCGAGCTGTTGCAGCGCGGTGCGAACCAGCGTTCGGCTTGCTCCGTAGATCTCGCCGATCTCGTCCTCGCCGAGTTTCGTGCCGGGCAACAGGCGATGCTCGAGGATCGCCGCAGTCACACCTTCCCGGATGCGGCTGACGCGATCGCTCGCATCTGGCGCGTCGGAGTTCGGTCGGGACTTGACGGCCATGGGGGTGAGGACTCGATCGTCGACGAGGGCGTTGAATCCTAATCGACCAGCTGTATCCAATCACAGGCGAAACTTTATACAATCCGCGCCTGTTTTGTGTGCACGCAACTGCGAAGGCAGCGAACCGCCCAAGCCCGTGGGATTCGATCTAACGATCTGACTCCGCTGCACTGTTTTGGAATTCGGCCGGCCGAGAACGATTCAAGCGCGATTGGCATGGACCTTGCGGAGAGAGGCGCAGCATCGCCCTCGCCCCGGACACGCCATGGCCACTCCCGCCGCCCTCGAACTGGTCGCCGTCACCAAGCGCTACGACACGACGCTGGCGGTCGACACCGTCAATCTGAAAATCCCGGCCGGCACTTATTGTTGCCTGCTCGGCCCCTCCGGCTGCGGCAAGACCTCGACCTTGCGCATGATCGCCGGCCACGAGGCCGTCAGCGAAGGCGACATCATCCTGGGTCCGCAGAACGTCACGGATCTCGAACCCGCCAAGCGCGGCACGGCGATGATGTTCCAGTCCTACGCGCTGTTTCCGCACCTCACCGTGCTCGACAACGTGGCGTTTGCCCTGAAAATGCGCGGCATCGACCGGGCGACGCGGCACAAGCGCGCCGGCGAGTTGCTCGAGCTGGTGGCGATGACGCCCTATGCGGCCCGCCTCCCCGCACAGCTGTCCGGCGGCCAGCAGCAGCGCGTCGCGCTCGCCCGCGCGCTGATCACGGAGCCGCAGATCCTGTTGCTCGACGAGCCGCTCTCGGCGCTCGATCCGTTCCTGCGGGTGAAGATGCGGGGCGAATTGAAGCGGCTGCAGCGCGAGCTCGGCATCAGCTTCGTTCAGGTCACGCACGGCCAGGAAGAGGCGATGGCGCTGGCCGACCACATCGTGGTGATGAACCAGGGCAGGATCGAACAGCAGGGAAGCGCCCGCGACATCTTCCATCACCCCCGCACCGAATTCGTGGCGCGCTTCATCGGCGGTCACAACGTCCTCAGCGACGCAGGCAAACTCATCGCCGTGCGCGCCGATCAGCTCGGCATCGCGCCGTTCACTGACGGCGCCTTCGGCGCGCCCGCGCTACTGACCCAGACCGAGTACCAAGGCTCCTACATCGCCGTCTCGCTCACGCTCGACGACGGGACCGCCCTGTTTTCCCACCTTCCCGAGGCCGCCTTCGACGTCCACCAGTTCCGGCCGGGCGATCGCGTGCTGGCCATCTGGGATCCCGCCAAGGCGCAACGTCTGCAATAGCGCCGATCAATCACCGGAATGCGCAACAGAGGAGTGAGTGATATGACCGAAACGACCAGGAAGAAGGGCCTTAGCCGCCGCACGCTACTGAAGAGCACCGCGGGTCTCGCCGGACTTGCCGCGGGCTCCGGCGCCATCACAGGCTTTCCCTATGTAATGTCGGCCGAGCCGAAGGTGCTGCGCTATCTCGGCACCGCAGTGAACGAGGGTGACGAGATCTCCAAGCAGTGCCTGAAGGACACCGGCATCAAGATCGAATATATCACCGCGACCACCGACGACGTCACCAAGCGCGTGATGACCCAGCCGAATTCCTTCGACGTGCTGGACACCGAATATTTCGCGCTAAAGAAGATCGTGCCGTCGGGCAACATCCTTGCCCTCGACGCGAGGAAGATCAAGGAATTCGACAACATCACGCCGGTCTTCACCAAGGGCGTCACGCCCGGCGGCAAGAAGATCGGCGGCCAGGGCACCGCACCCTGGAAGGTGCTCTATCTCGAAGGCAAGGACTCCAAGAAGTTCGCGACGTCTGCCACCGAGTTCGTCACGCTGATCCCGACCGTCTACAACGCCGACACGCTCGGCATTCGCCCCGATATCATCAAGCGTCCGATCAGCTCGTGGGCCGAGCTGCTCAACCCCGAGTTCAAGGGCAAGGCCTCGATCCTCAACATCCCCTCGATCGGCATCATGGATGCCGCGATGGTCGTGGAAGCCACCGGCAAGTACAAATATGCCGACAAGGGCAACATGACCAAGGAAGAGATCGATCTCACCATGAAGGTGATGACCGAGGCCAAGAAGGCGGGCCAGTTCCGCGCCTTCTGGAAAGACTTCAACGAGAGCGTCAACCTGATGGCCTCGGGCGAGACCGTGATCCAGTCGATGTGGTCGCCGGCGGTGACGAAGGTCCGCTCGATGGGGATTGCCTGCACCTTCCAGCCGCTCAAGGAAGGCTATCGCTCCTGGGCCTCCGGCTTCTGCGTCTCCAAGGGCGTCTCGGGTGCGAAGCTCGAATGGGCCTATGAGTTCGTCAACTGGTTCCTGTCCGGCTATGCCGGCGCCTATCTCAACCGCCAGGGCTACTACTCGGCCGTGCTCTCCACCGCGAAGGCGCATATGGAGCCTTACGAGTGGGCCTATTGGATGGAAGGCAAGGCGGCCGAGAAGGACATCAAGGCGCCCGACGGCTCGCTGCTCGAGAAGGCTGGCGCCGTGCGCGACGGCGGCTCCTACGAGGACCGCATGGGCGGCGTCGCGTGCTGGAACGCCGTGATGGACGAGAACGACTACATGGTCCGCAAGTGGAACGAGTTCATCGCGGCGTAATCTGATGGACACGTCGGAGGACATTTTGCAACAGGCATCTCCGGACCTGGTCCGGGGATCGGAGACGGCGCGCCGCAACAAAGCGGCGCGGCTGTCACCCTCCTTCATCTCCTGGCTCCAGGCCGGGCCGATGATGCTGGTGTTCCTCGCCTTCTTCCTGATCCCGCTCGTCTTCGTCGTCATCGTCTCGTTCTGGGACTACAACGAATACCAGTTGCTGCCGGCCTTCTCGGGCCGCGGCTACACCGACACGTTCGAGGGCTGCATCGCGCAGCTCCCCGATCTCTGCACGATCGCCAAGACTTATCTGAAGACGCTGAAGCTTTGTTTCATCGTGTGGGTCATCACACTCTTCATCGGCTTCTGGGTCGCCTACTTCCTCGCCTTTCACGTCAAGTCGAAAACTTGGCAGATGGGACTGTCGCTGCTCTGCACGATCCCGTTCTGGACCTCCAACGTGATCCGCATGATCGCCTGGATTCCGCTGCTCGGGCGCAATGGCCTTGTCAACTCAGGCTTGGTGAAGACGGGGCTGATCAACCATCCCGTTGAATGGCTGCTGTTCTCCGAATTCTCCGTGGTGCTGGCGCTGGTGCACCTCTTCACCTTCTTCATGGTGGTGCCGATCTTCAACTCAATGGTTCGCATCGACAAATCGCTGATCGAGGCCGCCTATGACGCCGGGGCGACCGGTTTCCAGACGCTCGTCAACGTCATCATTCCCCTGGCAAAACCCGGCATCGTGATCGGCTCGATCTTCGTCATCACCATCGTGATGGGCGACTTCATCACCATCGGCGTGATGGGCGGGCAGCAGATCGCGGCCGCCGGCAAGATCATCGAGACGCGGGTGAATGCGCTGCAATTCCCGGCAGCAGCGGCCAATGCCGTGATCCTGCTCGTCATCACGTTCCTGATCATCACCATGATGTCGCGTATCGTCGACATCAAGAAGGAGCTCTAGAGCATGAAGGAAGGACGCCCGCGCTCTTTCTACGTGCTCGCGATCTTCTTCGCGGCCTACACGCTGTTCCTCTACGGCCCGATGATCGCGATCTATGTGCTGTCGTTCCAGGGACCGCAGGGCGGCCTCACCTTCCCGATGAACGGTGTATCGACTTTCTGGATCGCAAAATTGTTCCAGGGCACCGGCATCGTCGATCTCGGCGCCGCCTTCCGCCGTTCGCTGCTGCTTGGCATTATCGTGATGATCGTCACCGTCGTGCTGTCGGTCGCAGCGGGCATGGCGTTTCGCCGCAAGTTCAAGGCGCAAAGCATCCTGTTCTACTCCGCGATCGCGAGCCTCATCGTGCCCTCGATCATCACCTCGCTCGGCATCTCGCTTGAATTCCGCATCATCGACGATCTGATCAAGGCGCATTGGAACGAGAGTTTCGAGACCTCGATGGGTCTGCTCACCTCGGGCCTCGGTGCACATCTGACCTGGACGCTGCCGTTCGGCCTTCTCATCATGTTCGCGATCTTCAATCGCTTCGATCCCAGGCTCGAGGAAGCCGCGCGCGATCTCGGTGCGACACCGTGGCAGGCGTTCCGCCATGTCGTGCTGCCGATCATCCTGCCCTCCGTGATCGGCATTGGACTGTTCGGCTTCACACTGTCCTGGGACGAACTCGCGCGTTCCAGCCAGGCGATCGGGGCGGTGAACACGCTGCCTCTCGATCTCCAGGGACTCACCACCACCGTGACGAACCCCGACATCTATGCGCTCGGCACCGTGATCTCGGCCGTCTCGTTCACGGTGATCGCGCTTGCGCTTGGCACCATCCACATGCTCAACAAGCGACAGGCGGCCAAAGGCTCGGACGCCGGCAAAGGGCTTGTCTGAGAAGGGGCTTGTCTGATCCGATGCGGCTTCACGTCGTCAATCCCAACACCACTGCGTCCATGACGGTGAAGATCGCCGCTGCCGCGCGCGCGGTCGCCCTGCCCGACACCGTGATCGATGCGCGCCAGCCCACGATGGGCCCGGTCTCGATCGAGGGATTTTACGACGAGGCGTTCGCGGTGCCGGGCATGCTCGGCTGCATCCGCGAGGCCGACCGCGACGGCGCGGATGCGCATGTCATCGCCTGCTTCGACGACACCGGCCTCGACGCCGCGCGCGCTGCGGCAAGGGCACCAGTGATCGGCATTGGCGAGGCCGGCTTCCACATGGCGAGCCTGATTGCCGCGCGCTTCGCCGTGGTGACGACGCTCGGTGTCTCCATCGTGCCGATCGAGCATAATTTGCGGAAATACGGCCTCGCCGAACGCTGCGCGCGCGTCCGCGCCGCCGAGGTGCCGGTGCTCGCGCTCGAGGAGCGCAACACCGATGCGCTCGCAAAAATCTCTACGGAAATCACGGCCGCGATCCGCGACGATCGCGCAGAGGCCATCGTGCTCGGTTGCGCCGGCATGGCCGATCTCGCCAATGAACTCGCCGCCACGCACAGCCTGCCCGTGATCGACGGCGTCGCCGCCGCGGTGACCTTGGCAGAATCACTGGTGCGACTGGGACTGAAGACCTCCCGGCTCGGGCCCTACGCGGCGCCGCGCTCGAAGACCTATTCCGGTCCGTTTTCGCTGTTTCAGCCCTGATCTCTGCCTCTGACGGGGGCACGGATGCCCTAAGGCATCCTGATTGTTGGTTTTTTTGCTCTTAGCCTCTTTTTGGTCCCATTCCTTGCCGACACGTAACGCTTTCGGGACGCCCCGGTAACCTCAGGTTGCCGGTCTTCGCCACTCACCAAGTTTCAATTTGGGTTTTGTCAGCGATGATCGATCTCGCAGAGGACACGCGGTCCCATCCCCTCCTTCGCCTTGGCGCCCAGCCTATCGCGCTGACCGCCGCCGCGCTCCTGCTCCTGATCGCGGGGGTGACCTCGATCGCGATCTGGCGTGCCTATACCGGTGCGGCCCCTGAGACCGACCGGGTGGTGGCGTCGCGGCAGCTGCAGGCTCGCACCGCACAGGCATCCGAGCAGCTGGTCGAGAAGACCAAGGGGCTGGAGGCAACCCAGCAGGAATCGATTGACCAGCTCCAGGTCGTGCAAGACCAGCTCCAGAGTGTGAAGCGCTTGCTCGCATTCCAGCAGGCCGACACCAAGCGTCTGTCCGAGCAGGTCACGACACTCAACGAGTCCATCGATGGCCTGCGGCAATCCTTTGCCAGCGCCCGGGCGAGCGAGGCGGAGACTCCCTCAGTTACCCGCAGGAAACCTGCACGGCATCGTGTCCATGCCAGTGCACGCAAGCGCTCGCGCGGCTGAGCAGCCGGCGCCGCCACCCTTAAATTTTTGGACTTGTGAACTGGATCACATTCGCCCGTGTGATTCCAAGCGATGCTCGCCGTTACCGGATGGCGTGAGCCGATTTCAATGTCCGGGGCTGGCAAGGTCGTTGACGGTATATTGCGTCAACGGCCTTGTTTTTTGACGGGTACCGCCGCCTATTCGCAGACATCCACGGGGCGGACGCGCCAGCCCGATGGCGTCATGACGCGCTTCCGCACAACGTAGCAGCCGCCATAACCGCCATCATCGTATCCGGTACCATATCAATATGGATTGCCGTAATACGGTTGGACGTAGCCGTAATACCCGCCGTAGTAACCTGCGCCGGCGATACCGGCACCGATGGCGACGCCTGGCCAGAAGCCACCGCCATGCCAGTGGCCGCCATGACCCCAGCCGCCACCATGGCCCCAGCCAC
>NZ_JADPJF010000064.1:240154-241229 GCF_023073295.1 Bradyrhizobium sp. 23 | reverse complement strand
GCCATGACCCCAGCCGCCGTGACCGCCCGCTTGTGCCGCCTGCGGCATCGACGACCCAACCGCCACCACAGCCAGCGCCGTCAACATCATCTTCCGTAACATCACTCGATCCTCTGCGTGGATACCCTCCACGCTCCAAAGCAGGACCAAGCTAATCGGCTTGAGGCGTTCCTGACAGCCTCACTGTCTCACTTCCCCGCGAGCGTCAGCAGCCGCGGCAGATGCTCTTGAGCTTCTTGTCGAGCAGCCGGTTCTCGGCGTTGACGGCGGCGTCGGTGGACCCACCTGCGCCGGTCCCAGTGGTGACGCCGGGTGCATTCGCACCGGACGATTGGGCGGTCCCCAGACTGTTGGTGCCTAGCGCGGGAGCCGGAGAATTGGCGACACCTCCGGCCGATCCTGTGGAGCCGCCGGTGGCTTGCGCGAACGATGCGGCCGGCACCGCGACAAGGGCGAAGATCACGATCACGGTCTTGATTGAACGGGCTATAGGCAATCTGGCCATTGAAATTCTCCTTCGCCGATCAACCGCCGCAGCAAGGACCGGTTCCGGAACAAATGCCGTCGCATCAGCTTGAAACCGGGAAGGCGGGCACGATCACGCGCATGCTGATCTTCTGCTCCGCAAACAGAAAGGCGCAGTCACGATGAACGATCGCGATGCTTTTGCAGAAGGCGAACGCGCGGCGCGTAAAAACATTCCGGCGGAAGCCAATCCGTACCAGGACGGTAGCGATGAGCATGCCCTATGGTCTGCGGGGCACGAGAAGGTCGCAAGCGCAATAGAAGCGCGCGAGTCCGAAGGAAGCTGAGTTCACCCGATCCGCTTGAGGCCCTTTGTGAAGCGCGGTCCATTGGCGACGTAGAACTTCGCAGCACTCCCCATCTTCTGCACCTGAGCATCGTCGAGCGTGCGGATCACCCGCGCCGGCGAGCCGATGATCAGGGACCGTTCGGGAAACTCCTTGCCCTCGGTGATGACGGAGCCGGCGCCGACGATGCTGTTGCGCCCGATCCTGGCGCCGTTCATCACGATTGAGCCCATGCCGACGAGTGCGCCCTCCTCGATGGTGCA
>NZ_JADPJF010000064.1:229107-240059 GCF_023073295.1 Bradyrhizobium sp. 23 | reverse complement strand
GTTATGCCCGACCGTACAGTTCCTGCCGATCTGAAGCGGAAAACCGAGATCGGTGTGGCAGGTCGAGCCGTCCTGCACGTTGGCGCCCTCGCCGATCTCGATCCACTCATTGTCGCCGCGCAGCACCGCGCCGAACCAGACGCTCGCGCCCGGCTTCAGGCGCACGCGGCCGATCACGGTAGCGGTCTCCGCGATGAAGTAGTTGCCGTCGGCGGGAAGGTCGGGCGCCTGCCCGTCGAGCTCGTAGATCGCCATGAGGGTCTCCTGTCGCGTCAACCCCAGCCATAGCGAAACGGCGGCCTTGACGCAAAGGGCCGCCGCGCAGGCAGCCCTATAGCGCGCGCATCAGACCAGAACGCCGGCCGCGCGGAGCGTCATCAGGAAGAAGGTGCCGCTCATCATGCTCCAGAAGCCGGCGATGACGGTCGCCATCATCACGAATTCGACGCGGCGGCTCTCCACCTGCCTGCCGCGCAGAGTATTGCGCATGATGATGAAAGGCGCCGCGAACACCAGGAACGGAACCGCCGCGAAGGTCTTCGGCGCCACGCCGTCCTGCAACAGACCGAAGCCGGCCGGCCGCTGTGCGACCGTCTGGTATCCGCTCACGAGCGCTCCCGCGAGCGCGAAACCAATGCCGATCGAGAAGAATGTGTTGAGAGCTTCAGGTGTCATCGGAACAGTCCGCCCTTACGCAACGCGAGGTACCTTCCTGTGACAAAGAGTGCCGGTTAACGCTACATTATCCTTAAGGGAAGGTTAACGCCGCCAGCCGTTCCACGCAGGCCTCTCTCCCTTCCCTGCAGCCGGCCAACGCTCCGCGAAATCGCCACCACGTGGCATATTCGCCGCTGATTCGTCGGCCATCGGCCGACTTCCGACTCATTCGCGCGGCTCATGACGGTGTTTTCGGCAATTTCCCCTCAATCTCCCCGGGCGCGCACCCGGGCACACGTCATCCCGATCGTGCTCGGCGGCACTGCCGCGGCGTGCGCCGTCGCGCTCGTCGCCTATTTGTTGTGGCCGACCTGGGGTCCGAGCGGCGCGAATGCCCCGGACAAGCTGCCGGTGAGCGTCGGCGGCACGCTGTTCAACCTGCCGACCAACGCGATCCGCATGAAGATCCAGCGCCACTCCGGGCCACAGGAGCGGATCGATCTCGACTTCCTGTACCCTTCGCTGGAGCCGCCGGGCGCGCCGAAGCACGTCACCGCCGATAGCGTGGATGCGGCGATGCAGCCGATCGACCGCATCTTCCTGTCGATCGCCGCACATCGCGATGCGCTCTCGCCCGAGCAGCGCACCGCCACGATTTATCCACGCTATCTCGACCAGGCCGCGGCAATGCCTCAGGATGGGCTGACGATGCGGATATTCCGCGCTGACACGCCTTACGGCACCGAGGATCTCTATTCTGCCGCAAGTCCCGCGCTGACCGCGCGCTGCACGCGCGATGGTGCGACGCCCGGCATGTGCCTCGCCGAACGCCGCGTCGGCAGCGCCGACCTCACCTTCCGCTTTCCGCGCAGCTGGCTGTCGCAGTGGCGCGATACGGCGGAAGCGATGGAGAAGCTGACGGCGCAGCTGCGCGGCCCGAAGGGCTGAACGCGACCGCGCGACCTGCGCTTCCAAAACAAAAACTGCGAAAACAACCCCATGCACAGTAGCCAAGCTCCTGTAATGCTTCGTATTTTTCGAAGTCAGCTTCGCGCGTATGGTGTCAGGATGGGGCGGCGGCGAAGCTGTTGCTCGTCCTTGCAAGCGAAGCGAAGCAATCTCGGCTACATTGCCTTTTCATCTCAATGCACGATGCCGTGCTCGTCCGACTCACGGACCGAACCGGCAGGCATCCGCGACAGAGGTTAGTCATGATTCTCCGCAGAAGTGACGGTGTGTGGCTAAATGAACCGCAGCGATGGGCGGCAGAGGGTGATGACCTGCGGATCCTCACGGACAAGGCCACGGATTTCTGGCGCGAAACCCATTACGGCTTCAATCGCGATAGCGGACATTTCCTGGGCTTTCCGACAGGCGAAGCATTCACCGCAGATTTGCGTGTTCAGGGCGATTTCCGGGCGCTCTATGATCAGGCGGGCATCATGGTGCGCCTCGACGCGCATCATTGGGTCAAAGCCGGAATCGAATTGTCAGATGGCCGCGCTATGCTCGCGAGCGTGCTGACAAACGGGCAATCAGACTGGGCGACAGCACCCTATGAGCATAATGCCAGCGACTTCTGGGTCCGCGCGACCATCGCCAACGGTGTCCTCCGTCTGCAAGTTTCGGCCGACGGCAAATCCTGGCCCCTCATGCGGCTGGCGGCGTTTCCTAAAGCAAACTCCTACCTTGTGGGACCGATGGCCTGCACACCCGAACGGGCGGGGCTAGAAGTCGTATTCTCGACGTTTCGTCTGACACCTCCCCTCGGAAAAGACCTGCACGACCTGAGCTGAACATCACCCTTGCAGAAATATGTTCTTGCAAGAAAGCAAAGGCATGGAGCCGCGCCCGCGCGGCCCCGTTGAGCGAGACGATCGCCGAACTATTCCTGGTCGACGAGGTCGTCCTCGAGGATCGCCATCTGGAATTGGAACGAGCGATCATCGTCCTCGTCGTCGACGAAGAGCACACCGATGAATTCCTCGCCGATATAGACCTCGGCGGAATCATCCTTCTTTGGCCGCGGCACGACGCGGATCTTGGGATTGCCGAATACGCGCTTCAAATACGCGTCGAGCTTCCTAACTTCCTTGACGTCCACGGCAAGTCTCCAATCGAAATCTGGGTTGGCGCGGGTTTTAGGACGAGACGCGACCAACCGCCAGCATGAATTGCCAAAGAATTTTTGGGACGAAAGGGGCGGAAAATCCGCCCCTTCCGACAAGCTCGAAGGCCCGCCTCAGAGGCCCATCTCAGAGCCCCATGGCGTTGATCATCTGATCCATGGTGCGCGACGGCTCGGCACAGCCGGCTTCGCCGACGACCTTGGCAGGCACGCCTGCGACCGTCACGTTGTGCGGCACCGGTTTGACCACGACCGAGCCCGCCGCGATGCGCGCGCAATGACCAATCTCGATGTTGCCGAGGATCTTCGCGCCGGCGCCGATCAGGACGCCGTGGCGGATTTTCGGATGGCGGTCCTCGTTCTCCTTGCCGGTGCCGCCGAGCGTAACGCCATGCAGGATCGAGACGTCGTCCTCGATCAGCGCAGTCTCACCGCAGACGAAGCCGGTGGCGTGGTCGAGGAAGATGCCGCGGCCGATGCGCGCGGCGGGATTGATGTCGGTCTGGAATACCGCAGACGCCCGGCTCTGCAGATAATACGCAAAATCCTTGCGGCCCTTCAGATAGAGCCAATGCGCGAGGCGGTGGGTCTGGATGGCGTGAAAGCCCTTGAAATAGAGCAAGGGATCGATGAAGCGCGAGGTCGCGGGGTCGCGATCGTAGACGGCGACGAGATCGGCGCGGAAGGCGTTGCCGAGATCGGGATCGTCGCGCAGCGCCTCGTCATAGGTTTGGCGCACGAGATCGCCCGACAGCGCGGAATGATCGAGCCGGTCGGCGACTCGATGGATCACCGCATCTTCCAGGCGGCTGTGATGCAGCACCGTCGAATAGATGAAAGTCGCAAGCTCCGGCTCGCGATGGACGATGTCCTCCGCTTCGCCGCGGATCCGATCCCAGATCGGATCGAGCGTTGCGAGCTTTCCTCCCGGATTGACCTGATGCACTGCCATGAGATCTGCTCTTTCGAATTGGCTCGTTTCACTGGTTCTATAACACAGTCTAGGCGACAAAGTCCTGACGGGCTTGCCTGAGAGTGAACAGTGCGTTGCCCGGCGGGGGCATGCCAACGCGTTGAATCACAACAGTTTCTTCCGACACCCCGGGCGGCAAGGTCGGCTCAAAATGGTCAGGGTTTCGCCAAATTCAAGCCGGGCGGCGTCAAACTATTGGTGAATTCCGCCTCAACGGTAATTGCGGGCATGGTCCGAGTGAGGACGGAGCGGATTTGACCATCACCACCGATCATGCGCACGCGGGCGCCGCGGGCTCACTCTGGCTGCGGCTCGCCGCCATCGCCCTGCCGCTCCTGTTGATCGCGCCGGCATTCTGGAACGGCTATCCGCTGTTGCAATGGGATACCGGAGGCTATCTGGCGCGCTGGTACGAGGGCTATCTCGTCCCGAGCCGCTCCACCGTGTTCGGCATCTATCTGCACTATGGCGAAAGTTCAGGGTTCTGGATCAACCTCGCGGTCCAGTCGCTGGCCACGCTGTGGCTGTTGCAGCTCACCTTGCGCGTGCTCTCGATGATGCAGACGTTCCGTTTAGTCGTGATCAGCCTGCTCCTGATCCTGTCGACTGCGCTGCCCTGGCTTGCGAGCATGCTGCTCACCGACATTTTTGCAGGCCTGTCGGTGCTGTCGCTATTCCTGCTGGTCGTCGGCGGGCCGCGGACCTCGGCGCTCGAAAAAATCTCGCTGTTCGTCTTCACGGCCTTTGCCGCCGCGACCCACAGCGCCACGCTCGGCGTGCTGCTCGGGCTCTGCATCGCCGGCTGGATGGCGCGGCCGTTGCTGGGGCGCCGGCTTCCGATCGCCGGATTGGCCCAAGCGAGCCTCACCATCCTCGCTGGCGGCCTGATGCTGGTGTCGGCGAACCATGCCTTGTCGGGCAAGTGGACGTGGACGCCCGGCGGCACCGGCGTCGCCTTCGGCCGCATGATGCAGGACGGCATCGTTGCGCGTTATCTCAATGACCATTGCCCACGCGAAAAACTCAAGCTCTGCCCCTATCGCGACCAATTGCCGGCGAGCGCCGACGAATTCCTGTGGGGCAAGAGCATGTTCAACACGCTCGGCCGCTTCGAAGGCATGAACGACGAGATGGGCACCATCGTCGTGGGTTCGCTCGCCGACTATCCGGCTTGGCAGGCCGGCGCGGCCTTGCAGGCGCTGGGCCAGCAATTGCTGCATGTGGCGACCGGCGAAGGCACCAATGGCTGGATCCCGCACACCCGCGGCATCATCGAACGTTATGTCCCCTCGCAGGCCGCGCCGATGCGCGCCGCGCGCCAGCAGAATTGGGGACTCGATTTCGACACCATCAACTGGCTGCACGTTCCCGTCGCGCTGGCCTCGATGCTGGCGCTGGTCGCGCTGCTGGCGCATGCCCTCGCGAACCGCCGGCTCGACGACCTGACCTTGCTGGCGGCGACCATCACGCTGGCGCTGCTCGGCAACGCCTTCATCTGCGGCGTGATCTCCGGCCCGCACGACCGCTATGGCGCGCGGATGGTGTGGGTTGCGACCTTCACCGTGCTGATGGCGCTGGCGCGCCGCCTTGGGGAAGACAGCAAAGCGCGGTGAGATTGGGGTGAAGCGCCATCGTGCCTGGTTTCGTCCGAGCAGCGATCGCGTTTATCCAGTAAGACCAGCGCATTCGTTCTCAAGGGTGTTTGGAGCCCTTCATCGCCCCCGCAAATCGGCACACGCGGCGGGGCGGTGGCATGAGCACGACCAGCCGTTAGTCAGCCGGCTGCGTGAAAACGGACCCAAGTGCGAGACGGTCAGTGCCGTACAACAACTGAGGCGTTCCGCGGCTAGCTCTTTGTGCCGGTGCCGCCGGCACCGGAAGAATGATTTCGGAAGCGACCCTCCAGTCCTTCCCGACGCGAAGCCAGTTGCTGATCATGAGAAACGGCCTGGCTGTTCCATCTTGCCCCGCATAAGAGACGGTGATGGTCATCGGCACATAGGACTCGGCGACGTCGCGCGTCAGGCCGACAACCCTGAGCTTCGAAAAATCTGGCTCGAGTACGACCGGACCGGGCTACCGATATCATGCAGCTATTGATCAATCGCCGCGTTACCCCAAAAGCCGGCCCAGTTTCCCTCGGACGGGATCGCGCTCTTGGCCACCAAAAGGGCCGAGGGCGATTGCCAGAACATCCGATACAGAGCCTTGAAATCATGCTTGTTTGCCAATTCCATCAGCCTGCCGAACTTCGATTTGATTGCGCTGAGCGTCGCAGCATTCAGCGGCTCTCTGCTGACGGCGGGAGCAGACGCGGCAGACACGGTGGTAAGAGCCACAGCAGTGAGGGTGACAAGAAGTGCCTTATACATGCAGGAATGTCCGTTCCAATGCGTCGCTCACATCATGACAACACTTGTTGCGTTTCCGCGATTGGAGGTGTTCACGTCCGTGAGCTGAAGTGTCGTCAGGACGTTTCAGCACTCTACGGATGCCTGGCTTAAAATGGTCGAGCGGGAGCGCGCGGGCTCCCGGCGCCACAGCGCCGGGAGCGGCACCGTCACCTCGTGAGGGCGGCTTTTTCGATCACCTCAGCGACCTGCTTCGCATGGACGACGAGCGAGGCATGGCTGCCGGTGACTTCCGTCGTCTGGGCGTGGATCCTGGCCGCGAACGACTTCTGGGCCTCGGGCGCGAGGACTTTGTCCTTCGTGCTGATGACGTAGAACGTCGGCTTGTCATGCCAGGCCGCAACGTCGACCGGGGCTTCGAATGCAACGTGGTTCAGCGGAAGCTGCGAGTTGGCCAGGTGCGCGGCGATCTCCGGAGGAAGGTCAGCCGCGACGGCTGACGGAAACACCTTTGGATCGATGTACAGATTGCCCTTCGCATCGGGGTGGATCGCCTTGCCGCCTTCGGTCGGCGGACCGGCCTTTGCCAGCGACGCCAGGGATTCACCGACCTCCGGCGCAAAGGCGGACACATAAACCAGCGCCGAAACCTTGGGATCGTTGCCGGCTTGCGTGATCACCACGCCGCCCCATGAGTGGCCGACCAGAACGGTCCTGCCGGCTTGCTTCGCGAGCGCCTGTTTGGTCGCATCGACGTCGGCGGCGAGCGAAGTGAGTGGATTTTCGACGAGCGTGACGTTGTAGCCTTTCTTGGTGAGAATATCGGCAACCGGCTGCCAGCTCGTCTGGTCTACGAAGGCGCCGTGCACGAGCACGACGTTGTGCGCTGCCCCCTTGGGCAGTTCGGCGGAATGTACGGCTCCGACCAACGTCGTTCCGGCCAGGAGGACGGTGGCGGCTGAGAGGAGAATAGTTCGCATTGTTTGTTCCTTTTGGCATGTCGGACGAAAGTAGTCCGGGGGAATGGACAGGCGTTTCCAGCAAGGTCGCGGTTCTTCCATCTGCCGTTGGCGAAATGGTTGCCGCACGTCCCGTCGGCCCGCCGTGGCATGACGTATTCCGTGGACCTCTCGGACGATAGGGACCAATCGTCCGTGTCTTGTGTCCGATCGTCCGCGGTTCTAGTCTCGGGGGATGGATATACTCACCCAGGTGCTCGATCGGGTTCGTCTCGGCGGGACGCTGCTCTTTCACTTCGAGCTCGGCCATCCCTGGCATCTTGAGTTGCCGGCGCGCCCCTACGCCCTGTTTCACTATCTCAACCAAGGTTCAGCGACCCTCGCGCTCGAACAGGGAGAGGAAATCCAGATCACCGGGGGCGATTTTGTCGTCATCACACGTGGCGAGCCCCATGTGTTTTATTCGGATCGCCGGGCCGAGCCTTTGCGCATCATGGATATCGAACGGTCGTCGCCACGCCTCGGATTCGTTCGTCACGGCAGCCGTGCAAAGCCGCTCTCGACCATGCTCTGCGGCAATTTCACGGTGTCGCGGCCGACGTTTGGCAGCGTGCTGGAGTTGCTTCCACCCGTGCTCTTGCTGAAGCCGACGTCCGACCGTGGTTGGCTTGAAGCCATCCTGCGCCGCATGATGAGCGAGTCCGCGCTCGAGCGTCCTGGCCAAGGCGTCGCGCTTTCACGACTGACGGAGGTGCTCTTCGTCGAGGTGCTGCGAAGCTGGATCGCGTCTCTCAGTCCCGGGCAAGGCGGCTGGATCGGGGCCATTTCTGACCCCCATATCGGACCGGCGCTGAAGCTGATTCACGAAAGTCCGGAGCAGCTTTGGACGCTGAGCGACCTAGGCCGTCGCGTCGGGCTCGGCCGCTCGGCATTTTCGGCGCGCTTCACTAGGCTCGTGGGCCAGCCCATGCAACGTTATGTGATCGAACGCCGGATGGCGGAGGCGGCGTTCCTGCTGGAAACCAGCGACGAACCGATCGCACGGATTGCCAACCGGATCGGTTACGAGACTGCAGCGGCGTTTTCGAAGTTGTTTCACCGGCACATTGGTCAGTCGCCCGGCCGTTACCGGGCTGCGCGACGCGCCGACGGAGCCCGTGCGCAGTTGGACGGATCGGAATTGCAAGTATCCGATTGACCTCGATAAAGCTGTGGCTTCGAGTTGAGTCTCATATGCGCCCTTAGCGAACCCCGATCCCTAGGTACAGGAATGGACGGTTGCCGAAGGGAGTGGATGGCCCACTGTAACGAGACATTTCAGGATAGCTGAAACCGCCTCATCGCCTCAGGCGCGGCGTGAGAGGAAATCGAGCACGCCAGTCTTGTAGACCTTGTCGCCGACTGCGCGCATGTGATCGCGACCGGGAATATCGAGCACTTCCGAACCCGGGATGATGGCACCGAGTGCGCTGGCCGAACCCGCGACGTCGTCGGTGCTGCCGACCGCGATCAGCACGGGCACGTCGATGCGCGCGGCTTCGTCCTTCGTCATGAGATCGCGCGTGCCGCGCAGGCAGGCGGCCAGCGCCTTGCGGTCGGAACGGGTTTGGTCTGCAAAAGCACGAAACGTGCGTCCGACGGGATCGGAGACGTCGTCGAGCGAGGGCGCTTCCAGCGCCTTCGCGACGTTCTCGCCGGGCCCGGTGCCCTCGATCAGGCCGCCGATGCCGATGCCGCCAAGGATTGCCGAACGCAGGCGCTGCGGCTCGTTGAGGGAGAGCCAGGCCGTCATCCGTCCGCCCATCGAATAGCCCATGAGATCGGCCTGCGGGATGGCGAGGTGATCCATCAGCGCGAGCACGTCGCCGGCCATGGTCGGGATGGAGTACTGCGCGGGCTCGTAGAGCTTTGCGCTTTCGCCATGGCCGCGATTGTCGAGCGCAATGACACGGCGGCCGTTCTTGCGCAGCTCCGAGACCCAGGTCGGATAGACCCAGTTCACGTTCTTGCTGGAGGCAAAGCCGTGCACCAGGATGATCGGATCGCCCTCGCCTTCGTCGAGATAGGCAATTTCAACGGCGCCGTTGTGAAAGCTCGGCATCATCAGTTCCGCAATCTTGAGGGGAAGAGGTATCTTAGGCCGTGACGGCAGGGCTTGCCAGAACGGCTTCGGCGGCGATCCGCGCCTGGCGAAGTCGCCGCGCCCGTCTGCGATCGCACCAGGCCTGGGTCAGGCGCTCCGTCGTCGCCTTGATCGAGAACAACAGGCCGAGCAGCGTCAACGCCGCACCGAACAGCCAGAGTGCAAGATTGAACGCCCCGCCGATCAGCAGCAGCGCGCCGCGGCCGAGCAGCTTCAGAATCGCGCGCGTCTTGCCGCCCTGCGCTTCCGCGAGCCGCGCCGCGCGTGCGACGTCCTTGGGACCTTCAGCGATGCGCAAGCTATCCGTCGCGCCGCGCGTGCCGGTCTTCTCGACCACGCGCGTGACATCCTTGCCGAGCCGAACCAGCGCGCCGGCCTTCTCGGCGCGGAACGCGGCCTTGATCGCGCTCAAGGTCTGGCCCGGCCGCAGCACCGAGCCGGAGGCAACCGCGTTCTGGAGCATCGGCGTATCGACGACCTCGCGCGCGGACCGGCCGGCCCATGCCGCTAGTCCCTCGCCGAGCCGGCCGACCTTGCGCGCGTCCTTCACCAGCGTCAGCCCGGCGCGAACCGGCGCGGCACCGCCGACGGAGACGTAGGTCACGGCCGTGACCGCGAGACCCGCGGCCGCAAGGCCCAGCACCAGGCGGTCGGTCTCCTCGCCCATGGCGAGGTGCTTGCCCTCGCGGACGACGTCCCTGATGTCGCCGATGACGAAGAGATCGCCGGCCATGGTTCCCGACAAGCTCGCAACATCATCCGCGTTGCCGGTAACGAGACCGGTGGCAAACCGTTTTGCGAAATGCGAGGTGGAGTTTTCGGCTTTGACCGCGTCACCGACACGGCTCGGGAGGTCGTCAGGCAGCGCGATGTTGCGGTCGCGCGCCAGTGCGACAAAACTG
The DNA here is from genome assembly GCF_023073295.1 of Bradyrhizobium sp. 23. Classification (NCBI taxonomy): domain Bacteria; kingdom Pseudomonadati; phylum Pseudomonadota; class Alphaproteobacteria; order Hyphomicrobiales; family Nitrobacteraceae; genus Bradyrhizobium; species Bradyrhizobium sp. 23. The sequence continues at coordinate 229,946 of NZ_JADPJF010000064.1, read as the reverse complement.
TCGGCAAGATCGGCATCGCCCGATGCGAGCGCGACCTCGATGTTGTCTTGAATCAGGCGGTCGTTGTGCCGCAGCAGCGCGTCGAGCTTGATCTCTGAGAGCGCGGCGGGATCGTCCTGGGCGGCCAGAATCGCCCCGGCCTCGCGGGCGTGCGGTGCTACCTGCGCGAGCATGAAGCCGCATGCCGCGATACCGGTCAACGCTGTGCTGATTCGCAACCACTTCATGCGGAGAGCCTGGACGGTCCTGAGATCGTTGACGCCTAACGGTTGTCTTTCGTCGCAATTACGCTCGTCCACAGACATAGTATGCCAAAATTGCGACACAACGTCCCCGACGAAAGAAGGGCTTCTCTCAGGCCGCAAGATTGTGTCGAATTTGCATGAGCAAATGAGCATGGGGCATTGCGGAGCTTTCGGTTCCGCTGGACTAGCAATCATCTCCACCCACCAGTATGGTCCGCGGCGCCTTAATAATGCCGCGGCAGTCGTGATTGTGTCTGCCGCCATTGCCACTCCAGGATGAGTACGATGTCCGACCATGTCGTCCCGCACTTCCACAACGATGCCGGTGTCCCCGTCATCGAGATCGGCTCGCAAGAGTTCATGTGCGTGGGCGCCAACCCTCCGTTCGATCATCCGCACGTCTTCCTCGACCTCGGCAACGACAACGAGATCATCTGCCCGTACTGCTCGACTCTGTACCGTTTCGCCGCCGACCTGAAGGCGGGCGAAGCCCGTCCGCCGGAATGCGTCCTGAAGGACAAGGTGGCCTGACCGCTTCCATCGGCCAGGGGTGGCGCTCTCCCGAACGATTGTCATCGCCGGTGCCGGCATCGG
>NZ_JADPJF010000064.1:225215-229016 GCF_023073295.1 Bradyrhizobium sp. 23 | reverse complement strand
CGCGGCCCGCGGCTTCCGCATCATCGTGCTGGAAAAGGCCGAGCGGCTCGAGGAAGTCGGCGCCGGTCTGCAACTCTCCCCGAACGCCAGCCGCGTGCTAGTCGAGCTCGGCCTCACCGAGCGCCTCAAGTTGCGCGCCGTGATCCCGGAGGCAGTCTCGATCATGAGCGCGCGGGCCGGCGGTGAGCTTTTGCGCATGCCGCTGGGAGAAGCCGCCGCCGAGCGCGCCGGCGCCCCCTATTGGGTGGTGCACCGCGCCGACCTGCAATCCGCCCTCGCCGGCGCAGTTTCCGACCATCCCGATATCGACCTGAAACTCGGCGCGACCTTCGAAGACGTCGCGCCTCACGTGAAGGGGCTGACGGTGGTTCATCGCAGCGGCACGATCCGGCGCAGCGATCTCGCCAGTGCGCTGATCGGCGCCGACGGTATCTGGTCGACGGTGCGCCAGCATCTATTCCCCGAGGTGCAGCCGCGCTTCTCCGGGCTGATTGCCTGGCGCGGTACGCTCGATGCCACGCAACTGCCGAAGGACTACACAGCGCGCCGGGTCCAGCTCTGGATGGGCCCGAATGCCCATCTCGTCGCCTACCCGATCGCGGGCGGACGCCAGATCAACGTGGTCGCGGTGCTGCCGGGCACCTGGAACAGGCCGGGCTGGAGCACGCCCGGCGATCCCCGCGAAGTGCTGGACGCCTTCGCCGCGCCGCGCTGGCCGCCGCCGGCGCGCATGATGCTCGCCACAGTCGACAGCTGGCGGAAATGGGCGCTGTTCGGCGTCCCCGACGACTGCCCCTGGAGCAAAGGCCCGGTCGCGCTGCTCGGCGACGCCGTGCATGCGATGCTGCCGTTTGCGGCCCAGGGCGCCGGCATGGCGATCGAGGACGCCGCAGTGCTCGCGCAGCATTTGAGCCCTGAGATCGCCGAGACCACCGCGGGCATCACGGCAGCGCTGAGACAATACGGCCGGACGCGCCAGGCGCGCGTGCGGCGGGTGCAGCGGACCGCGCGGCAGCAGGGCCGCATCTATCATTTCAGTGGGCCGCTCGCGTTCGCGCGCGATCTTGCGGTCCGCGCCCTCGGCCCGGAACGCATGCTGGCACGGCAGGACTGGATCTACGGCTGGCGGCCCTGACGCGAGGCGCTGATGTCAGGACGTTTCAGCGCACTGCTCTTGTCGATTTCGGGCCAGGCTTGATCGGGCCAGGATTGGCTGCGGGCGCCGCGGCGGCCGGCGTCGCCTCGGGGGGCGTTTCCCGGCACTTGTTGCGGCGCCAAGCGTCATCGGCCATCTGCGCCTGCCCGCGTACTGCGATGTAGTCGTTGCGATAGGCAAGCTCCGACACCACGGCGCCGCCCGCGCCGGTCTGTGCCTTGTCCATCAGCCTCTGCAAATCGCCGGTGCGGTTGGCGATCGACTTGCGCTCGCCTTCGAGCTGCTTGCAATCGTACAATTCGTACTTGGCGGGATCGGCAAAGGCCGGAGCGACCGTCTCGCTCATGCTGGCGCAGCCGGACAGCGCGAAGTCGGCCGCGAGCAGCGCGGCGACCACGCAGCACGGGCGCAGGCGATATTGGATCAAAGCTGACATGCCGGATGAATAGTCCCCGTCGATTGAGAATGCCTAAAGCAACAACAGATGTCCGGATTGAGGCTTTGCCTTGTGCCGCCGGCTCGCCTAAGGAAGAACCACCCCTCCGGCCTGCAAATGCCAATTCCAGACCGCCGGCAAGGGACTTAAGTGGCTGATCTCGTTGGATCAAGCGGGCATGGCGGAATTGGTAGACGCAAGGGACTTAAAATCCCTCGGCGCGCAAGCGCTGTGCCGGTTCGACCCCGGCTGCCCGCACCACGAAAGCTGCGCGGAGGATCCCGCCGCGCGCGGCGGCCGCGAGCGCTGATACCTCATCAATTCCTGTCTGCTCCTGCACCGCCTGCCAGCCATCCCGAAACGTTGCTTGTGCAACGCAGCATTGAAGATAGATAAGGGCCTCAAATCAGAGGTGAGCTTCTTGTCCGACGTCAATGCCGACGACTGGGTGTCCTCGGGACACCGTCCCATGGGTTTCCCCGAATTCGTCATCGTGATCGCGTCGATCATGGCGCTGAATCCGCTTGCGATGGACATGATGCTCCCGGCACTGCCCAATATCGGGTCGGCCTTCAATATCCCCGTCGCCAACCATCTTCAGCTGGTGCTGTCGACCTTCCTGATCGGCTTTGGCGCGGGGCAGTTCGTCATGGGCCCGCTGTCGGATCGCTTTGGCCGCCGCCCGGTGCTGCTCGGCGGGATGGCGGTCTATGCGGTGGCAAGCGTGCTGGCGATTGCGGCGCCGTCGTTCGAGACGCTGCTGCTGGCACGCGCACTGCAGGGTTTCGGTACCTCGGCGACTCGCGTGATCGCGACCTCGATCGTGCGCGACTGTTACGTCGGCCGCCGCATGGCGAGCGTGATGTCGCTTGCGATGATGATCTTCATCGCCGTCCCCGTGATCGCCCCTTCGTTCGGACAGGCGGTGCTGCTGGTGACGCAATGGCGCGGCATCTTCGTCGTGCTGATGCTCTACGGGCTGCTCGCGCTTGCATGGTCCGTGCTGCGGCTTCCGGAGACCCTGCCTGAGAGCGAACGCAGGTCGCTTGCGCCGGCCGACGTGCTCACGGCCTACTGGCAGACCGTGACCCATCGCCAAACCCTCGGCTATGCGCTCGCCGCCGGTAGCGTCATGGGCGCGCTGTTCGCCTACGTATTTTTGGCTCAGCAAGTTTTTGTCGGCATCTATCACCTCGGCCATTATTTTCCGCTCGCCTTCGCCGGGATCGCGGCCGGCACCGCCATTGCCGGCTTTCTCAATGCGCGATTCGTCGGGACCCTCGGCATGCGCGTGATCTCGCACGGCGCGCTGACGCTCTACACCGCGGTGGCGGGAGTGATGCTGCTGACGGAAAGCCTCGCCGCGTTGCCGCTTCCCCTGTTCATGGTGCTCTCGGCGCTGATGATGTTCTCGTTCGGCATGATGGTCGCCAACTTCACTGCACTCGCCATGGAGCCGCAGGGCCACATCGCCGGCACGGCGTCCTCGCTCTACGGCTCGATCACCACGCTGATCGGCATCGCCGTCGGCATGGCCATCGGACAAAGCTTCGACGGCACGTTGCTGCCGTTCTCGGTCGGCTTCTTCGTGTCGTCCCTCGCCGCGCTCGCGATCGTGCTGGTGGTGGAGAGAGGACGGTTGTTCAGGCCGCATCATCGCGCCATCGGCTGAGGAACTCCGTGGCGCTCTCGATGTTGTACTGCAACAATTTGAAAGGGCGCTTCAATGGAACCGAAACACCGTAAAGACCACGACGCTGCGGAACGGGCGGAGACGGAACGCACGCCGTCGAGCGCCGAAAAGACCGCCGTCACCGTGCCATTCGCGAGTGAAGGGCTCGAGCGGGTCCGCGACAGCCACTGCTGAGCAAGACGCCTATTCCGTTGCGCGCCTGCTGGCGCTGAAATCGTCCGCAATGCCTTCGGGTGCCGCGCCGCTTCCACGGGGCGGCACCATCAGCACAAACACTTCCCGCGTGAGACCGGGCCGGCCCCATAGCTGCGCCTGTATGATAAGTTCCCGCCTGATGAAATGCCCGGCGCGCCCGGCCACCGAGTCCATCCACCGGCTGCAGTCATCCTGATCGCGAAAACAGAGCGCGGCCCAGCCGCGCTCCAGCGTCGTCTTGTGCGGCAAGCCCCCGGGATATTGATCCTCGAACGGCCGCACGTGGTGCGGGTGGTCCGGGCTGTAGAAGGCTGTCGCGAA
>NZ_JADPJF010000064.1:220680-225127 GCF_023073295.1 Bradyrhizobium sp. 23 | reverse complement strand
CGGTGAATCGTCGCCGCTGACGGCGGCGAGCGGCTCGTCCGTCAGTTCGCGCCACTCGCGTGTCAATCGGCTCGCCGCCTGCGCGTAGAAATTGCGCCCCTCCTCGTAACCGTGATGGTTGCGATAGACCGCGTGGGTCGGCGCGGCGACGAGGACGGCCGTGAGCGCGACACCGGCCACGACCACGGTGAGGTTGACGGTGTAAAAGCGCTCGATTGAATAATTTGTGCCGCAGACCACGAGAATGGCGAACAGAAACAACCCTTGCAAAGCCCATAGCGACGGCAGATCGGTGCCCATCACGAGCGAGATCAGGACCGGCAGCGCAATCGTGCCGACGGCAACGTAAAAGAGGAGCCGCAGGCCCGGATTCATTGCCGCGAAATCGTCCGGAAACTGCTTCAGCCGCGTGCCGGCGATCAATACCCAGCTGACGGCTGACACACTCATGGCCGCCAACAGGCCCAAAAGGAAGTTCCTGACATCAGCAGCAGAACTCGCCGCAGTGCCGTTGGCATGGTTCAGCGCGTAGGTGAAGGTCGATGCCCCCGTGGTCGCGAGCCAATGAAGATGCGGTGACAGCGCCGCAAGCCCGACGACGACCGAAATCCAGGGCGAGGCGGAAGTGAAATAGGCGCGTCGCGCCGGATGCGCCAGCGCGGCAAACGTGAAGCTCGCGACAAGGAAGATCGAATAATATTTGCCGACCATGGCCAGTGCCGTCGTGCATCCCACGGCAACCGCCCACGACGCCGCTCGGGTCTCGAATGCGCGCAGGAAGCACCAGGTCGCCAGCGGCCAGACCGCCAGCAGCACCGCATTGGCGTTGAAGCGCTGCGCATGGAATTGATAGGCCGGCGTCAGCATCAGGATCAACAGCACCAGGACGCGCTTGTGCCCCCTCACGAATTGCCGCGCGATCCGATCGACGAAGACCAGCGCGAGCCCGGCGTTGGCCATCGCCATCAATTGCAGCGACCAGTCGGTGAGCGGAAAAATGGCGCTCCAGCTCGCGGCAACCCAGCCGGTCAATGGCGGATGCTTGGGATAGCCCCACGCGAAATGCCGCCCCAGCGTCCAGGCCTCCAGCGTATCGGGGTGCAGACCGCTGCCGGCATAGGCGACTGCCAGATAGAGCGTCCAGATCCCGACGAAGCAGGCGACGAGAAGCGGCACGGCCCAGCCCGTCTCGACGCCATCGAGCCAACGCCGGAATGGCCGGCGCCATCGTGCCGGCGCGCGATCGGACCGTTCGGCCATCGCCTGGAATGCAAAATCGATCGGCACTGGAATCAAATGGAGGGAGGAAGATGATGCGCGAGCACGACACATCTAGTTCTGGATCGAAACAAATAGCAATGACCGCAGACTGGGAACGTTGAAAGCATCCGCTTTCTCAGCCGGCGTAAGGTCAACAAAGGACCGAGACTGGCAAAAGAGCGGCGCCGCTGATGACAGCGGCGCCGCATGATGATCCGGACGAAAGGAAGGGCCTTTGCCCTACTCCGACTTGTCGACGTTCCAGAACAGCGGGGTCGCGGGACCGTCGAGCACGCCGGTCAGCGATTTGCGCCAGCCGCTCGGCAGGAGATACTGCCCCAGCGGGATGTAGATCACCTGCTCATAGGCTTCCTTCTGGATGTCAGAGGCGATCTTCTTCTGATCGTCGAGCGAGGCGGCGCGAACGAAGTCGTCCTTGAGCTTTTCGATCTTGGCGTTCTCGGCCCAACCGAACCAGCCCTTCTTGCCTTGGCCGCCGATCGAGAGATTGGCGATCGGGTTGGAGACGTCGGCCGCGACCCAGTTGGTGAAGAACATGTTCCAGCCGCCCTCTTTCGGAGGCTTCTGACTGGCGCGGCGGCTCACCACCGTCTGCCAATCGGTCGCTTGCAGGTCGACCTTGAAGCCGGCCTCGCGCAGCAACTGAGCCGCAACGATCGGCTGCGCCTTCAGCGTCGTGACATCGCCGGGGGCCATGATCACGATCGGGGTGCCGTCATAGCCGGATTCGGCGAGCGCCTTCTTGGCTTCGGCCATGCCGTTGCCCTTCACCAGGGTCTCGGCACCGGCCTCCGTCGCGAACGGCGTATCGCACACGAAGAAGGCGCCACAGACCTTCTGATATTTGGCGTTGCCGACGAGCGCGTCGAGAACGTCCTTCTGGTTTATCGCCAGAAAGGCAGCACGGCGCACTTTGACATTATCGAACGGCGGATAAAGGAAGTTCATCCGGCCGAGCGTCTGGAAACCGAACTTGTTCGAGACCTCGATCGTGATGTCCTTGTTCGCTTCCAGTAACGGGAGCATGTCGTAAGGCAGATTTTCCACGAAGTCGATGTCGCCCGACTGCAACGCGTTCACCGCGGTCTGCGAGTCCGGCATGGTGATCCACTCGACGCGGTCGACCTTCACCACCTTGCCGCCGGAGGTCCAGCTCGACGGCTCCTTGCGCGGCACGTAATCGGTGTTCTTGACATAGACCGCCTTCACGCCCGGCTGGAATTCCGACTGCACGAACTTGAAAGGACCCGAACCGATCTGCTCGGGGATTTGCTTGTCCGGCGGCGTCTCGGCCAGGCGCTTCGGCATCATGAAGGCAACGCGGGAGGACGGCTTGCCGATCGAGTCGAGCACGAGGCCGTAGGGCTCCTTCAGCTTCAGCGTGATGGTCTTGGCATCGGTCGCCTCGATGCTGGCGGTGAAGTCGAGCAGTTTCTGGCCCATGCCATCGACTGCGGCCCAGCGCTTGAGCGAGGCGACGCAGTCCTCCGCCGTCACCGGCGCACCGTCATGCCACTTCAGGCCGTCGCGCAGCGTGAAGGTGTAGGTGAGCTTGTCGTCGGAGATCTTCCAGTCCGCCATCTGCGGCTGGATCTTGAAGTTCGAATCGGGCGCCACGAGCGTGTCGTAGATCATGTAGCCATGGTCGCGCGTGATGTAGGCCGTGGTGAAGATCGGATCGATGATGCGCAGATCCGAATGCATTACCGCCGTGATGGTCTTGCCGGCCGCAAGCACCGGCGAGGCCAGTGCGGTCGAAAGCGCGACGAGCGACAGCGCAAGTTTGGAGGCGAACGCGCGAGGCCCCCGGCGCATCAACTTAAACATAAAAAGTTCTCCTGACGTGAAACTGTTCAAAGGCAGGTTATTGATTGAGCATCCGGTTCGTTCTTTAGGCGAACGAACCTCATGCAATGCCTTTATCTTTTCGAGACTTGCAGACGGTGCCGAGCGCGTCAATCCGGTTTCGCCGCAAGCCCAAGCGGCGCGCACACGGGCTCCACAAGGATCGGTTTGGCTCTACAACACTCTCCGCCTGTCCTGCCCCGCGCCGATGCAATGCGCGTTCCATGTTCCAAAGCCCAAGAGACATTGGAGAGACATTGAGATGAATCCAGCCAATCTTCCCTTCGATTCCGAAGCGATGCTCCAGGGTCTGCGCGGCTGGGTGGAATGCGAAAGCCCGACCTGGGACGCGAGCGCCGTGAACCGCATGCTCGATATCGCAGCGCGGGAGATGGCGATCATGGGTGCGACGATCGAGCGCATCGCCGGTCGCCAGGGCTTTGGCGGCGTGATCCGCGCCCGCTTTCCGCATCCGAAGCAGGGCGAACCGGGCATCCTGATCGCCGGACACATGGATACGGTCCACCCCACAGGCACCATTGAGAAGCTGAAATGGCGCCGCGAGGGTAACAAGTGCTATGGCTCCGGCATCTACGACATGAAGGGCGGCAATTATCTTTCGCTGGAAGCCATCCGACAACTGGCCCGCGCCTCGTTCACGACGCCACTGCCGATCACCGTGCTGTTCACGCCCGACGAGGAAGTCGGCACACCCTCCACGCGCGATATCATCGAGGCGGAAGCCGCGCGCAACAAATACGTGCTGGTGCCGGAGCCCGGCCGCGCCGACAACGGCGTCACCACCGGACGTTACGCCATCGCGCGCTTCAATCTCGAGGCGACCGGCCGTCCCAGCCACGCCGGCGCGACCTTGTCGGCGGGCCGCTCGGCGATTCGCGAGATGGCGCGGCAAATCCTCGCCATCGATGCGATGACGGGCGAAGACTGCACGTTTTCAGTCGGCGTCGTGCACGGGGGTCAATGGGTCAATTGCGTTGCCACGACCGCCACCGGCGAAGCGCTTTCGATGGCCAAGCGCCAGGCTGACCTCGATCGCGGCGTCGAGAGGATGCTGGCGCTCTCCGGTACAACCAATGATGTCACCTTCAAGGTGACGCGCGGCGTGACACGTCCGGTTTGGGAGCCCGATGCCGGCACCATGGCGCTGTATGAAAGGGCGCGCGGGATCGCCAAGTCGCTTGGCGCAGAACTGCCGCATGCGAGCGCCGGCGGCGGCTCCGACGGCAATTTCACGGGCGCAATGGGCATCCCGACTCTCGACGGCCTGGGCGTGCGTGGCGGCAACGGCCACACGCTCGAA
>NZ_JADPJF010000064.1:215881-220602 GCF_023073295.1 Bradyrhizobium sp. 23 | reverse complement strand
AGTATATCGAGGTTGAAAGTCTGGTCGAACGCGGCCGGCTGATGGCGGGGCTGCTCGCGACTCTGGAGTAACGGCGCGAGCCACATCGCCAAAACCGGGCCAGATCACCGAAACAAGTTGACCGCACTGCAAAAACGGTGGCCCGGATGGCATGGGAATTGCTGAAATGTTAGGCTGGTGGCAGAACCCCAGGCTCCAGCCGCTGTCTCTGATTTGACTCTCATCTGACGGGATCCAACTTGCTCGGATATCTCCTTCGCCGAATTCTCGCCGCCGTGCCTGTGATGGGCGTGGTGGCGCTGTTCGTCTTCCTCCTGCTCCGCCTCACCCCGGGCGATCCCGCCGCGATTCTGGCCGGCGACAACGCCACGCCGGAGCGGCTCGAGCGCATCCGCACCTCGCTCGGGCTCAATGAGCCGCTGATCGTGCAGTTCATCACCTGGCTGAACAAGCTGCTGCATGGCGATCTCGGAACGTCACTCATCTCCAACCTTCCGGTGATGAAGATGATCGGCCAGCGGGTCGAGCCGTCGATCTCGATCGCGCTGTCGACCATCATCCTCGCCGTCATCGTCGCGGTTCCCCTAGGTGTGATCGCGGCGTGGAAGCACGGCACCTGGATCGACCGCTTCGTGATGGGCCTGTCCGTGCTCGGCTTCTCGGTGCCGGTGTTCGTGGTCGGCTACATCCTGATCGAGGTCTTCGCGATCGACCTGCGCTGGGTGCCGGTGCAGGGCTTCCGCAGCATCTCGAACGGGTTTGGGCCGTTCTTCGAGCGCATCATCCTGCCGACCTGTGCGCTGTCCTTCATCTATATCGCGTTGATCGCGCGCATGACGCGCGCGGCGATGCTCGACGTGCTCGGGGAGGACTACGTCCGCACCGCGCGGGCAAAAGGCATCAACGAAGTCGCCGTGATGATGCGGCACGCGCTGCGCAACGCGGCCGTGCCCGTGATCACGGTGATCGGCACCGGCTTTGCGCTTTTGATCTCCGGGGTCGTCGTCACCGAGAGCGTGTTCAACATCCCCGGCATCGGCCGCCTCACGGTGGATGCGGTGCTGGCGCGCGACTATCCGGTGATCCAGGCGATGATCTTGCTGACGTCGCTGATCTATGTCGTCGTCAATCTCCTGATCGACGTCGCCTACACGCTGCTCGATCCCCGGATCCGGTACTAGGGCTAAGGATAACAACAAAAATGTCGGTCGATACCCTTCCCCAGTCCTCCATCCCGATCACGTCGCCGCTGCGACCGCGCCTCGGATTCCTGACCTCGACGCCGATCATCGCGGCGGCGACCATCTGCCTGGTGTTGGTTGTGCTGATCTCGATCCTGGCGCCGTTGATCGCGCCGTATGATCCGATCCAGCTTGCGCCCTCGCAGCGGCTGAAGCCCTCTTCGGCGCAATTCCTGCTCGGCACCGACGCCTATGGCCGCGACCTGCTGTCGCGCGTGATGTATGGCGGACGCATTTCGCTTCTGATCGGCATCGGCTCGGCGATCATGTCGATCGTCATTGGGTTGGCGATCGGCCTCGTCTCCGGCTTCTTCAAGCTGGTCGATTCCGTCATGATGCGGATCATGGACGGCCTGATGGCAATGCCGAGCATCCTGCTGGCAATCGCCGTGGTGTCGCTGTCCGGCGCCAGCCTCTGGACGGTGCTGATCGCGATCACGATCCCCGAAGTTCCGCGCGTGGCACGCCTGGTGCGTTCGGTCGTGCTGTCGGCGCGCGAAGAGCCCTATGTTGAAGCGGCGATCTCGGTCGGCACATCCCTGCCAAAGATCATGTGGCGGCATTTGATGCCGAACACGATCGCACCTCTGATCGTGCAGGGCAGTTACGTCTGCGCGTCCGCGATCCTTACTGAGGCCATCCTCTCCTTCCTCGGCGCCGGCATCTCGCCGGAGACGCCGACCTGGGGCAACATCATGGCCGAGGGCCGTCAGTACTTCCAGCTCAAGCCGACGCTGATCTTCTGGCCGGGCCTGCTGCTCTCGATCGCCATCCTCAGCATCAATTTGATCGGCGACGCCGCCCGCGATGCACTCGATCCGCGCATGAAGCAGCGGGAAGGCAAATGATGACCGATCAAGTGATGACCAGCCCCATCCTCGACATCAACAACCTCGTCGTGTCCGTCGGCAAGAAGCCGAATGCTGCAAACATCCTCGACGGCATCTCGATCCAGGTGCACGAGCGCGAGACGCTGTGCCTTGTCGGCGAAAGCGGCTCAGGCAAGTCGGTGACCTCCCTGACCACGATGGGTCTGCTGCCGAAGGGCACGCTCGTTCCCACCGGCGGCAGCGTCAAGCTGGTCGGCGAGGAGATTCTCACCGCGACCGACCGCCGCCTGCGGCAGCTCCGCGCGACCCGAATGGCGATGATCTTCCAGGAGCCGATGACGGCACTCAATCCGGTGATGCCGGTCGGCCGTCAGATCGACGAAGTCCTGCGCGCGCACACCAAACTCGACGCGAAGGCGCGCAAGAAGCGTATCCTCGACATGATGGAGCAGGTGCGCCTGCCCCAGGTTGAGCGTATCTTTGCCTCCTACCCTCACCGACTCTCCGGCGGTCAGCGCCAGCGCATCATGATCGCGATGGCGCTCGTGCTCGAACCGAAGCTGCTCATTGCGGACGAACCGACCACCGCACTCGACGTCACCACGCAGAAGCAGATCTTGACCCTGATCCGCGACCTCCAGCGCGATCACGGAACCGCCGTGCTGTTCATCACCCACGACATGGGCGTGGTCGCCGAGATCGCCGACCGCGTCGCCGTGATGCGGCAGGGCCGACTGGTCGAGACCGGAACGCTGGATTCCATCCTGCGCAATCCGACCATGGAGTACACCCGCAACCTGCTTTCCGCAGTACCGAGCCTGGTGCCGCGCGCGGCACGGCTTGAGACCAAGGAACCGGTGGTGCTGGAAGCCAACGAGCTTGGGAAGGTCTACCGCGAGCGCGCGTTCTTCGGTAAAGGCCGCGAGGTCGTCGCTGCCGACAAGGTCACGCTGACGCTACGCAAGGGTCGCACGCTCGGCATCGTCGGCGAGAGCGGTTCGGGCAAATCGACCGTGGCGCGCTGCATCGTCCGCCTGATCGACCCGACTTCGGGCGGCGTGCGCCTCTCCGGCCGCGAGATCTCGGACATTTCGCGGCGGCTGTTGCAGCCGCATCGGAAGAAGATCCAGATCGTATTCCAGGACCCCTACCGCTCGCTCAACCCGCGCGTCACCGTCGGCGAAAGCATCGCGGAAGGCCCGATCAATTATGGTGTGTCGCATGCCGACGCAATGAAGCGTGCCCGCGAATTGCTCGAGCTGGTCGGTCTGCCCGCCGATGCGGTCGCGCGCTATCCGCACCAGTTCTCCGGCGGCCAGCGTCAGCGCATTGCGATCGCCCGCGCGCTCGCGCTCGATCCCGATGTGCTGGTCGCGGACGAGGCCGTCTCCGCCCTCGACGTCTCCGTGCAGGCGCAGGTGCTGGAACTGTTCGACGAGATCCAGAAGCGGCTCGGCATCGCCATCCTGTTCATCACTCACGATCTACGCGTCGCAGCACAGATCTGCGACGAGGTCATGGTGATGCAACACGGCCGCGTCGTCGAGCAGGGGCCGGCCGCCGAAGTGCTGACGCATCCGAAGGAGGCGTACACCAGAGCCTTGCTCGAGGCAGCGCCAGGCCGCGGCTGGGATTTTGCGAACTTCCGGCCGGTGGCCGAGGGCGCGGCGGCCAGCGCCTAGTCTCTCGCCTCGTCATTGCGAGCGCAGCGAAGCAATCCAGACTGTCCCTGCGGAAGGATTCTGGATTGCTTCGCTTCGCTCGCAATGACGGCGGTTGCGACAAGCATTCCCAAAACGGCTTGACGCCATGCGCGGCGCGATTGCTTCCCGGCTTGCTCTCGCCGCAAGCACAGGGCTAACGTCGCGCACATTCAATTGCTGGACTTGAGTTGATGACACGTATCGCCGTCGGCGGCTTCCTGCACGAGACCAACACCTTCGCTCCGACGAAGGCGACCTTCGCAGACTTCCAGCACGGCGGCGGCTGGCCGGCGATGACGCAAGGTCCCGACGTGTTGAAGGTGATGCGCCGCATCAATGTCGGCCTCGCCGGTTTCGTCGACAGCGCCGAGGCCCATGGCTGGGAACTCGTTCCGACGATTGCCTGCGGCGCGAGCCCTTCGGCGCATGTCACCAAGGACGCCTTCGAGCGCATCGTGAAGGTCATGGTCGATGGCATTGCCGCCGCCGGCCCGATCGACGCCGTCTATCTCGATCTGCACGGCGCGATGGTCACGGAACATCTCGACGACGGCGAAGGCGAGATTCTCGCGCGCGTGCGCCGCGTCATCGGCAAGGGCATTCCGCTTGTCGCGAGCCTCGACCTGCACGCCAACGTCACGCCCGAGATGATAGAGCATGCGGACGCGCTGATCGCCTACCGCACCTATCCCCATATCGACATGGCCGAGACCGGCCGCGCCTGCGCGCAATATCTCGCAATGCTTCTGAAGACAAAGCAGCGTTTCGCAAAGGCCTTCCGGCAATTGCCGTTCCTGATTCCGATCAGCTGGCAGTGCACCAACGACCAGCCGACCAAGGGCATCTACGAAAAGCTTGCCGCGCTGGAGAGCGACGCGGTTCCGACGCTGTCCTTCGCGCCCGGCTTCCCCGCCGCCGATTTCCGCGATTGCGGGCCGAGCGTGTTC
>NZ_JADPJF010000064.1:202219-215797 GCF_023073295.1 Bradyrhizobium sp. 23 | reverse complement strand
ATGGCAAGACGCAAGCCGATGCCGACCGCGCGGCGGATGCGATCGTGAAGCTGATCGAAAGCCGCGAGGACGATTTCGACGGCAAGATCTGGTCACCTGATGACGGCGTACGCCACGCGATGGAACTCTCGAAGGGCGCCAGCAAGCCGATCATCATCGCCGACACCCAGGACAATCCCGGCGCCGGCGGCGATTCCGACACCACCGGCATGCTACGCGCGCTGGTCCGCAACAAGGCCAGCGCCGCGACCGGCGCGATCTATGATCCGGAGTCTGCCAAAGCCGCGCATGCAGCCGGCGCTGGCGCCATTGTGACGCTGTCGCTCGGCGGCAAGTCCGGCATTCCCGGCGACGAGCCCTATCGTGCGACCTTCGTCGTCGAAAAACTTTCGGACGGCCGCTTCATCGCGCCCGGTCCCTACTACGGCGGCCGCGAGATGGAGATGGGCCCGTCGGCCTGCCTTCGCATCGGCGATGTCCGGGTCGTCGTATCCTCGCATAAGGCGCAGCTCGCCGACCAGGCAATGTACCGCTATGTCGGCATCGAGCCGACCGAAGAGAAGATTTTGGTCAACAAGAGCTCGGTGCACTTCCGCGCCGATTTCGAGCCGATCGCAGAAAAGCTGATGATCTGCGCCGCCCCCGGCGCGATGCCCGCGGACACAGCCACGCTGCCATGGACGCGCCTGCGGCCGGGCATCCGCATCAAGCCGAACGGCCCGATTTTCACTCCCTCCTCACGCTAACTGGACAGAACACATGCCCACGATCGACCGCATCGACGGCTATGCCGACGAACTCACTGCTATCAGGCGCGACCTTCACGCCCATCCGGAAATCGGCTTCGAGGAAGTGCGCACCTCCGGAATCGTCGCGGACAAGCTGAAGAGCTGGGGCATCGAGGTGCATCGCGGTCTCGGCGGCACCGGCGTGATCGGAGTCATCAAGGGCAAGGGTTCGAGCGGCAAGCGTATCGGGCTTCGCGCCGACATGGATGCGCTGCCGATGGAGGAGAACACCAATCTGAAATGGAGCTCGAAAATCCCCGGCCGCTTCCACGGCTGTGGCCATGACGGCCACACCACCATGCTGCTCGGCACCGCGCGCTACCTCGCCGAAACCAGGAACTTCGACGGCACAGTGCACCTGATCTTCCAGCCGGCCGAGGAAGGTCTCGGCGGCGCCCGCGCGATGATCAAGGACGGGCTGTTCGAGAAATTTCCCTGCGACGAACTCTACGGCCTGCACAACGCGCCCGACCTCAACCACGGCGAGATCGCGATCCTGCCCGGCCCCGCGATGGCCAGCGCCGACTTCTTCGACCTCCGCATCACTGGCTACGGCGCGCACGGTGCGATGCCCGAACGCTCCAAGGACGCGGTGATCATCGCGACCACGCTGGCGCAGGCGATCCAGACCATCGTCAGCCGCAACGTCGAGCCGCTGCAGGCCGCCGTCGTCTCGATCACGCAGATTCACGCCGGTTCGGCGTACAACGTCATCCCCGGCGAAGCGCATCTTTGCGGCACCATCCGCACTTTCTCGAAAGAAGTCCGCATCCTGATCAGCGAACGCATTCGCACGATCTGCGCCGGCATTGCGAGCGCCTATCAGTGCGTGATCGACGTCGACATCCGCGACACCTTCGATGTGCTGGTCAACCAGGTCGAGCAGTCCAAGGTGGTCGAGGAGGTCGCGCGCACCATCGTCGACCCCGCCAACGTGATCACCCGCGCCCAGCCGAAGATGGGCAGCGAGGATTTCGCCGACATGCTTCAAACCATTCCCGGCGCCTATTTCTGGGTCGGCCACGACGGCTCGGTGCCCGTGCACAATCCCGGCTTCGTGCTCGACGACAAGATCCTGCCGATCGGTGCCAGCATGTTCGCCCGGATCATCGAGACCCGGATGCCGGTGGGTGCCCATGCATAAAAAGGGTGTCGAAGAGGAAGTCACCTCGCTGCACGATCTCTC
This sequence comes from Bradyrhizobium sp. 23, assembly GCF_023073295.1. Lineage (NCBI taxonomy): Bacteria > Pseudomonadati > Pseudomonadota > Alphaproteobacteria > Hyphomicrobiales > Nitrobacteraceae > Bradyrhizobium > Bradyrhizobium sp. 23. The sequence continues at coordinate 213,823 of NZ_JADPJF010000064.1, read as the reverse complement.
TGCGGTCGATCTGATCGCGGGCTATCGCGCCAAGCAGTTCTCGCCGAGCGAGGTGCTGGAAGACGTGCTCGCGCACGTCGCCGCGTGGGAGCCGCACCTCAAGGCGCTTTATGCATTCGATCCCGACGGCGCGCGCGAGACCGCGAAGGCCTCGACCGCGCGCTGGTCCGGGGGCGAGCCGTCCGGAGCGCTCGACGGCGTGCCGGTGACGGTGAAGGACAACATCGCGACCAAAGGCGTGCCGGTGCCGCTGGGCGCGGCCAGCGTCAAGCTCGTGCCGGCCGAGAAGGACGCACCGCCCGCCGCGCGCCTGCGCGAAGCCGGCGCGATCATCTTTGCCAAGACCACCATGCCTGATTACGGCATGCTGTCCTCGGGGCTGTCCTCCTTCCACGCGCTCGCGCGCAATCCCTGGGACCTCTCCAAGAACCCCGGCGGCTCCAGCGCCGGCGCGGGCGCCGCGGCCGCGGCCGGCTATGGTCCGCTGCATCTCGGCACCGATATCGGCGGCTCGGTCCGCCTGCCCGCGGGCTGGTGCGGCCTCGTCGGATTGAAGCCGAGCTTTGGCCGCGTGCCGATCGATCCCACCTATGTCGGCCGAGTCGCCGGCCCCATGACCCGCACCGTTGACGATTGCGCGCTGATGATGAGCGTGATCGCAAAACCCGACCGGCGCGACGGCATGAGCCTTCCAGCGGAGCCCCTCAACTGGAAGGGGCCGGAGAAATCCCCGCGCAAACTGCGCATCGGATTGATGCTCGATCCCGGCGTTGGCCTCGCGCTGGAGAAACCGGTGCGCGAGGTCGCGGTAAAGGCGGCGAAAGCGTTCGAATCCGCAGGCGCCGTCGTCACCGAGGTCGACGGCATCCTCACGCGCGAGATGCTCGACGGGCTCGACAGCTTCTGGCGCGCACGGATGTGGGACGATCTGTCCAAGCTGACGCCCGCCGAACAGGCAAAGGTGCTGCCCAACATTTTCAAGTGGGGCGAGTCCGGCGCGAAGCTCTCGGGCGTCGACGTCATCAGGGGCTTCAACCAGACCATGGCAATCCGCGCTGCGGCATCAAAGCTGTTCTGCGAGCTCGACTATGTGATCTCGCCGACCGCGCCGAACGTGAATTATCCGGCGGAGTGGGCCTCGCCGACCAACGATCCCATGAAGCCGTTCGAACACATTGCCTATACCGTGCCATGGAATATGTCGGAGAATCCGGCGATCTCCATCAACGGCGGCTTCGACGCCAAGGGTTTTCCCATCGGCGTGCAGATCGTCGGCCGCCGCTTCGACGATATCGGCGTGCTTGGCATGGCCAAGGCTTTCGAGAGCCTGCGCGGGCCGCAGAAGCCCTGGCCGAGCCCGCCGGCGAATTAGATACACTCCGTCATGGCCGGGCTTGTTGTTTAGACTGGCCATCCGCGTTCTCTTACTGGCCGCCACATGCCCAGTCCGCGCAAGACGGACGCTGGCGGCTATGCATGACGTCTCTTCGAGACAGAATTCAGGACAGGGAAGGAAACCACCATGGCGTATGAGACGATCAAATACGAGGTCGCCGAGCAGATCCTCACCATCACGCTGAACCGCCCCGACAAGCTCAACGCCTTCAACGCGCAGATGCAAGGAGAGCTGATCGACGCGTTCGACGCCGCCGACAAGGACGACGACGTCCGCGCCATCATCGTCACAGGCGCCGGTCGCGGGTTTTGCGCGGGCGCAGATCTTTCGTCGGGCGCGGACACCTTTGATCGCGACGCGCGTCGCGGACCGGTGAAGCGCTTCGCCGACGGCAAGGTCGACTACAGTGATTCCCAGGTGCGCGACGGCGGTGGCCAGGTGACACTGCGCATCTTCAAATGCCTGAAACCGGTGATTGCCGCGGTCAACGGTCCCGCGGTCGGCATCGGTGTTACCATGCAGCTCGCGATGGACATCCGCATCGCCTCCGATGCGGCGCGCTTCGGCTTCGTGTTCTCCCAGCGCGGCATCGTGCCGGAGGCGGCCTCGAGCTGGTTCCTGCCGCGCATCGTCGGCATCTCGCAGGCGCTGGAATGGTGCTATTCGGGCCGCGTCTTCCCGGCGCAGGAAGCCCTCGCAGGACGTCTCGTCAGCAAGGTCGTGGCCCCCGATGATCTGCTGCCGGCCGCCCGGGCGCTCGCCAAGGAATTCGCGGCCAAGACCGCGCCGGTATCGGTGGCGCTGATCCGGCAGATGATGTGGCGCATGATGGGCGCTGACGACCCGATGGAAGCTCACAAGGTCGACAGCCGTGGCATCTACGCCCGCGGCCGCTCCGACGACGTGAAGGAAGGCGTGGTGTCGTTCCTGGAAAAGCGCCCTGCGCAGTTCAAGAACAAGGTATCGAGCGATATGCCGGATTATTTCCCGTGGTGGACTGAGCGGGAGTACAAGTGACCTTGTAGGCACTTAGTCCATCAACAACGCCACACGCCCGATCGCCTTGCGGTCGATCAGCAACCGCATCGCCTTCGCAACCTCCTCCAGCGGCAGGCGGTGCGAGACGTGGGGCCGCAGCTTGCCCTCCTCGGCCCATTGGAGCAACGCCTTCAGGCGCACCTCGCCGAGCGCGGGATTTTTCCGCACCGCTTCGCCCGCGCGCACGCCGAGCACGCTCGCACCCTTGATAAGCAAGAGATTGGTCTTGGCTGAGCCGATCCCGCCGGTAAAGCCGATCACCAGCAGCCGTGCGCCCCAGGCGATGCAACGCATCGAGTTCTCGAACACTTCGCCGCCGACGGGATCGAACACGACGTCGGCACCGCGACCGTCGGTGATACGTTTGACAGCATCACGAAACGGCTCGCGGTCGTAGCGCACGAGATGATCGGCGCCCCGCGCCTTGGCGATCGCAAGCTTTTCGTCGCTGGACGCCGTCGCAATCACGGTCGCGCCCAGCATCTTGCCGATCTCCACGGCGGCAAGGCCCACGCCCCCGCCGGCGCCATGCACCAGCAGCACCTCGCCGGGCGCCACCCGACCGCGGTCGATCAGCGCGTGATAGGCGGTGCCGTGCCCGGCGAGATAGGTCGCGGCCTCCGCATAGTCGAACGTCGATGGCATCGGCGTGAGCTGCGACGGCGTCACCACGGTTTCATCCGTGAAGGCGCCGTGCCGCATCTTGACGATGACCTTGTCGCCGACGGCGACGCCGCTCGCCCCTGCGCCGACCTCGGTCACGTCGCCGGCCGCCTCCATCCCCGGCGTAAACGGCAGCTCCGGCTTGAGCTGGTATTCGCCGGCCGCCATCAGGACGTCGGGAAAATTCAAGCCGGCGGCACGGATCGCGACACGCACCTCGCCCGACTTCAGGTCGCGCGACGGAAACTCTTCGAGCTGCAATTTTTCGGGCGCACCGAGCGCGCGGCAGACGACAGCCCGCACCATCAGGCCGCGCTCGCCTTGCCGCGCAGCAGCGCCTCGCGGATCAACGGCAGGCGGTCATTGCCGAAATACATGTCGGTCTTGCCGACGAAGATCGTCGGCGAGCCAAAGCCGCCGCGGGCGACGACTTCTTCGGTGTTGGCCTTGAGCTGATCCTTGATCCCCTGCCCCGAAATGCCCGCGAAGAATTTCTGCTCATCGACGCCGACCTTCCTGCAGATCTCGGCGAGCACTGAATCCTGCGAGATGTCCTTGTCCTCGCCCCAATAGGCCTCGAACACCGCCGTGGCGAAAGGCACCGTTTCCTGCCCGAGCCAGATGCAGCCGCGCATCGCTTTCACGCTGTTCACCGGAAATACCGTCGGTGGCATCTTGATCGCGAGACCGGCCGAGCGCGACCAGTCGGCAAGGTCCTTTTTCATGTAGCGCGCCTTCAGCGGCACCGGTGTCTCACGTTGCGCATAGACACTTGGGTTGACCGTATTGAAGATGCCGCCCACCAGGATCGGCCGCCAGATGATCTCCGCGCCAACCTCCCTGGCCAGCGGCTGAATGTTGTGGAAGGCGAGATAGGTCCAGGGGCTGGAACAGTCGAAGAAGAATTCGATCATGGCGTTTCCGGTCCGGCGCCGCAGGTTTCGAGGCGACTTTTGTTGTTCTGTACCTCGACGTTAAGACATGGCAGGAAGGGGCGCAATCATAACCCGCCGGGAGGGCCGCCATGCTGTTTCCAACCACGATCGCCGGCTCATTGCCGAAGCCGGAATGGCTCGCCGAACCCAACATGCTCTGGGCGCCCTGGAAGTCGCAAGGCGACGAGCTCGTCCGCGCCAAGCGCGATGCGACGATGCTCGCCGTCAAAGTCCAGGAGGACGCCGGGATCGACATCGTCACCGAGGGCGAGCAGGCCCGGCAGCATTTCGTCCACGGTTTCCTGGAGAAGATCGAGGGCATCGACTTCGCCCACAAGGTCGAGATGGGAATCCGCAAGGATCGCTACAAGGCGATGGTGCCACAAGTCGTCGCCCCGCTCCGGCTGAAGAGCCGCGTCCACGCCGACGAGGCGCGTGTCGCCCGCGCGCACACGATGAAGAAGCTGAAATTCACCCTGCCCGGCCCGATGACCATCATCGACACCATTGCCGATCGCTACTATGGCGACCGCGTCAAGATGGCCTTTGCGTTCGCCGAACTGCTGAACGAGGAAGCCAAGGCGCTCCAGGCCGACGGCGTCGATCTCGTGCAGTTCGACGAGCCCGCGTTCAACGTCTACATGGACGAGGTCAACGATTGGGGCATCAAGGCGCTCGAGCGCGCCGCGCAGGGCCTGACCTGCGCCACCGCCGTGCATATCTGCTACGGCTACGGCATCAAGGCCAACACCGACTGGAAGGAAACGCTCGGCGCGCAATGGCGGCAGTACGAGCAGATATTTCCCGCGATCGACGCCAGCCCAATCCAGCAGGTCGCGATCGAGTGCCGCAACTCGAAGGTGCCGCTCGACCTGCTTGCGCTGCTCAAGACCAAGATCGTGCAGGCCGGCGTGATCGACGTCGCCAGCCACACGGTGGAGACGGCCGAGGATGTCGTGCAGGTGATCGACGCCGTGTCGAAATTCGTACCCAAGAGCAACATCATCGCCACCACCAATTGCGGCATGGCGCCGATGCGGCGCGAGATCGCCGAAGCCAAGCTGATGGCGCTCGGCGCCGGTGCCGCGCTGGCACGCGAGAAGCTGGGTTAAGGATGTGATCCGTCTGGCGTTCACCATTGCAGCGCTTGCCGCGTTCGCGCTGTCGGCGCGCGCAGAGGATCGTTCCGTGCTTCTCAATTGCAAAGCAATCGTGGAGCGTGCGTCGAAGGATGCGAATGCCGCGAGCGAAGCCGAGCTGACGCGCTGCCGCCAAGTGATCCGCGAATGGGCGCTGCGCGATGCGCGGACGACAGTGGATGAGCACGGCAAGCCGCTGCGCTAGCGGCGGGCGGTCGGATGCAGCACGGGCTTATATCCAGCGATGATCGCGCGGAGCGTGGAAGGCGGCGTCAGCAGCATCGGGTGATCGAGGGCGCTCGTATGCGGGACGTAGCCCGCCGGTGACCACAGCAGCGGCTTGCCCTGCGCGAGGAGGAAGCAGTCATCGCCCTGTTGCACCATCGCGCCGTCAGGCAATTCCGCGAGCGGCATCGGCAGCACATGCAGCCGTTTCTTGCCACGATCGAGCCGCTCCCGATGCAGCACGGCATCCATCGCCTTGGCGCTGATCCCGCGGGCGTCGTTGCCCATCTCCCATGCTACGCGAAAGCGCTTCGCATCGTCGCGGCGGCAGAAGAAGCAGGGCCGATGGCCGGCGGCAAAAGCCGTGGCCTCGTCGAGGAAGAACAGCTCGGTCCAGCTCCGCCGCGCCATCACGGGTCGACGCCAGCCGCGGAATTCGCACAGGCAGGTGATCCAGGCCGGCGACGACCAGCGCTTTTTCAGCAGCGTCTTCGTCGCGGGATCATGAATGATGCCGCGGTTGCCGGTGAACATGCCGCGGTGCGGTGTCGCGATGATCTCGCCGATCGGCGTGACGCGGTTTTGCAGGGGCATGGTCGCCTCCACCGGTCATTGCGAGCGAAGCGAAGCAATCCAGAAATGCATCCTCGGAGGTAGCCTGGATTGCTTCGTTGCTTCGCTCCTCGCAATGACGGCGATAATCACGCCGCCCCGTCGCGAAGCGGCGGGTGATAGGACAGCGCGGTGTCCCAGGGGAAGAAGATCCAGGTGTCCTGCGAGACTTCGGTGATGAAGGTATCGACCAGCGGACGTCCCTTCGGCTTGGCGTAGACGGTTGCGAAATGCGCGTCGGGGAGCATCGCGCGCACCAGCTTGCCGGTCTTGCCGGTATCGACGAGGTCGTCGACGATCAGGAGCCCCTTGCCGGTGCCGCCGCCGAGTTTCATCACGTCTTCGGAGATGCCCTTCAGCACTTTGAGGTCGCCCTGTTTGTCGTGGTCGTAGCTGGCGATGCAGACCGTATCGATCACGCGCACGCCGAGCTCGCGCGCAACGATCGCCGCCGGCACCAGGCCGCCGCGCGTGATCGCGATCACCGCATGAAACGGACCAACCTCGTTGAGCCGCCAGGTCAGTGCCCGGCAATCCCGGTGGAACTGGTCCCACGACACCGGAAAGGGGCGGCCCGCCCGTTCTTCCGCACTTAGTTCCGGTGCTTCACCAGCCATCCTCGTCTCCTGCTTCGTCTGCCGGCAGCTAGGTTGCTAGCGGGTGATATTCAATCCCGCCAGCATTTCCTTCACCGCCGCCATTGCGGCTGCGAGCTTGTCCGCATCGCGCGAGCGCACCACCAGATTGGTGTTCGGCTTCTGCTCTTCATCCATGAAGGGATAGCTGCCGATGATAGTGTCGGGATGTTGGGCGGCAATCGCCCGCAGCGGGCTGCCGATGTCGCCTTCCCGCGCATTGGCGCGGACCGATTCAGAGAGCATGCGCACGCCCGATTTCAGCTTGGGCGAGACGATGTCCATCATCGCCTGCATGATCGAGGGCACGCCCGCCATCACGATGACATTGCCGATCTTGAAGCCGGGGGCGAGGATGGTCGCGCTCTGGATCAGCTCGGCACCATCAGGAATGCGGGCCATGCGCAGGCGGGCCTCGTTGAGGTCCTGCTCGCTCCAGCGCTCGCGGAAACGGGCGACCACCTCCGGGTGATGGTCGATGCCGACGCCGAACGCCTTGGCGACGCTATCAGCGGTGATGTCGTCATGGGTCGGCCCGATGCCACCCGTCGTGAAGACATAGGTGTAGCGATGCCGCAGTGCATCCAACGCGGCAATGATGTCGGACTCGTCGTCGGAGACGACCCGGACCTCCTTCAGGTCGATGCCGATATTGGTCAGGTATTCGGCGATGAAGCCGATGTTCTTGTCCTTGGTCCGGCCGGACAGGATTTCGTCCCCAATGACCAGAATACCCGCCGTGACGATCTCGCTCATACCTCAAGTCCCTCACCTATCGGCCCGACTTTGCCGAGGTAACGCGTTGAAGTCACGCGGTTTTGCTGCCGAAATAAGCAGTCCTCAGCCATTTTTTCAGGCAAGCCGCCGGCCATCCCCGGCAAATGTCCTCTCCCCATGCTTATCGCGCTGGCCCGGCCCTTGCTACCGCATGAAAGTCATGCACTCTTGCCGCATGGCCAGGACGTTGCGGTCTTCACCAGGGCCTCGCGACCTGTCGAATGGCGCAACGCCTTGCGGAGACAAGTCGGGATTTATGGCAGTCGCGTTTGATGAAATGAACATTCCCGGTGGGGACCTTCGCCCCGCCTATCAGGAGCTGGCGCGCTGGCTCAAGGAGACGCCTCCCGAGGCGCTCGAATATCGCCGCCAGGAGGCCGAGCTCCTCTTCCGCCGCATCGGCATTACCTTCGCGGTCTATGGCGACTCAGAGTCCACGGAGCGCCTGATCCCCTTCGACGTGATCCCGCGGATCATGTCCGGCAAGGAATGGGCGCTGCTGGAGAGGGGCCTGAAGCAGCGCGTGCGCGCGCTCAACATGTTCCTGCGCGACATCTATCACGGCCGCGATATCCTCCGTGCCGAGATCGTGCCCGACGACCTCATCTTTCAGAACCCGGTCTTCCGTCCCGAGATGAACGGCCAGCAGGTGCCGCACGACGTCTACGTGCACATCGCCGGCATCGACATCGTCCGGGTCGATGCCGAGGACTTCATCGTGCTGGAGGACAATGCACGCACGCCCTCGGGCGTGTCCTACATGCTGGAAAACCGCGAGATCATGATGCGGCTGTTTCCGGACCTGTTCGCCCGCCACAGGGTGGCGCCGGTCGAACGCTATCCGGACGAGCTGCTATCCGCCTTGCGCTCGGTGGCGCCGCAAAGCGCCTCCGGCGAGCCGACCGTCGCGTTGCTCACGCCGGGCGTCTACAACTCGGCCTATTACGAGCACTCCTTCCTCGCCGACAAGCTCGGTATCGAGCTGGTCGAGGGCCGTGACCTCATCGTCAAGAACAACGAAGTGTTCATGCGGACGACCGAGGGCGTGAAACGGGTCGACGTGATCTACCGCCGCGTCGACGACGACTACCTCGATCCCCTCACCTTCCGCCCCGACTCCGCCCTCGGCGTGCCCGGGCTGATGTCGGCCTATGCGGCCGGCAACATCACGCTCGCCAACGCCGTTGGTACCGGCATCGCCGACGACAAGGCGATCTACTCCTATATGCCGGACATCGTAAAATTCTATCTCGGCGAGGAGCCGATCCTGAAGAACGTGCAAACCTGGCGCTGCCGCGAGCCGAAGGACCTCGCCTATGTGCTGGACCATCTGAGCGAGCTCGTCGTGAAGGAGGTGCACGGCTCCGGCGGCTACGGCATGCTGATCGGTCCTGCCGCGACCAAGGCGACGATCGAGGCTTTCCGCGAAAAGCTCAAGCGCGAGCCCGAAGGCTTCATTGCGCAGCCGACGCTGGCGCTCTCGACCTGCCCGACCTGCACGGCGTCGGGCCTTGCGCCCCGCCACGTCGACCTGCGGCCGTTCGTGCTCACCGGCAGCAAGAGCACCACGATCGTGCCCGGCGGGTTGACACGCGTTGCCCTGAAAGAAGGCTCCCTGGTGGTGAATTCGAGCCAGGGCGGCGGCACCAAAGATACCTGGATCCTGGACGAGTAGAGAGATGCTGTCGCGTACCGCCGAAAACCTCTATTGGCTCGCCCGCTACGTCGAACGGGCCGAGTATCTTGCGCGCACCATCGATGCGACGCTGCGCGTCACCGCGCTTCCCGCCGCCTATATCGGCAAGACCAACGAATGGGACTCGGCGCTTTTGACCGCCGGCGTCGCCGCGAGCTTCTATCAGCAGTACGAAGAAGCCAACGAGCGCAACGTCGTCGATTATCTCTCGTTCTCGGCGGATAATCCGTCCTCGATCAGGAATTGCATCGAGGCCGCGCGGCTGAATTCACGTTCGGTGCGCACAGCGCTGACGAGCGAGATGTGGGACACCATCAACTCGGCCTGGATCGAATTGCAGGAGGTCTGGAGCAGAGGAACCTCCACGCGCGAGGATCTCGCAAAGTTCCTGCGCTTCGTGCAGGAAACCTCGCTGCGTTTCGACGGCTCGGCCTACCGGACCATGTTGCGCAACGACGCCTACTGGTTCTCGCGGATGGGCCTGCATCTCGAACGCGCCGACAACACCGCGCGCATTCTCGACGTGAAATACCATGTGCTGCTGCCGGAGGAGGAGCATGTCGGCGGCCCGCTCGATTTCTACCAATGGACCTCGATCCTGCGCTCGGTTTCGGCACTGACGGCCTATCACTGGGTCTATCGCGAGACACTGAAACCCTGGCTGATCGCGGATTTGCTCATCCTCAACGATTCGCTGCCGCGTTCGCTCGCAAGCTGCTACGGCAATCTGGTGCGCAATCTCGATCAGATCGGGGTCGCCTATGGCCGCCAGGGCCCGGCCCAGCGCCATGCCCGCGGCATTCGCAACCGGCTGGAACACAGCAATATGAACGACATTTTCCAGCATGGCGTGCATGAATTCATTCAGGAATTCATCTTGGACAATTCCAGGCTGGGCGAAATCATCACGAAGCAGTATTTGATCTGATACTGCTGTCATTCCGGGGACGCCCGCAGGGCTAGCCCGGATCGATGACGCTACAACAACGGTCCACCATGCGCCTGCGAATCCTGCACACCACGACCTATCGCTACGAGCCGCAGGCCACGAGCGTGATCCAGATCCTGCGCATGACGCCCGGCAGCCATGACGGGCAATATGTGGCGGAGTGGCAGATCGACGTGTCGACCGACACCAAGCTCGACACGCACGAGGACGCGTTCGGCAACGTCACCCACGTGCTGTCCTGCGGACCGGTCGGCGACATCAAGATCACCGCCGAGGGCCTGATCGAGACCCACGACACCGGCGGCGTTCTGCGCGGCGCCGACGAGCGCTTTCCGGCCGGCATGTTCTTGCGGGCCACCGACCTTACCACGGTCAATCCCGCGATGAATGCGGTCGCGCGCCAGCTGCGCAGCGAGGGCGAGAGCGACACGCTGGGCTTCCTGCACACGCTGATGACGCAAATCAGCGATCACATGACCTTCGACGAGGACCCGACCAACAGCGGCACGTCGGCGGCGGAAGCGTTCACGCTCAAGCGCGGCGTCTGCCAGGACTACGCGCACATCTTCATCGCCTGCGCCCGCAGCGGCGGCGTGCCGGCGCGCTTCGTCTCCGGCCATTTCCTGCGCTCCGACGGCACGGTGCATCAGGACGCGGGCCATGCCTGGGCGGAGGCCTATGTCGACGGTCTCGGCTGGGTCGGCTTCGATCCCGCCAACAGCATCTGCGCCACCGACGCCCATGTCCGCGTCGCGATCGGGCTCGATTATCTCGGCGCCGCCCCCGTACGCGGCACCCGCTATGGCGGCGGCGCGGAGACGCTGTCGGTGGCGGTCAAGGTCCAGCAGGCCGGCCGTGGCGGCCAGTCGCAATCGCAGTCCCAGCGGCAGAGCTGAGCCGCGCCCCGCGCGCCCCTCACCCACGGTCTGTTTCCACCCTGCCGCCCCGCGGCAATCGGGGGTTGGAGCGGCCGTTGAAATTGGCTAGTAATCCGCGCAAACGCGTTCGGGGACAGGAAATGACCTATTGTTGCGGAATTCTGGTTCGGGACGGTCTGGTGATGATCGCCGACACCCGCACCAATGCCGGCCTCGACAACGTCTCGACCTTCCGCAAGCTCCACATCTTCTCCAAGCCCGGCGATCGCATCATGGCAATTGCCAGCGCCGGCAACCTCGCCATCAGCCAGTCGGTGCTCTCGACGCTGACCGAGGGCCTCGAAGACCCCGACACCGGTGAGATCGAGACGCTGATGAACGCGCCGACCATGTTCCAGGCCGCCCAGCGCATTGGCCGGGCGATCCGGGCCGTGCACGCGACCGAGGGCCCCGCACTGAGGTCTGAGGACGTATCGTTCGACGTGTCCTTCCTGTTCGGGGGCCAGATCAACGGCGCGCGCATGCGCCTGTTCATGGTCTACACCGCCGGCAATTTCATCGAATGCACCACCGACACACCCTATCTGCAGATCGGGGAGCACAAATACGGCAAGCCGGTGCTCGACCGCGCCATGCATTACGACGTCGAACTCTACGAGGC
>NZ_JADPJF010000064.1:186156-202147 GCF_023073295.1 Bradyrhizobium sp. 23 | reverse complement strand
GCTGAAGACCGGGCTGATCTCGATGGATTCGACCATGCGCTCGAATCTCGGCGTCGGCCTGCCGATCGACGTTCTGGTGGTGCGCGCCGACGCCTGCGAGGCCGACCTCAACCACCGCATCGAGGCGGGCGAGCCCTATTTCCACGATTTGCGCTCGCGCTGGTCGGCGGCCTTGCGCGCTGCACATCAGAACATTCCGCGGCCGCCCTACAAGATCGAAAAAGAATCCAAAACCTGACAGATCAAGAGAAAAGGCAGGAAACGATGAGTGAAGCGAAAAAGATCGCAGTGGTGACGGGCGCCGGCACTGGAGTCGGGCGCGCGGCTTCGCTGGCGCTGATGAACATAGGCTTCACTGTGGTGCTGGTCGGGCGCCGGCCTGACATGCTCGAGGAGACGGCCAAACTCGGTCCCGCGGGAAAAAGCCTCTGCGTCACCGCCGACATGACCAAGCCGGACTCGATTGCGGCACTGTTCGACAAGGTGAAGGCCACCTATGGCCGGCTCGACGTGCTCTTCAACAATGCCGGCATGGGCGCCCCGCCGGTGAATTTCGAGGATCTCAGCCTCGAGCAGTGGCAGGCGGTGGTGAACACCAATCTCACCGGCCCGTTCCTGTGCACCCAGCACGCCTTCCGCATCATGAAGGACCAGAGCCCGCGCGGCGGCCGCATCATCAACAACGGCTCGATCTCGGCGCATGCGCCGCGGCCGTTCTCGGCGGCCTATACCTCGACCAAGCACGCCATCACCGGCCTCACCAAGGCCTCCAACCTCGACGGCCGCATGTACGACATCGCGGTCGGCCAGGTCGACATCGGCAACGCCGCAACGCCCATGACCGACCGCATGGTCAACGGCCCCGGCGTGCTGCAGCCCGACGGCACGTCGAAGCAGGAGCCGCGCATGGATGCGAAGGCGGTCGGCGATGCCGTCGCCTACATGGCCGGCCTGCCCCTCGATGCCAACGTGCTGACCATGACCGTCATGGCAACCAAGATGCCGTTCGTGGGACGGGGCTGAATCAAAAAACGCGAAAACAACCCCATGCACAGTAGGCGCCCTATTGATTCATCTACGGTATTTCCGCAGTCGTCATTGCGAGCAAAACGAAGCAATCCGGACTGCTAATCACGTGCCCCGGGTGCTGCGCGGCATGAAATGACGCGCTGCTGAGCCGAGGCCCATCACTCTCCGACGTTGCTTGCGACAACATGGGTCCCGGCTCAGCGGCGCACCGCTTGCGCGCTGCACCGCGTCCGGGACACGAGACCTTCTCCTACTCCAGCCTCTCCACCTGCCGCAGGCTCGGGAACAGCTGCATCCACAACAGCGCCACCGCGACCGTGCAGACGCCGCCCAGCACGGCTGCCGGCATGGCGCCGAACAGTGCGGCGGCCACCCCGCTCTCGAACTGGCCGAGCTGGTTGGAGGCGTTGATGAAGAGGAAGTTCACCGCACCGACCCGGCCACGCATCTCGTCGGGCGTCGCGAGCTGCACCAGCGAGAAGCGGATCACGACGCTGATCGTATCGGCCGCGCCGAGAACGGCGAGCGCGAGCACCGAGAGCCACATCCAGGACGACAGCGCGAACACGATCGTTGCGACGCCGAACACGATCACTGCCTGAAACATGCGCAGGCCCACATGCCGCGAAATGGCGTGACGGGCCAGCACCATGGTCATCAGCAGCGCGCCGACCGCGGGCGCGGCGCGCAGGATCCCGAGCCCCATCGGACCGGTCTGGAGGATATCTCGGGCATAGATCGGCAGAAGCGCGGCGACGCCGCCGAACAGGACCGCGAACAGATCGAGCGAGATAGTGCCGAGGATCGCGGGATTGCCGCGGATGAAGCGGACGCCGGCGAAGATATTGTCGGCGCCCGCCATGTCCTTGGCGATCGCCTGCGGGCGCGGGCGGATGAAGCCGGTCAGGATCATCCCGAAGATCCAGAACAGCACCATGACCGCGTAGGCGAGATGCGGCGCAACCGCGTAGGCAAAACCGCCTAGCGCCGGACCGGTAATGGTCGCGACCTGCGCCGCACCGCTGGAGACGGCGGTGGCGCGCTGGAGCGAGCCCTGCGGCGCGATCGCCGGCAGCAGCGCCGCGGTGGTCGGGCTCTCGAACGCGCCGGCAATGCCGAGCACGAAGGTGGCCACGAAAATCTGAACTTCGCTGACCAAGCCGAGATAGGTGATGACGCCGAGATAGAGCGCGGTCGCTGCTTCCACGAGTTGGCAGAGCTGGACCACGCGCTTGCGCTCGTAGCGGTCGGCGGCATGGCCGGCGATGAACACCAGCAGCGCCGTGGGCAGGAATTGCACGAGGCCGACCATGCCGAGATCGAAGGCCGAGCCGGTGAGATCGTAGATCTGCCAGCCGATCGCGACCGCCGCAATCTGGCTGGAGAAACGCGACAGGCTGCGCGAGAGCAGAAAGAACAGAAAGGCGCGATGGGAGAGGAGCGCGCGGGCACTGACCGGCGGGTTTCCCGATATGGGCTGGTCTGGCATCGCCTCTTCGGTCACGCTCGGGCTATCCGGCTCCTGATGTCGACGTGCTCCGCGTGGCTGACGCGGACCTGCTTGTCAACAGCGAGACGCTTCGACAATCTCCCGGCATTGCGTTTGCAACGCAGGGGTGGCCATAATCATCGGGGTTTGGGGACATCATGCTGCGGCTGCAATCGGCACTCGGCGTTTTCGCATTGCTGTTGATCGCCTTGGTCCTGAGCGAGAATCGCCGCGCGGCCTCGCTGCGCCAGGCGGCGATCGGCCTCGTCGCCACCTTCGTCACCGCGATCGTTCTCCTGAAGGTGCCCGTCGTCGCGCGCGCGTTCGGTGCCATCAACGACGCGGTGGGCGCGATCTCGGCGGCCTCGCGCGCCGGCTCCTCCTTCGTGTTCGGCTATGTCGGCGGCGGTCCCCTGCCCTTCGACCTGAAAGCACCGGGTGCCGATTTCGTCCTGGCGTTCCAGGCGCTGCCGATCGTGCTGGTCATGAGCGTGCTGACGACGCTCTTGTTCTATTGGCGCGTGCTGCCGCCGGTCGTGCGCGGCATGGCCTGGCTGCTGGAGCGGACGCTCGGCGTCGGCGGCGCGGTCGGACTCTCGACCGCCGCCAACATCTTTCTCGGCATGGTCGAGGCGCCGCTGTTCGTGCGGCCTTATCTCGCGCAAATGACCCGCAGCGAGTTGTTCCTGGTGATGACCGGCGGCATGGCCGGCATCGCCGGCACGGTGCTGGTGCTGTATGCGACGCTCCTTGCTCCCCTCATTCCCGACGCAGCCGCCCATTTCGTCATCGCCTCGGTGCTGGGTGCCCCGGCCGCGATCCTGGTCAGCCTCATCATGGTGCCGGAGACATCCGACAAGCGCACCGCCGGCGCGCTGGAGGCTCCCGAGATGGAGGTCTCCAGCACGATGGACGCGATCGTGAAAGGGACGGGCGCGGGGATCGAGCTGCTGATCAACATCGTCGCCATGCTGCTGGTGCTGGTGGCGCTGGTCTATCTCGTCAATGCGATCCTCGGCCTGCTGCCTGATGTCGGCGGCGCTGCGATCTCGTTGCAGCGCCTGCTCGGCCTCGTGATGGCGCCGGTGTGCTGGCTCATGGGATTGCCGTGGGATCAGGCGATCACCGCCGGCAGCCTGATGGGCACGAAAACCGTGCTGAACGAGCTGATCGCCTATGTCGACTTCTCGAAGCTGCCGCCCGGCACGCTCGATCCGCGCTCGCGCCTGATCATGCTCTATGCGATGTGCGGCTTCGCCAATTTCGCCAGCCTCGGCATCATGATCGGCGGTCTCGGCGTGATGGCGCCGGAACGGCGCGAGGAAATCAATGCGCTCGGGCTGAAGTCGATCGTGTCGGGAACGCTGACGACGTGCCTGATGGGAGCAGTGGTGGGGGTGTTGACGTGAAGCTTGTGTGAGGCTGGCGCCCTCGCAGCTCCGATGGGGCGCAGCGCAATCGCGACAATCCTTCCATGTTAATCTCTTCAGGAGATTCGGCTGGAATTGATTCATGAGCAACAGCGCAGGCCAGCGGGCATTTCAAAATGCCCGGCTTCAGAAACGGCAAAAAGCCGAGCTAGGGCCGTTGCTCGCGCGCGCCCTCCAGCTGCACAAGGCGGGACTTCTCCCCGAGGCAAAGACGGCCTATCGCGAACTCCTGGAGCTTGCGCCCGACCAATTCATCGCGCTGCATTTGCTGGGCGCTTTGGAGTCTGAATCCAAAAACTATCGGCAGGCGCAAATTTTGCTGAGCCGAGCGGTGGCCTTGGATCCGCGATCTGCCGAAGCCCATATGAGCCTGGGCGTCGCGCTCAACGGGCTGAAACGTCACAATGAGGCCCGCGAGAGCTATCGGAAGGCCCTCGCCCTTCGACCCAACTACGCCTTGGCCCTGTCCAATCTCGGCAACGCAAGCGCGGCCCTTGAACTTTACCAGGAAGCGCTCGAGAGCTACGACAAGGCGCTCGCAATCGACGGAAGACTTTCCGAAGCCCATAACGGCCGGGGTTGGGCGCTCTGCCGTGTGCGCGCCTATGACGAAGCGATCGCAAGCTTAAACCGCGCGCTATCGATCAAGCCTGACTACGCCTCGGCGCTGTCGACCCGCGCCGTTGCATTGCGGGAGCTTCAGCGATTTGACGAAGCCATGGCGGATTGCAATCGCGCAATCGCCCTCGCACCCGACGACGCGAATGGATGGCTCTGGCGGGCCAGTATCTTGCTCCTGACCCGGCAAGTTGCCGAAGCATTGTCCGATTGCGAGAAGGCTCTCGCGGCCGATCCCGGCTTCTCTCAGGCCCACAGCCTGCTCGGCCAATGTCTCGCGGCACTTGGCCGGGTCGACGAAGCCCTCGCCAGTTTCGACAGAGCTCTCGACATCGAGCCTGATCAGAGCACGATCTCCAGCAAGATATTCACCCTCGATTTCATGGCCGACGCCAGCGTTGCGCAGCATCAGCAAGCGCGACATGTATGGTGGGAGCAGATCGGTGCGAAGATCGCCTCAGCAGCGGCGGGATCGCATGAGAACAGCCGCGATCCGGATCGCCGTCTGGTGCTGGGTTATGTCTCGTCGGATTTTCACACACATTCAGCGGCGTTCATTTTCAAGCCGGTCCTGCAGCACCATGATCGGGCACAGTTCGAGATCGTGTGCTACGCCTGTTCACCGAGAACGGACGCGACGACCCGTGAGTTTCAGGGGATCGCCGATCGCTGGCGCGACGCCTCGCAATGGTCCGACGATCGCCTCGCCGCTCAGATCCGCGCCGATGGCGTCGATATCCTGATCGATCTGTCCGGCCACACCAGCGGAAACCGCCTCGGTGTGTTTGCGCGCAAACCGGCACCTGTTCAGGCGCATGGCTGGGGCCACGGTACCGGCACCGGGCTGCCAACGATCGATTATCTATTCTCGGACCCGGTCGCCATTCCTGCCGCGGTTCGGCATCTGTTTGCGGAGACCATCGTTGACCTGCCGTGCTTTGTGACGCTGGCGCCGCTACCGGCCGGGATTGCGCGAGCGCCGACGCCGGCGCTTGCGAACGGCTTCATCACGTTCGGTGTCTTCAACCGCATCAGCAAGATTTCGAACGAGGCGGTGGGAGTCTGGTCCAGGATTGTCGAGCGGGTGCCGGTTCGCGACTGCTGATCAAGGATACTGCACTGGACGCCCAGCTGGTCCGCGACAATCTGCTGGCGCGGTTTGCCGCTTGCCGATTGCCGGCCGAACGCGTCGATCTGCTCGGAGCCACGTCGCGAGACGAACATCTGGCAACGTTCAATCGCGTCGATATTGGCCTCGACCCATTCCCGCAGAATGGCGGCGTCAGCACGTGGGAAGCCTTGCAGATGGGCGTGCCGGTGGTGGCGAAGCTCGGTCACAGCCTGCCGAGCCGTGCTGCCGGCTCCATCCTCACCGCGCTGGGCCTGCCGGAGTGGGTCGCGGACAGCGATGAGGCCTATGTCGAAATCGCAGCGAGCCGTGGGTTGCAGATCGGCGAGCTCGATAAGTTGCGCAGCGAACTGCCCGGACAGATCAGGGCTGCCGCCGCCGGCAACCCAATCTCATACGTGCAAGCGGTGGACGATGCCTATCGCGCGATGTGGAAACGCTATTGCAACGACGGCGGCTGATCTCCGCCTCGCCTACGCCTTCAACTCCACGGTCCTGAACTCCGCCGGCAGGATCACCTCCAGCAGCTCGACGTCGTCCGAATAGTCCAGGATCATGTGCTTGATCTTCGGCGGCTGGGTCCAGGCGCTACCTTCTTTCATCAGCGTCTCGCCCTCTCCGTCCATATAGGTCTTCACCCAGCCCTTGAGCACGTAGACCATCTGGAATTCGACGTCGTGAAAGTGCAGCTTCGACACTTCGTCCGGATTGCAGGGGCCTTGCAGCCGGATCACGTGCGCCTGCGCGAGGCCCTGGCTGGCGGCGGCGATGCCGAGGTCGCGATATTTCGCGTAGGTACGCAGACCGTCGGCTTTGAAGTCTTCCTCGCGGTGATGGCTGATCGCAATGCGCTGCTTGGGCCGCGCCGGTTTCTTGACGGATGACTTTGCCGTTGTCGTGGGGGCTTTTGCCTTCACCGCCTTGCGCGCCGTGGATCGTGCTGCGGGTTTGGCCCCGCTACGCTTCTTCACCGCGGCTTGCGATGCGCTGCGCGATTTTGCTTTCTTGGCCATGGGCGGCCTCCCCTGTTGTTATGGGGAGAGGCTAGCACAGAATGCGAAATCGCAGGGTGGGTTAGCGCTAACGTACCCACCACTTCCTTGCGCAATCTTTGAAGCATGGGGGGTTACACTGACGCTAACCCACCCTACAGCTCCGCCCTTCAATGCAGCCGGAATACGCCGTCCACCGCGCGCAACTCGGCCGGCTTGATCAGCTTGGAATGCGCCACTGTCACCGAGTGAAGCGGACCGTCGAGCTTTTCCTGCCAGAACGCCAGAAAATCCTTCAGCGCCGGAAATTTCGGAAACATGTCGTAGTCCTGCCAGACGTAAGTCTGGAGCAGCGAGGGATGATCCGGCATCCGATAGAGAATCTGCGCCGTCGTCATTCCGTAACCCAGCAGCTGTTTCCGGAAATCGTCCGAAACGGCTCCACTCCGCAAGCCCATGCCAACCTCCTTTGCAGGAGCGCATTCAAGGGGTGGCTTTCCGGTGCGCCTTAAGAGCCACCCGCTACTGATGCGCTCACATGAGAGAAATGTGACGCAAACTGACAATCCATCTCAAGCCCAAAAGTTTAACAAGCTGTTGAAATTCAATGCGTTAGCAGCAGATCTAGTTCCGTGCTAATACTGCGCCGAGCGCGATTAACGATGGAAAGAGATTTTGGCAGGCGGCGACTCCGAGTGCTATTTTTCTGCTACAAGCCCTTGCTCCCGCCAAAATCCTGCCTTATCTCAGTAGTGCCTGCGCTGGCACTCGCCGGCGCAGACTGCTAACAACCCAAAATTCCCAAATCGTGCAAAAGCTTAGGAGAACTGCATGAATTTCCGTCCGCTTCACGACCGCGTCGTGGTCAAGCGCATCGACGCAGAAGAGAAGACCGCTGGCGGCATCATCATTCCCGACACGGCGAAGGAAAAGCCCTCGCAGGGCGAGATCGTCGCCGTCGGCCCGGGTGGCCGCGACGAAGCTGGCAAGCTGATCCCGATCGACCTGAAGGTCGGCGACCGCGTGCTGTTCGGTAAGTGGTCCGGCACCGAGGTCAAGATCGACAACGTCGACCTGCTGATCATGAAGGAAAGCGACATCATGGGCGTCCTCGACGTCCCCGCTTCCAAGAAGAAGGCGGCCTAAGAGCCCCTCTCTTATCCAGTTAAACACCTAAGGAAAAAATCCAGATGGCAGCTAAAGAAGTCAAATTCTCGGTCGATGCGCGCGACAAGATGCTTCGCGGCGTCGACATTCTCGCCAACGCGGTGAAGGTCACGCTCGGTCCGAAGGGCCGCAACGTCGTGCTCGACAAGTCGTTCGGCGCTCCCCGCATCACCAAGGACGGCGTCACCGTCGCCAAGGAGATCGAGCTCGAGGACAAGTTCGAGAACATGGGCGCGCAGATGGTGCGCGAAGTCGCCTCCAAGTCCGCTGACGCGGCCGGCGACGGCACCACCACCGCGACCGTGCTGGCCCAGGCGATCGTGCGCGAAGGCGCCAAGTCGGTTGCCGCCGGCATGAACCCGATGGATCTGAAGCGCG
Organism: Bradyrhizobium sp. 23; assembly: GCF_023073295.1. Lineage (NCBI taxonomy): Bacteria > Pseudomonadati > Pseudomonadota > Alphaproteobacteria > Hyphomicrobiales > Nitrobacteraceae > Bradyrhizobium > Bradyrhizobium sp. 23. The sequence goes on along the minus strand of NZ_JADPJF010000064.1, from coordinate 193,915 downwards.
GTATCGATCTCGCGGTCGAAGCCGTCGTTGCGGACCTCGTCAAGAACTCCAAGAAGGTGACCTCGAACGACGAGATCGCCCAGGTCGGCACCATCTCGGCCAACGGTGACGCGGAGATCGGCAAGTTCCTCGCCGACGCCATGAAGAAGGTCGGCAACGAGGGTGTCATCACCGTCGAGGAAGCCAAGTCGCTCGAGACCGAGCTCGACGTCGTCGAGGGCATGCAGTTCGACCGCGGCTACATCTCGCCCTACTTCGTCACCAACGCCGACAAGATGCGCGTTGAGATGGACGACGCCTACATCCTCATCAACGAGAAGAAGCTCTCCTCGCTGAACGAGCTGCTGCCGCTGCTCGAGGCCGTGGTGCAGACCGGCAAGCCGCTGGTCATCGTCGCCGAGGACGTCGAAGGCGAAGCGCTTGCCACCCTGGTCGTGAACCGTCTCCGTGGCGGCCTGAAGGTCGCGGCCGTCAAGGCTCCGGGCTTCGGCGATCGCCGCAAGGCCATGCTGCAGGACATCGCGATCCTGACCGGTGGCCAGGCGATCTCGGAAGATCTCGGCATCAAGCTCGAGAACGTCACGCTCAACATGCTCGGTCGCGCCAAGAAGGTGATGATCGACAAGGAGAACACCACGATCGTCAACGGCGCCGGCAAGAAGGCCGACATCGAAGCGCGCGTGTCGCAGATCAAGGCGCAGATCGAGGAAACCACCTCGGACTACGACCGTGAGAAGCTCCAGGAGCGTCTTGCCAAGCTCGCAGGCGGCGTCGCGGTGATCCGCGTCGGCGGCGCGACCGAGGTCGAGGTGAAGGAGCGCAAGGATCGCGTTGATGACGCGATGCATGCGACCCGCGCGGCGGTCGAGGAAGGCATCGTCCCGGGCGGCGGCGTCGCCCTGCTCCGTGCCTCCGAGCAGCTCAAGGGCCTGCGCACCAAGAACGACGACCAGAAGACCGGCGTCGAGATCGTGCGCAAGGCGCTCTCCGCGCCCGCTCGCCAGATCGCGATCAACGCCGGTGAAGATGGCTCCGTGATCGTCGGCAAGGTCCTCGAGAACAAGTCGTACGCCTACGGCTTCGACTCCCAGACCGGCGAATATGTTGACCTCGTCAAGAAGGGCATCATCGACCCGACCAAGGTGGTACGTACCGCGATCCAGAACGCAGCCTCGGTTGCGGCGCTCTTGATCACCACGGAAGCCATGGTCGCCGAGCTGCCCAAGAAGGGCGGCTCCGGTCCGGCGATGCCCCCGGGCGGCGGCATGGGCGGCATGGATTTCTGATCCAGCCATTCCGGCAAACGACAAAATGCGAAACCCCGGCAGCGATGCCGGGGTTTTGTTTTTCTTCGGTGGTCCCATCCCGGAGCAGCGCGGAGCCCGGAATGACAGTGGGGCTTCACCACACCTTCCCCAGCCGCTCCATGTGCGGTTCGCCGTGCTGGTCGAGCGACCAGAATATCCGCGTCACCTTGCCGACCAGATTGTCCATCGGCACGAATCCGATCGACGACATCACGCGGCTGTCACTCGAGTTGTCGCGATTGTCGCCGAGCACGAAGAAATGGCCCGGCGGCACGGTGTAGACGTCGGTGTTGTCGTAGTAGCCGTTGTCGACAAGTCCTGCGTCACGTAGGACGCGCCGTTCGGCAGCGTCTCGCGCCAGCGCTTGGCCTTCGCACCGTCATCCACGCCGCAGGTGGAGCCGGCGAATGCCTGCTTCAGAGCGACGCGCGTCACCGGGCGGTCATTGAGGATGAGTTGGCCCTGCCGCATCTGGATGCGATCACCGGGCAGCCCGACCACGCGCTTGACATAGTCGACCGCGGTGTCCTTTGGCGTCCGGAACACGACGACGTCACCATACTCGGGATCGGTGGCCCGGAAACGCCCGGAGATCCACGACGGCGCGAAGGGAAACGAATAACGGCCATAGCCATAGGCATATTTTGCAGCGAAGACGTAGTCGCCGACGACCAGCGTCGGCGTCATCGAGCCGGAAGGGATGTTGAACGGCTGAAACAGGAAGATGCGAAACACGAACGGCGGCGACCACAGCACCGGAATCAGGAGGATCAGGATGACGATCGCCTTCCATTCCCGCACTTTGGCCTGCGGGTGGATGGTTTCCTGAAGAGTGGTCATGCGCCTGCCCTGATCAAGCCCGTAGTCGTCGCGAGATTACGCAACCCTCGCGCGTACGCAATCCCATAACTTGGTCGCGCCGCGCGCGGATCGCGTTCACGGGTCGCAATCAACCGCGCGCGAGATCGCTGAAGCAGCGGCGGATCCATTCGATGGTGAGCCGCGTCGCCGGATCGCGCTTGAGATGGTTCTGCACCAGCAGCCAGACGTCGCGGCGCCCAGGCAGCAGCGTGGCGCGCAGGCGGCGATCGCCAAGTAAGTCCGCGCAGACATGCTCCGGCAACACGCCGGCGGCCTGATGCGCGCGGATCAGGTTACGGATGACGCGAACGTTGTCGGCAACGCAGCGCGCGTGGGCTTGCTTCATACGCAGGAATTGCATCTCGGGAATGGCACCGAGTTCGTCCGGATAGGCGCACAGCACCGGCTCGCCTTCGGTCGTGACAGGCTCAAAATAATAGAGCTTGACGTCACCGAGCCTGGAGATCGCGAAGTCGCCCTTGTCGGGCTTGCGCAGCCGGATAGCGAGATCGGCTTCCCAGCGCGAGAACTTGACGTTCTCGCTCGAGGTGAGGAATTGCAGCGTCAGGCCGGAATTGGCGCGCAGGAAGTCGCTCGCGCGAGGCGACAGAACCTCCTCGGCAACCGTGTTGGTGGAGGCGATACGCAGGCGTCCCACCGGGCCTGCAAGACTCTCGCCGACGCGACCGATCTCGGCGGCATGTGCGGCCATCGCCTCGACATGCGCCAGCACCGCCTCGCAACTCCGCGTCGGCCGGCGCTGGCCGTCCACCGCATCGAACAGCGGCACGCCGAGATCGCGCTGGATGCGCGCGAGCCTGCGGCCGACGGTGGTCTCGTCGATGCGCAGCCGCGCGCTGGCGCCGGCATAGGTGCCCTCGTCCCTGACCGCGGCGATGATGCGCAGATCGTCCCAGTTCATGGCGATGAGCCTAGCAGGCACGACGGGCTCCTGCAAATTTGCAGCCATATGCTGCAATAGTCCTGCACATTGGCAGGCCGCCGCCGCGCTACTGTGGCGCCATCCGATATGCCTTAGGAAGGCCCGACCCGCATGACCGCCCCAAAAACCTTGCTTGAATTGTCCGGCGCCGATCTCACTCCGCCCAGGCTCGCCGATTCCTGCCTCGTGCTAATCGACATCCAGAACGAATATTGCGCCGGGCCGCTCGCCTTGCCGGACGCGGAGCCCGCAATCGCCGCCGCCGCGCGCCTGCTCGCCCGCGCGAGGGCGAGCGGCGCTGCGATCTTCCATATCGCGCACAAGGGACGTGCCGGCAGCCTGTTCGACCGCGAGGCCGCGCGCGGCGCGATCGTCAGGAACGTGGCGCCGCTCGCCAGCGAAGCCGTGATCGAAAAGGCGCTGCCGAACGCTTTTGCCGGCACCGACCTGCAAGTCCGGCTGGCCGCAACCGGACGCACGAACATCGTGCTGGCCGGTTTCATGACCCATATGTGCATCAGCTCGACCGCCCGCGCCGCGCTCGACCTCGGCCTGCGCACGACGATCGCAGCCGATGCCTGCGCCACACGCGATCTTCCCGACGGCCGCGGCGGAGCGCTATCCGCAAGGATCATCCACGAGGTCGCCCTGGCCGAATTGTCGGACCGGTTTGCGATCATCGCACAAACCGAGACGTTGACCTGAAGGAGCGTAGGCGATGCTGCAACTCTATTTCTCACCGATGGCCTGCTCGCTTGCGAGCCGCATCGCGCTGATGGAAGCGGGCATCGAGGCCCGCTATCATCCGGTCCATCTCCAGACCAAGCAGGTCGTGGACGACGGCAGCGATTTCCTCGGCGTTTCCCCAAAGGGCGCGGTGCCGGTCCTGGTGCTGGAGAATGGCGAACGGCTGACCGAAAGCGCCGCGGTGCTGCAATACATCGCCGACCTAAAGCCGCAGGCGGGCCTTGCACCCGCCTTCGGAAATCCCGACCGGTATCGGCTCCAGGAATGGCTCAGTTTCGTCGGGGCCGAGATCCACAAGGCGTTCCTGTTTCCAACCTTCTGGTACAAGGACGACGCCTCGCTCGCCAAGCCGCGTGCAAGGATAGCGCAGACATTATCGATGCCTGCCGCGCATCTGACGGACCGCGAATTCCTCGTCGGCGACAGCTTCACCGTCGCGGATGCCCATCTCACCTGGGCTTTGCTGTTGCTCCGTCCCGCGGGAATCGACGTCGCGCAATGGCCATCGTTGTCGGCCTATCTCGCGCGCATGCAGGCGCGACCGGCCGTGCGGGACGCGATTGCGACCGAAATGGCCGTCCGCAAGACGATGGCGGCGAGCCCGGCGTGACAGGATGTCACGGCCGGGAAATCTGAGCGGTGCTCCGGCAGGGCATTGATGTCGGCGCGGCATGCGCTAATCTGGAGGGATATTTTTCGACATTTCCTTGGAAGGCATTCATGCGTGCTCTTTCCAGATTTTGCCCGGCCGGACTTTGCCTTGCCCTCCTGGCCTGCTGGCTTTCCGTTGCGCCGGCATCGGCGGAAACCCGCGTCGCCCTGGTGATCGGCAATGGCGCCTATGCCAGTACGGCGCAGCTTCCCAACCCGTCGCACGATGCCGAAGACGTCGCCGCCTCGCTCAAGCGCAGCGGCTTCGAGGTGCTCCAGGGCATCGACCTGCGCCAAGCTGACATGCAGGACCTCACCATCCGCTTCGCGCGCGCCGCGAGCAAAGCCGACGTCGCCATGTTCTACTACAGCGGCCATGCGATGCAGTACAACGGCGTGAACTATCTGATGCCTGTCGATGCCGTGCTGAGCGACGAAGCCGATTTGAAGCGCTTCGTGCGGGTGGACGACATCGTGAACGACCTGCAGCAGGCCAAGAACCTGCGCATCCTCATCCTCGATTCCTGCCGCGACAATCCGCTGGCCGAAACCTTGAAACGCTCCGCCGGCATGACGCGCGGCGCCTCGATCGGGCGGGGCCTGTCGAAAGTCGAAGCACCGCGCGGCACGATCGTGTCGTTCTCAACCCAGTCCGGGCAGACGGCGGCCGATGGCAGCGGCCGCAACAGCCCCTATACGACGGCGTTCCTGAAGCACATCGAGGAGCCGCAGGAGATCGGCGAAGTCTTTCGCGACATCAGCAGCGACGTCTACGATTCCAGCGGCAAGACCCAACTCCCGGAGCTGTCGCTGTCGATCATCGGCAAGTTCTACCTGAACGGACCGGTGTCAGTCACGGTGGCGCCGGCGGCGCCACAAGCCGCGCCCCGGGCTGACCCTTGCGCAGCAGCAGAAGCACACTGGAAGGCTGCCGACGGCATCGGCACGCTGGGCGCTTTCGAGGATCACCTCGCGAGATTCCCGAATTGCATCTTCGCCACGCTCGCCAAAGCTCGAATCGAGGGGCTGAAGCAGAAGGTGGCGCTCGCGCCGTCAGGCAACGGCCGGAGCGGCGGAAGCAAGGATTTTGACGGCAGCTGGGACGTGACGTTGAACTGCTTGGCCACCGGCAAGGCGCAGGGCTTCACCAGACCTCTGGTCGCCACCGTCACGAACGGCGTGCTTCATGCCGAGGCGCAGGGTCCGGGCAACAACATCAACCGGCTCGAGATCGACGGCCAGATCCCGGCGGACGGCAAGACCACCTTGAGCGCGCGCGGCACGACGGGAGCGAGCGCGTACACGCTGAACAATCTAGCGCCCGGCTCGCCCTACGCCTTTACGGTCGATGCGCAGTTCGATCGCACCCGCGGAACCGGCAAGCGCAACGAGGCGCGGGCCTGCAATCTGGTTTTCGTCAAACGCTAGCTGCGCATCCCCAGCCGGTCACACGCCCGTCTGGCTGATGAACTTGGTGTTGAAATAACCCTCCATCGCCTCGGTGCCGCCCTCCGAGCCGTAGCCGGAATCCTTGATGCCGCCGAACGGCACTTCGGGCAGCGCCAGACCAAAACTGTTGATCGACATCATGCCGGCTTCGACTGCCGAACCGATCGCAGCCGCCGTCTTTGCCGAGCTTGTGAAGGCGTAGGACGCCAGCCCGAACGGCAAGCGGTTGGCCTCCTCGACCACCTCGTCGAACGACGAGAAGCGTGAAATCAGCGCGAGCGGGCCGAACGGCTCCTCGTTCATGGCGCGCGCATCCTTCGGCACGTCGCTCACTACGGTCGGCTCGAAGAAATGGCCCTTGTTGCCGACGCGTTTACCGCCGGTCTCGAGCTTTGCACCCTTGCCGACGGCATCCTGCACCATGCCCTCAATGGCGGTGACGCGGCGCGGATTGGCGAGCGAACCCATTTTGGAGTCGGGATCGAGGCCGTTGCCGACCTTGAAGGCCTTGGCGCTGTCGACAAAGGTGTCGACGAATTCACGGAACACGTCATCCTGCACCAGCATCCGCGTCGGCGAGATGCACACCTGCCCGGCATTGCGATATTTTGCCGCCGCCAGAATTTTCGCGGCCGATGCGACGTCGGCGTCCTTGAAAACGATCGCCGGCGCATGACCGCCGAGCTCCATGGTGGCACGCTTCATGTGCAGGCCCGCGAGCGCATTGAGCTGCTTGCCGACATGGGTCGAGCCCGTGAACGAGATCTTGCGGATCACCGGATGCGGAATGAGATATTCCGAGATCTCCGAGGGAATACCGTATACAAGGTTGATGACGCCATCGGGCACGCCAGCGTCCGCAAACGCGCGGATCAGCTGTGCGGGCGAGGCCGGCGTCTCCTCCGGGGCCTTGACGATGATCGAGCAGCCGGCGCCGAGTGCGGCGGAGAGCTTGCGCACGACCTGATTGATCGGAAAGTTCCAGGGCGTGAACGCCGCAACCGGGCCGACCGGCTCCTTGATCGCGAGCTGGTAGATGCCCGGCCCACGCGCAGGGATCAGGCGGCCATAGGCGCGTTTGGCTTCCTCCGCAAACCACTCGATCACGTCGGCGGCAGCCATCACCTCCATCTTGGCCTCGCCAAGAGTCTTGCCCTGTTCCATCGTGAGCAGCGGCGCGATCTCGTCATTGCGCTCGCGCATGATCGCGGCCGCCTTGCGCATGATGCGGCAGCGCTCGAAGGGAGCAACGTTTCGCCAGATCTTGAAGCCGGCGCTGGCTGCGGCGAGTGCCTCGTCGAGGTCGGACCGTCCGGCATGGGCGACGGTGCCGATCACCTCTTCAGTCGCGGGATTGCGGACCTCGATCACCTTGCCCGAATGGGCCGGTCGCCATTTGCCGCCAATGAAAAGCTGGGTGTTCGAATAGGCCAACGGATTCTCCTGTGGTCGCTTTTTTCTGCGCTAGGTCGGGATGGGAGTGGCTCGGTGACAAATCGCGTCCGCCGCCTTTGTCATCTCCGGCCCAAGATAGGAGCGGAAGCGTGGCTCGGCGACCAGAGCGCCGAAATCGGCCATGCGTGTCACCCCACCGCCGGCCACAAAGAGGAATCGCCCGGCGATCTCGGCAAGGATGTCGAGGTGCCAGGCCGCCGTCGGATGCATGCAGAGCACGACCAGCCGACCCTCGTCGCGCAGCTTGCGGAAGAAATCGAGCATGAAGCCGATATAGCCATCCTGCAGGTTGAACTGCGGTTCGTCGAACAGGTGAACCAGCGGCGTCCGGGTTGGCGACGGCGCC
>NZ_JADPJF010000064.1:183142-186080 GCF_023073295.1 Bradyrhizobium sp. 23 | reverse complement strand
GAAGGCGGACGGAATGCGCTTCCGGAAGCGCCTGACCTGATAGGATTGGTGATAGTGGATCGCGAGCCGGTCGCGCTCGCGATATTTGACACCATGGATATCGGTGCCCGCGACCAGCACGCGCCCGGAGGTCGGGGCGTTCGAGCCCGTCATCATCTCGAACAAGGTCGTCTTGCCGGCGCCATTCGGGCCGACGACACCAACGATATCAGGTTCGTCCAGCGACAGGTTTGCCTGTAGCGTGAATGTCGGTCGGCGGATCACGCGGCCCCGTGTATAGACCTTTCGAACGTCGTCGAGAACGAGCAGCGGTGCGGCCACTTATTGTACTCCCAGCAAGCACTGACGAAGCCCGCGGTCATCGCGCAAGGCCGCGGCCTCCCCGGTCCAGACGATCCGGCCGCGATCGATCACCGCGGCATGGTCTGCGACCGCCAGCGCGATCTCGGCGTTCTGCTCCACGACCAGCGAGGCAATGCCCTCGTCCTTCATGCGCAAGATCGTCGCGAGCACGTCGCCGACGATTTTCGGCGCCAGTCCCTGGCTCGGCTCGTCGAACAGCACCAATCCCGGCGAGCCGACCAGCGCGCGGGCGATCGCCACCATCTGCATTTCGCCGCCCGACAGGTTTTCGCAGTCGCGCTCCATGAGATATTCGAGCGGTGAGAAGATCGTAGCGGCCTCCTTGACGCTCCAGTGGCCAAAGCGCGTGCGCTTTTGCGCGATCGACAGGTTGCGCGCAACCGTCAATGTCGGACACAGCCGGCGGTCGTCGGGTACCCAGCCGATGCCGGCGCGCGCAATCTCGTGGGTCGGATCGCGCGTGACGTCGTGACCGTCGAAACAAACGGAGCCGCGGCGCGGACGCGTCAGCCCCAGAATCGAGCGGAGCATGGTCGTCTTGCCGGCGCCGTTAGGGCCGAGCAGCGCAAACACCTTGGCGTGCTCGATGGCAAGCGAGGCGCCGAACAGCGCCTGGGTCTCACCGTAAAAGGTATCGACCGCGTCCACTTCGAGGATCATGCGAACTTCCCGAGATTGGAGCGCCGCACCCATTCGTTCTGCTGCAGTTCATGTGGCGTTCCGCGCGCCACCACCTGGCCCCAATGGATGACCGAGATCCGGTCAGCCAACGAGAACAGGAACTCCATATCGTGCTCGATCGCGACGATGGTCAGCCGCCCCTTCAGGCGAGCAATCAGGGCTGCGAGCCGGTGCACCCCGTCGGAGCCGAGGCCGGAGGTCGGCTCGTCCAGGCACACCACCCGGGGCGCCTGCGCCAGGGCGACCGCGATCTCCAGCGCGCGCCGGTCGCCATAGGACAGGTCCTTGGCGCGGATGTCGCCTTTGTCGGCAAGCCCGACTGCCGCCAGCGATTCAGAGGCCTTCGCGGCAAGCCGGCTGTCGCCCGCCGCTGCGCGCGCGACATCCTGGCCACGGGCGCGAAACTCGGGCAAGCCCATCATGACGTTGTCACGCGCGGAGAATTCGTCGAACAGTGTCATGATCTGAAACGAGCGGGCGATGCCCTTGGCGGCGATGCGGTGCGGGCTGAGGCCCGTGACATCCTCGCCGGCGAGCAGGACTCGACCACGATTCGGTTTCACCCGGCCGGTGAGGACATTGAAGAACGTGGTTTTGCCGGCACCGTTCGGGCCCATCACACCGTGAAACTCGCCCTCCGCGACCGCGAGATCGACGCTCTCCAGCACGACGCGGTCGCCGAAGCGGACATGAACGGCCGCGGCTTCGATCATGTTCATCGCCCGCTCCCGAACAGCAGCCGCATCGCCGAGGTACCGCGCTGCCGTAAGGCGCCGAGTGAGTGCTGCTGCACGGCAGCGGATATCGCGCCGGCAATGCCTTCGGGGCGAAACAGCACGATGGCGATGAAGAGCAGACCAAAATAGAGCATCCAGGCATTGGTCAGCGCACCGATCACGTCTCGGGCGGTGAGGAAGAGAAATACGCCAATCACCGGGCCCCAGAAGCTGACGAGGCCACCGCCGACGAGCGTCATCATCACGACGTAGCCGGATTGATGCAGGCTCATGACGTCGGGGAATGCGGCGAGCTGCGCCATGGCGAACAATCCGCCGGCAAACCCCGAGACGGCGGCCGACAGCGCAAAGATCGCGACTTTGTAGAGCCACACATTATAGCCGAGATGGCTCGCGCGAACTTCGCTCTGCCTGATCGCAGCGACCACGCGGCCATAGGGCGAGTGCACCAGCCTCCACAATGCGGCGGTGCCGACCGCAAAGACGGCGAGCACGAAATAGTAGAACGCGACATTGTCGTTGAGATCGAACGACACAAGCCCGAAATCGGCCGGCAACCGTTTGATCTTGAGAAGGCCGTCTTCGCCGCCGGTGATCCGGTGCGATTTTATCGCCAACGTCCAGAAGATCTGGCCGAAGGCAATCGTCATGAAGGCATAATAGATGCCGCGCCTGTGCGAGATGAACAGCGCCACCAGCACGCCGGCGAGACCTGCCGCCGCGGCCGCGGCAATCAGGCATATCCAGAGATTGGCGAGGATGTCGAACTGACAGAGACCGAACGCGTAGGCGCCGATGCCGAAATAGGCACCATGACCGAACGACGGAAGTCCGGCGGTGCCCAGCACCAGGTTGAATGCGAGCGCATAGAGCGACCAGATCAGGATCTCGATCCCGAGATAGGGATAGAGCCCGATCCGCGTGATCCAGAGCGGCACCGTTGCAAGCACGAGCCAGAGCACCAGCATCGTCGGCGTCACGAGGCGCGCAGCGTCCGGTGAAGATTTTGGTCCCACAATCATTCCCTTTAGGCCTCGAGCACGCTTTTTTTGCCCCAGAGGCCGCGCGCGCGGAACGTCACGACGGCCACGAGCAAGATGTACATCGACAACAGCGACCATTCGGACGCGTAGGCGCCGGCAAGGCCGACACACAGT
>NZ_JADPJF010000064.1:162051-183064 GCF_023073295.1 Bradyrhizobium sp. 23 | reverse complement strand
GACCAAAAGACCCGCCACGACCGCACCCCAAAAGCTGCCGACGCCCCCGAGCACGATCACCAGGAACGCAGGAATGACCGCATCGACGCCCATATGCGGGCGAATGCCCCAGATCGGCGCGACGATGATGCCCGCGATCGCGGCCAGCATCGTGCCGAACACGAAGACCAGCATCCGCAACCGCGACAGGTTGATGCCGAGCGCGCGAACGATCTCGCTGTCATGCGCGCCGGCCTTGACCGTCGCACCGAACGAGGTCTTTTCGATCAACAGCCAGACCAGGCCGATGACCCCGGCCGCGATGCCCGCTGCGTAGAAGCGATAGGTCGACCAGATCAGGTCGCCGAACAGGAAGCCGCCGTTGATGGCGGACGGCACCTGCAGCACGTAGTCGCGCGTGCCCCACACCAGGCGGATCATCTCTTCGATCACCATCGCGGCGCCGAAGGTCAGGAGCAGCCCGTAGAGCGGATCCTTGCCGTAAGTGCGCCGCATGCAGAGCTCGATCAGCATGCCGACCAGACTCACGATCACGGGAGCAATGATCAACGTCGCCGCATAGCGCCAGCCGAGCGGCAGCGCGAGCCACGCTTTCGCAAGTTCCATCGGCAATGGAGGGCGCGGCCCCGTGAGCTGCATGGCGACATAAGCCCCGAGCGCGAACAGGGAGCCGTGCGCGAGGTTGATCTGCTCCATCAGCCCGACGATGAGCATGAAGCCGAGTGCGATCAGCGCGAACAACAGGCCGAGCGTCAGGCCGTTGAGGAGATGCGGAAGAAGGTCGAACAAGGTTTTTGGCTCTCGCAACTGGCATGTGTCATCCGGGAGGCTGACGGTCCCGGAGGCGCGGCGCGCGAGATGCGCGCCGCTCGTTCTGCGATGTGACGCACCGTCTCTAGGAGTCGACGGTCGGCACCTGCTCGTAGGGGGTGAGCTTGCACTTGCCGGGTGCCGCATCATCGGCGGCCGATTTCGGCTCCGTCCAGCTGATGATCTCGAACAGATCGGTATTGTCGACCGGCTTGGCGTTGCGCCGCGCCAGATAGATCGTCTGCTGCATCTGGTGCGTCATCGGATCCATGTAGGCGTCGAAATGCTGCATGCGATCGGTCGCCGAGACCTTCAGGTTCTCGAGCTCCTTGATGATCTTGACGTTGTTGGTCGACCCTGCCCGCTCGATTGCACGCAGCAGTTCGCGCGTGGACATGTAGCCGTTGTAGGAGACGTTGCCCGGCACCGGGATCGGGCCGTCCTTGTTGGCGGCCTGCCACTTCTTGACGAATTCGGCGACACCTGGCAGCGGCAGCTTGTGATACCAGGTGGTGCCGAACACGCCGAACAGGCTGTCGGGCGCGCCCCACACATCGGGCCAGTCCTGCTGGTTGTTGATCCAGGCCGGCTTGCCGTCGAGCTTGAGCTGCGCCACCTGCTCGCGCAATGCCTTGATATCGTCGCCGCCAACTGCGGTCGCCACAACATCGGGCTTGGCCTGCTGGATCTTCAGCAGATAGGCAGTAAAGTCGCGCGTGTTCTGCGGCACCAGCAGATTGTCGAGGATCTTGCCACCGGCGCTCTCGACCTGCGTCCTGGTCGCGGCAGACGTCGTGTGACCCCAGACATAGTCGTTGGTCAGCAGCATCCAGTTCTTGCCGATGGAGTCCACCGCGTTCTTGACCGACGCCTTGGAAAAATTGGTGCCGTTGCCGTCCCATACGAATTTCACGCGCGAGCAGTTCTCCCCGGCTTCGCTGGGCGCGGAGGAATTGGTGTTCATGTAGATCACACCATATTTGCTAGCGACCTGTGTGATGGCGTTGGCGACGCCCGAATGCAGCGCGCCGATCAGGATGGTGCAGTCCTCGCGGGTGATGAAACGTTCCGCGACGCGGCTGCCCGTAGCTGGCGTCGTCTCGGTGTCCGCCGTGATGAACGTGACCTGGCGCCCGAGTACGCCCCCTTTGGCGTTGATCTCGTCGATCGCCATCTTGATGCCGCGGAAATCATCCTGGCCGCTGTTGCCGTATTGACCGCTGGCATCGCAGGTCAGGCCCAGCTTGATCGGTTTCGCGCCTTGCGCCCAGGCATGATTCTCCCGCCACGGCCCAAAGAAGCTTCCGGTGCCGCCGATGACACTCGCCATCAAGCCGCCCTTCAGAACGCTTCGCCGTGAGATCTGACGCCCTCTCATCGTGTCCTCCCGTTTCCGAAGTCTTTTGCTTCTTGTGGGATTAGAATATTCATTCCATATGTTATGTAAAGTAGAATATTTGATCCAAATGGTGAAATGCCGTTAAACAGGCGGCCGATCCGGAGATCCGACTCGATGAACAAGGCGGCTGGCGCCATGACTTATGACGAACTGCGCGGCGCGATCGCGCAGCGGCACCGGGCACTGTCCGGCCGGTTACAGCAGATCGCGGAGTTCGTGCTCGATCACCCGACTGATGTCGCACTCGGCACCGTGGCGGAGGTGGCGCAGCGCTCAGGGGTGCCGCCGTCGGCGATCGTTCGCTTCGCGCATGCGCTCGGGTTCGGCGGCTTCACCGAGATGCAGCAGGTGTTCCGCTCCCGTCTCGTCGCCGGCGTCGCGCCAAGCTACAAGGCGCGCCTCGCCCGCATGAAGAGCCAGGAGAAGTCAGTGCTCGGCCGCCAGCCGGCCGCGGTCTTGTCGCGTTTCGTGTCCGAAGCGCAATCATCGCTGGTCACGCTCAGCCAATCCGTCCATGCGCGCGAACTCGACGCCGCAACCGCGATCCTTGCCAAGGCACGTGACATCTATCTGCTCGGCCTGGGCGGCTCGTTCCCGGTTGCGATCCACCTCGCCTACGTGCTGCGCAAGCTCGGACGGCGCGTCGTCCTGCTCGACGGCCTTGGCGGCAGCATCCACGAGCAGTCGCACGCGGCGACATCAGACGACGCGCTGGTCGCGATCAGCTTCCGAAATTACTATCCGGATACGGCGCGCTTGTTTCCCGAACTCGTCGCGCGGGGCGTGCCCACGATTTCCATCACCGACAGCCTTTTGAGCCCGATCGTCGAGGGCGCGAGCGTCGTGTTCGAGATCCAGGACATGCCTGAGCCCGCGCTGCGTACGCTTGTCGCACCGATGTGCCTCGTGCAGGCGTTGGCGATCGGCCTCGACCTCGCCGCAGACTGACATTCACAACAGGAACAAGATCATGACATCGCATGACACCAACAAGCTTCTGGCAGGCAAAGTTGCACTGGTGACCGGCGCGGGACGCGGGCTCGGCCGCGCTTTTGCAGAGAAGCTTGCTGCGCTCGGCGCTGACGTCGCTATCCACGGCATGCGCGAGAACGGGCCGGCCGACGATGGCGAGGGCACCACCCTCACCGCGGTCGCCGTCGAGATCGGCCGCGAATTCGGCGTTCGCAGCCAGCGCGTGCTCGGCGATCTCACCAAGGGCGAGGACATCGCACGCGTCATCGCGGAGACCGAAGCGGCACTCGGCCCGATCGACATTCTCGTGCACAATGCCGGGGGCGATATCGCGGCCGGCGGCGGCAAGCCCGATCCGAACGATGCGGTGAATATCAAGGAGGCCGACGTGCGCGCGGTGCTGGAGCGCAATCTGCTCTCCACCATCCTGACATGCCAGGCGGTCGCGCGCGGCATGATGGAGCGCCGACGCGGCCGCATCGTGACGCTTGGCTCCGTCGCCGCTTTCAAGGGACGTACCCAAGGCTCGATCTATGCGGTCTCGAAGGCCGGCGTGGCCCATTACACGCGATGCCTGGCCGACCAACTCCGCCCCTACGACGTCGCCGTCAACTGCATCGCGCCCGGAGATACCCGCACCGGCCGCTTCCTCGGAACGCGTGCAGTCGACCCCGACAGAATGGTCGAGACCGGCACGCTCGACCGGATCGCAACCGTCGACGAGGTCGCGCGCGTTGTCGAATTCTTCGCAGGGCCCATGGGCGCCTTCGTTTCCGGTCAGGTGCTGCGGATCGACGGCGGCGGGCAGTGCTGGCCGGGCTAAAACGCACGCGCGAAGCGAAACAGAAAAGGGCCGCTGCAAGCGGCCCTTTTGCGTGATCTCGAATTGACTGAGCCTAGTCCACGCGCGCCAGCACCGCGAGCTTGCGGATGCCCTTGTTGCGGTAGGCGTCGAGGAACGCGTAATAATCCTTGAACGACACGCAGCCGTTGGAATCGCCGTTGGGCCCGAGCATGAAGGTATGCGCGAGCAGGCCGTCGCGGCCGTAGATCGCGCTCTCACCGCCAATCGGGGTCAGGCGCAGCGCAGGCACGCCGTGAAACAGCGCCTCGCGCGGTTTCAGCGTGTAGATATGCGGCGGCGTCACACCGCGCATGCGGACGCGCGAGGAGCGCGGGTCGTCGAGGTTGGAACCGAGGCCGGAATGCGCCTCGAGCTTGGTGCCGTCGGGCAAGTAAACCGTTTTAGCGGAGATGTCGTAGACCGCGGTGTCACGCTCATAGGGCGCCGAACCGCCGAGCATGGGGTTCTGCTCCCTCGGCGCGATGGAGGCGGTCACGCTGGCGTCGGCCGAGGCATAGGCGAGCAGCCCACCGGACGGCTCGCGCTTGCCCCAGAGCTTTTCCACCATCGACTGGCGCGGTCCGGTAATCGACATCACCGCAGCCTTGGCGCGATCGGCAATCGATTTTGGCTTCGCCTCAGGCGCCGGCACGATCTCGGCCGGATCTGCCGAGGCAAGCTGCAGCGGCGCGTCAGCGCCGCGCTTGGACTTCGCAGCGTCAGCGATCTTGGCGGGACCTGGCTTCAGGACTTCCGCGACCCTCGCGATCACGCTCGGCTTCGGCGCGTCCTTGGCTTCGGCGACCTTGGTTGCGGGCGCGGCGCTGGCCGCATTCGATGTCACGCCTTGGGTCGCAGCCGCGGCAAAGCGATCGTTGAACATCTCGCGCGAGATCGGCGCTGCCACCTGCAAGCGGTCGGGCAAGAGCGCAAAGGCCTCCTTGACGGCCTCACCGGCCTCGCGCAGCGCGACCCTGGGCGCCCGCTTGATCACGGGCTCGTCGTAGCCGCTGCTGCCGACGGTCGGATAGACGCTGGCGGCAAAGATGTTGCTGTAGATGGTCCAGCCGGCGCCAAGCACGACGCAGCCGATCACGGCGGCGCCAAGCACGTTTTGGGTGGTCATTTTCCGGGAAGGCTTCCGATAGGAATTGCTCGAGAATCCTTTGGACTTTCGTGCCGCGATGCCTTGCGCAGCGATACTCGTACTCATTCGCCTTGCGTCCAGAACGGTGTCACTCGGTCCCCCTTCGAAGCGCCGCTGGTCACGGTCCGGGAACAGCATCTCGCAGAGGGTCGGAGCGTCATTAAGGCCACTTTTAGTTAAATGCGGATTAAGTTCGGGCGGATGTGAGGCAACCCGTTCGGGTGTCCCATTTCGAGAAAAAAGCCCGCAGAACTACGGACTTAAGGGCGTCTGTTAACTATAATTCTCGGCGGGATTGGCGTTGCCGGCGACCGTCTCCGGCCGCATCTCTAAGGCCATCCAACCAAGTCGTTTTCGTGGTGTTCAATACCCGGAAGATAGCGGGAAAGCGTTGCGCGAGGCTGGTGCGCAAGCACCCTCTGCTCCGCAGCCGCAGCGCGGTTGTCAGCAGCTACACCGCGCACGCGAGCAGGTGCCCTGACCGAAAGTTGATCGCACCGCACTGGAAAAGGCCGCAGCGCGAAAATAGCTACGGCAACCGGCACTTTTCAGCAGCCTCTGCGTGTGATACGGTACCGTATCAAGATCGCCTTGAACTGTGCCGAGCACGCAAACGGAGGCTGGCATGAGAGAGTTCGTGCGCGCAGGGTTTTTCGCTCTGGCGGGGTCGTTTCTGTTGATCGGACACGCGATTGCCCAGCCTGCCGCCAATGTGGGCTGCACGGCGACGCCATCTGCTGCCGGTACGCAGACCTGGCGCTGCGACAACGGCATCACGATCGTTGCCGAAAGCGGTGCCAGATTTGAACTTAAGGACGCTAACCGCGACGGACATATAGACTCGGTGGAGTTGAGCAGCAAAGCGCTGCTGGTCGAGGTGCCCAAGAAGCCCGGCGGCAATCCCTTCAAGGTACTGACGCCGCAGGCGATCGCCGCGGTGCGCGGCACGAAATGGGCGGTCGATGTCGCAGAGGCCAAGACCTCCGTCTTCGTGGCTGACGGCCGTGTCGGCGTGAGCCGCAGGAATGGTGGGCGCAGCGTGGTATTAGACCGTGGCCAAGGCGTCGACGTGGAAGCCACAGGCCCGTTGACGGTCAAGACATGGGGCCAGCCGCGCGTCGACGCGTTGATGGCAAGACTTGGTCAGTAAGACTTGGCCAATGGTTCGGGTCACCTGGGCGCGGCGAACAGCATTTGGACGATAGAGAAATTGCAACACGACCACATGAGTAGCCGACGCGTTCAGATCCTGGTGGCACTCGTCCTCACCGCACTGTGGGGCGCGGGCATCTATGCCGGTCACGCCAACGGTCATCTGCGGTTTCTCGATCGCCTCGAGGCGACGCTGACGGATTGGCGGACGCAGGTCCGCGGCGTGCGGGTTCCGCCCGATCTCGTCACCATCGTCGCGATCGACGACACCGTCGTGAAGCGCGGCGGCAGCTATCCGCTGCCGCGCGCCGATCTCGCCCGCGTCGTCGACACCATCGTGCAGTTCAAGCCGAAGGTCGTCGCGATCGACCTGCTGCTGGTCGATCGCAGCGCTGCGATCGGCGACGCTACGCTGGCAAATACGCTGGCTACGGGTCCCATCGTCCTTGCCGCCGCAGCGATCTTCCCGTCCGCCAGCGAGACCGTGGAGACCAGCGGCCAAGGCCCCCTCGCCGCCCTGCCGCAGGCCGAGCGCTTCCTGCTGCCCTTGCCGGCGTTCGCCGATCATGCCGAGGTCGGCGTCGTCAATGTTGCGACCGGACAATCGGGCTCGCCGCTCTCGGTGCCGATGCTGTTCCGGACGAGCGACAAGGTCGAGCTGTCCTTTCCGTTGCGGGTCGCGGCGCGCGCGCTCGACAAGTCGCTGACGATCGCGCCGGACCATCTGATGCTCGGCGACCGCGCGGTGCCCACCGATGCCGACTTCGCGCTACCGATCACCTATTACGGCCCGCGCCGGACCATCCGCACCGTCAGCGCACAGAGCATCTTCGACGGCACGTTAAGTCGCGCGGCGATCGAGAACCGGATCGTCGTGATCGGGGCCTCGGTCGCCGGCGGCGGTGATTTTTACCCAACACCGTTCGATTCTCTAATGCCCGGCGTCGAAGTGGTCTCCACCGCGATCACCCATCTCGTCGCCGGGGACAGCATCGTGCGCGACCGCAAGGTCCACATCGCCGACGCGCTCATCGCGATCCTGCTGCCGGTGCTGCTGGTGGGCCTGCTCGCCTGGCGGCGCAGCGCGCTCGGCATCGTCGCCGCGGCCGCGGTGATGATCGCCTGGGCCGGGTTCAATCTGTTTGCGTTCACGCATGGCGTCTGGTTGAACGCCGCGACCACGCTCGCCGCGGCAGTGCCGCCGGTTGCGGTCTTTGCCGGCGTGCAATTGTGGGCGGGAGGCCGCCGCACGCAATATTTTGCCGCCAAGAGCCGGTCGCTCGCGCAATTCCAGGCGCCGGCCGTGCAGGAGTGGCTGGCGCGGGATCCGAATTTCCTGTCAACACCCGTCCGGCAGGACGCAGCAATGGTCTTCATCGATCTCTCCGGCTTCACGGCGCTGAGCGAGCGGATCGATCCGGGTGAACTCCAGGACATTCTGAAGGCGTTTCACGCGCTGATCGAGAAGACCGCGGTCGATTGCGGCGGCATGATCAGCGGCTTTCTCGGTGACGGCGCCATGATCCTGTTCGGCCTGCCCGGCGCGATGCCCGACGACGCCGCACGCGCGCTGAAATGCGCGATCGACCTGCACCGCGGCGTCGAACGCTGGATCGCGTCGTTGCCGCCCGCGATCAGGGATCAGCTCGGCTTCAAGATCGGCGCGCATTCCGGCCCGATCGTCGCCTCCCGCCTCGGCGAAAGCCATCAGCACATCACGGCGACGGGCGACACCGTCAACGTCGCGAGCCGGTTGATGGAGGTCGCTGCTAAAAACGGCGCGCGTCTCGCGCTCAGCGATACGCTGCTGGATGCGGCCGATTTCCAGGGCGCTCCCCACGGCGTTCTGTCGGGCCCCCTGCTCACGCAGGTCCGCGGCCGCTCCGGCGTCGTGAGCGTCTGGTTCTGGCGCGACCAGGACAGGCCGAACCAGGCCTCGACCAAGGCCGAGATGATCAACTGAACTTTCGTCGTCGTTCCGAGGAGAGCTACCGCGCTTCCGGCGGCGGCGAGCGGTCCAGCACGTCGCCCTTGGCGCCTTCGAGCAGATCGATGCTGTAAGTCTCGATCACGAGCGGGCCGCGCTTGCGCTGCAATTGCGCGACCTGCGTCACCTTGGCAAAGAGATCGTGGACGGCGGGATGGCCGTCAGAGCGCAGCTCGTCGACATAGATCAGTTTGCCCGCAAGCAGCTTTGGATCCGGCTCGGGCATGTTGGCCCAGCGGATGCGCTGGTTTTGCTGCGCCACGCAGCTGCCGCGCGGCAGATAGAAGGCGAGCCAGCCCGTCGTGCCGTAGTCCGGGGCAAGCACGCAGGTCGCGCCATTGCGAGCTCGCACCGCTTCGATTTCGGCAGCAAGCTCGCGCCAGCCGACGCCGACGCTACGCACGGTCGCATCGCGGCGATAGCCGGACAGCCAGCCGGTATTGGCCTGCACGATCAGCGCGGCAAACATCACGATGCCGGTGGGTGCGGCCCAGCGCAGGCAGAAATCCACCAGGCGACGCTGCCGCGGCTTCCACTGCACCAGATTGGCGGCGGCGGCCGCCGCGATGACGAAAGGCGGATAGACCGGCGCGAACCAGTTGGCCTCGACGCGGGCATGCAGCGAATGCCAGACGAAATAGGCGACGATGGTCCAGAACATCGTCTCGATCAGCACGCGCGAGGCGAGTGCGCCGGCCCGGCGCCAGGTCAGCGCGTGCAGCCCCATCGCGCCGAGGATGAACACCAGCGGGGTTGCGAACGCGATCTGCGTCGGAATCAGCTCGGCGATGAAGACCGGACGAAAATCCTCGATCCTGGCGCGCCCGAGCTGCTTTGCGAACGAGACCCATTGATGATCGGCATTCCAGAGGATCACCGGCGAGAACAACGCGAGCGCAACGAAACCGCCCAGATACGGCCAGGGCGAGAGAAACCAGTGCCGCAGTTTCGGCACGGCAGCGATCCAGATCAGGATCGCCAGCCCGAAGAACATCGCGGTGTATTTGGACAGGAGCGCCGCACCGACGGCTGCGCCGACCGCGAGCCACCAGATGCCGCGGCCGCTCTCCAGCACCTTGGCGAGAAAGAACAGCACGAAGCTGGAGGCAACCAGAAGCGGCGCATCGGGCGTGACAATCAGCGTGCCGACCGAGGCCAGCAGCGTTACATTGAGCAGGATGGCGCTGGTCGCGGCCACCCGCGCGCCGCCGATCAGGATCGCGGCGGAGCGATAGATCGCGTAGCTCATCGGCAGCGCGAGCAGGATCGAGACCAGGCGGACGCCGAGCTCGGTGTCGCCCGCGATCAGGGTCCCGGCGCGGATGACGTAGGCAACCATCGGCGGGTGGTCGTAATATCCCCCGGCGAGGTTCTGCGACCACATCCAGTAATAGGCTTCGTCGAAGGTGATCGGCGTGAACGCGGCTGCGACGAGCCGCAAGCCGACCAGCGCAAGGATCACCAGCGCCGTATTGCGGACGATCCGCGCGTCAGCCCCGCCCATGGTGAGCTATTTCTTGCGCCAGACGAACAGTCCGGACATCGCGTAGTTCCACACCACGCCCATCAGCGCCCCGGCCGCACCCGCAAGCCACCAGATCGGCTCCTGGTCGTAGACCGAGAAGGCGACGCCGACATTGGCGAGCAGGCCGACGCTGCACACGATGTAGAACGCGATCAGACCGCGCAGCAGTGCAAAGCCCTTCAGCCGCTGGTCGCGGTAGGTGAGGAAGTTGTTGAGGACGAAATTGCTGGTCATTGCGACGATGGCGCCGGAGGCCTGCGCTTCCGCGAACGGCTCCTTGAACAGCTCGAGCGATATGAACAGGGTGGTGAGATGCACCACGAGGCCGATGCCGCCGACCATCGCGAACAGCAGGAAGCGTAACGAGACAGCATCGTTGGTGAACTTCGCCAGCACCAGGCCGAGAAAATCCAGCGCGACCATGGAATCGAGCTTGCTTTCGCCGTGCTGCCGCTCGCCGAACGTGTAGGGAATTTCGATGGCGCGCAAGGTGCCGTTGGCGCTGGCGACGAGGTCGAGCAGGATCTTGAAGCCGTGCACGGAAAGTTTCGGCGCCAGCTGCTCGAAGCGGTCGCGGCGAACCATGAAGAAGCCGCTCATGGGATCGGCGATCTCGACCCGCAGCGCTTTCCTGGCGAGTTCCGTTGCCAGCGCGCTGGCGCCGGCGCGCTGCTTGTTGAAGCCTTCGCTCTTGTAGCCCTCGATGTAGCGGCTGCCGACCACGAGCTCGGCCTGCCCGCTCGCGAGCAGCGACAGCATCTTCGGCAGTTGCGTCTCGTCGTGCTGGAGGTCGGCGTCGATCACGGCCGCATAGGGCGCGCTGGAGGCCAGGATGCCCTCGATGCAGGCCCCCGACAGGCCGCGGCGGCCGATACGGCGGACACAGCGCACGCGGCTATCGCGCTGGGCCAGCGCGCGCACGACGTCCCAGGTGCCATCAGGCGAATTATCGTCGACGAACACGACCTCCCAGGCGATGCCGGCCAGCACGGCCTCCAGCCGCCGGTACAGCACCGTGACACTGTCGCGTTCGTTGAAGGTCGGGACGACGACCGACAATTCGGGCGCCGGCGAAGCCGCCCGTGGGTTATCGGAGCCCGGTCTGATCGCTTGATTCATGACGGCAGCGTATATCCGCCGCGTCCTGTGCTGCCAAGAACTTGCGCCAGCAAGCCGGGGTTTCTCTGGGGAGCGGCCCAAAAAGGGGTCCCAAAATGCCAACGACCCCGGAACGGCGGGCGGCGCGTACATCCGGCGCAGCCTGGGCTATTCCAAGGTCGTTCCAGCGCCGGAGTTTTTCGCTCAACGTCGCCGTTAGAAGCTAAATGGGAACGGCAACGCCGCTTTACAAGGGGCGAAAGAGGCCTTTTTCACGCCCTTATTGGTTCGGGACTTCCTTGATCACCGGCCCTCGCGGCACGGGCGCGGCAGGAGCCGCCGGCGCCGCAGCCCCGGCCGGCTCGGCCTTCGCAGGCTTGGGCGGCTTGCCGTACTGGCCGATCGGCCCAAAGACGACGGCGACCGCAAGCACAATCGCCGCGACGATCGCGCCCAAAATGCCCCCCACCGACTCAGACGACATGGAAACCCATCCCTGTTCCAGATGCGCCCAGTGATACCATGGATGAGCGCGCTGCCGGAAGGGCTTGCCGGACGCACCGGTTCAATGGGCTATTTCTGCGGCGGCTTGTGCTTGACGAAGGCCGTCACGATGTCCTTCTGCGCCGCCTCCACCGCCCTGTTCGCGGTCGCGAGATGGGCGCCGGCATCAATATCCGGATATTGCGCGGTGAGATAATCGAGCAGTGCCACCCGGTAGTATTGTCGCTCCGACGGACAGGCTCCGGCGACGGAGCGGCCAAAATCCTGTTCCGACAGGCCCTGATTGCCGACGCGCGAATATTCCCGCGCCAGGCAATGCCAATAATCGTCGCGGCCCTGCGTGGCGAGCTTCTGCGCACCCTTGGCATCGTCATCGTCGGCCATAACTGAAGATATCATGGCAGCAGATGTCATCATGACGAGCGCCGCTCCCACCATCAGCATCCGCATCTTGTTCTCCTTTTTTCGCAGATCCTATCGCGAGCTTAGACGGGACGTCGCAACTGGCCAATCACAACTGGTTTGATTAGGATGGAGGCCCTCCTCCCGCATCCGAGATCCTCCCGTGGCCAAAGCAAAAACCGCGTCCAAAAAATCCGGCAACATCTTCATCGGCATCGGCGGCTGGACCTTCGAGCCATGGCGCGGGGTGTTCTATCCGGAGAAGCTCACGCAAGCCAAGGAGCTGTCCTACGCCGCCTCGAAGCTGACCTCGATCGAGATCAACGGGACTTATTACGGCTCGCAGAAACCGGAGAGCTTTCGCAAATGGGCGAGCGAGGTGCCTGATGGTTTCGTGTTCTCGGTGAAGGGGCCGCGCTTCGCCACCAACCGGCGCGTGCTGGCCGAGGCCGGGGATTCCATCAAGCGTTTCTATGATTCCGGCGTGCTGGAACTCGGCGATCATCTTGGGCCAGTGCTGTGGCAGTTTGCGCCGACCAAAAAATTCGACGGCGCCGATTTCGGAAAATTCCTCGAGCTGTTGCCGCGCAAGCTCGAGGGACGCGCGCTGCGCCACGTCGTCGAGGTCCGTCACGACAGTTTCTGCACGTCGGATTTCGTCGCGCTGATCCGCGAATTCGAGACGCCCGTCGTGTTCGCCGAGCACGGCAAATATCCGGCGATCGCCGACGTCGCCGGCGATTTCGTCTATGCCCGGCTGCAGAAGGGCAATGACGAGATCAAGACCTGCTATCCGCCGAAGCAGCTCGATGCCTGGGCCAAGCGCTTTCAGGACTGGGCCGAGGGAAGCGAACCCGACGACCTGCCGAAGGTCGACAAGGCTAAGCCGAAGAAGGAGCCGCGCGACGTGTTCGCCTATGTCATCCACGAGGGCAAGGTGCGCGCGCCGGCCGGCGCGATGGAGCTGATCGCGCGGGTGAGTTGACGTGTCGCTAAAGGTGTCTCATGGCAAAGGCAAAAAAGCTCTTCACCATCGGCTATGAGCAGACGCCGCCGAAGGCAGTGCTCGACGAGCTGGAGCAATCCGGCGTCAAGCTCGTCGTCGACGTGCGCGCGGTGACGTCATCGCGCCGGCCCGGCTTTTCCAAGAGGCAGCTCGCCGCAGGCCTCGATGAACGCGGCATCGCCTATGTCCATCTGGCAGCGCTCGGCACGCCCAAGGAAGGCCGCCTCGCCGCCCGCAGCGGGCAATACGATGTACTGGAGAAGGTTTTCTCAAAGCACCTGAAGACGCCGGAGGCCAGGGAGCAGATGGACGAGCTCTCGGCGCTGGTGAAGAAAGCCGGTCCCGTCTGCCTGCTTTGCTACGAGCGCGACCACACCCATTGCCACCGCCAGATGATCGCGGAGATCATCGAGGAGCGCGATGGGGTAACGGTGAAGAATTTGGCGGGACGGCAGGCCTGAACGACTCTCTCCGTCATGGCCGGGCCTGTCCCGGCCATCCACGCCTTGCCACACAGCACGAAGAACGTGGATGCCCGGGCCTTCGCGTCGCCGAAGCGGCTTCGGCCGCGCAGGCGGGACAAGCCCGGGCATGACGATGGAATAGAGAGCTAACCCTCCCCATCAAGCCTCAACGTCCCTTCCATCATCCGCACGCAGCTGCCGCCGACATGGGCGGAGACGATCTTGCCGTCCTGCTTGCGCACGCGCGTCTGCAGGATGCTGGGCCGGCCCATGTCAAAGCCCTGGCCGACCGTGAGCCTCAACTCGCCGTCGCGCCTGGGATCGAGATCGGCGAACAGCGCGGCGGCTGCGACGGTTGCGCTGCCGGTCGCGGGATCCTCGGTGAGGCCGCTGGCGCCGCGCATGAACATGCGCGCCTGGCGCTCACATGGCGCCTCCGCTGCGGGCACGTCACGGGTATAAAACCACACCGAGCGGGCGCCATCGCGTGGCAATATCTTGCCATAGGCCGCGGCATCCGGCCGGGCCCGCTTCAGCGCCTCGCGCGAATGCAGCTCCATCACGAGAAACGCGTTTCCGACGGTGACGACGTGCGCTGCGTGGTTGTCGGTCTTGATGTCATCCGCGCCGAGCGAGATGCAACTCGCGGCTTCAGCAGGTGACAGTGGCGCATACCGCGCCAGCGGCTGCGGCGCGGTCAGCTCCGTTCTGACCACCCGGCCCTGCTCCCGCACGATCTCGACCGGCACGAGCCCCGCCTTCTCCTCGAACAGCAGGCGCGGTTTCGGCTCCTTCGCCAGCGACGCCAGCACGAAGGCTGTGCCGACATTGGGATGACCGGCAAAGGCGATCTCCAACACCGGCGTGAAGATGCGCACTTCGGCGTCGTTGGCCTTATCGCGCGGCGGCAGTACGAAGGTCGTCTCCGAATAGTTGAACTCGGTCGCGATCGCCTGCATCTGCTGCGTGGAGAGCCCGCCGGCATCCAGCACCACGGCGAGTTGGTTGCCGCCGAAGGCGCGGTCGGTGAACACGTCGACGGTGATGTAGCGGCGCTGCATCTTCGCTTCCTCTTCACGCAAGCGCAGCCGCGGTCGGCTGCATCGCCGGCACTCTACAAGCCGGCGACATCGCCCGTCATGCCCCAAAATAGAGTGCAATCGGAGCAATCGCGGAAGACGGATCAAAAGCGGCAGAGCGAACGTGGCGATGCGAGCACTTGCGCGCGTTCACTCTGATCGACGATCAGCCCATCGATAAATCGCCGGTTCTTCGCGTAGCTTTGCGCCTTCTCGAACTGCGTGTGCGGCCAGTCGCTGCCCCAGAGCAGTCGATCGAGGCCGTACGCGTTGCGCAGCAGCGGGTAGGCCGTCTTCGCAAAATCTTCGCCGGCCGCGCCGTTGCGATACGGCGCCGAATCTACTCGGCCTCCAGCGCGAGATCCCGCGCAGTCCGCCATCAGCGTTCGCGACGCCGGGCTGGCGGACTTCACCGGCCCGGCTTCGTCTCTGCCGCGAGTTAGTACGCGGACGCCGTGTTGGGCAGGCAAGGCGGCTGTGCGTAAGGCGCAGAGGCATACGCGCCTGCTGCCGGAGCCCTGACGCAGTCGGTCGCCACGTGAGTTGCGGCGCGGCGCGCACGCTGTCCCGCGCCGATGCGGCCTGGCTTTGGGTGACAGCGGCGGCGATCAGGGCGGCTGCAACAAGGATCGATCGAGTCATTGGCTTTCTCCGGGTGACAAAGGGAAGCTGAGATTTTCGGCTTCCACCGTGCAAGACCCAAAAGCTACCAAGGATATTTCATCACGCGCCTTCAACGAAACGCGAGCCGCTTCAACGAAACGCGACTCACAAGTGAAGGCGCAGGCGGCGGCCCTCACCCCAGTTGAAACACCGCCACCTTCTGCTCATAGCCGCGCACCTCGACCTCCCCAAGCGACACCGCATCGTCGCCGTCCTCGCCCAGCGCCTCGTGGACCGCCGCCGAGATCAAGAGCTGCGAGCCGAACTCCTTGTTCAGCGCCTCCAGCCGGGAGGCGAAGTTCACGGTGTCTCCGATCACCGTGTATTCCTTGCGCCGGGGCGAGCCGATATTGCCGGCGACGACCTCGCCGAAATGGATGCCGATTCCGATTCTGAGCGGCCAGCTCGTCTGCGCGTTGATGCGCGCCATCGCGGTCAGCATCTCGCGGCCCGCGGCGACCGCGCGGTGCGCGGCGTCGGAGGTCTCCAGCGGCGCGCCGAACAGGGCCAGAAAGCCGTCGCCCAAAAACTTGTTCACGATGCCCCCCTCGCGGTCGAGAATGTCGACCAGGACGGCGAAGGCGCCGTCGAGCCGGTCGACCACCTCCTGCGGGGTGCGCGACTGCGCGCCGGCGGTGAAGCCGCGGAAATCGACGAACATCACGGCGACGCGGCGGAGGTCGCCGGCGGCGCTCGTCCCCGCCGCCATCAGCCGCTCCACCACCTGCGGCGAAACGTGCTGACCGAACAGGTTGGTCACCCGGTCGCGCGCGGTCGCTGCGGCAATGCTTGCGGCGAACTGGCGGCGGAGCTGCGCACCGACCGCGCCTGCAAGCACGCCGCAGATCAGGATGATGGTGCTTCGCACCGCGTGGAAATAGATCTGCGGCTCGCCGCTCCCGCTGGCGGGATCGAAGATCAGCGCCACAGCGAGCAACTCACCCGCAGCGACGAAGCCGGTGAAGGTGGACAGCCAGAAGTCAAGCCGCAGGGTCGAGAGGATGACGAAAATGAAATAGATCAGCGGCACGACGAAGCCGAGCGCCTGGCTCGCGCCCATGCTGCGGATCTGCAGGATCAGGATGACGGTCGGCAGCGAGGTCTCGATCAGCGCGCCGATATAGCGCCGGATCACCGGCAGATCGCGGTCGAGCTTGAGGTTTCGCCTGATCTGGCTGTGGACCCAGACCTCGAACAGGATGAAGCCGGTCAGGAGACCATAGACCTCGGCAAGCCCCTCCGTGCCCCGCCAGACCCGCTGCACCACGGACGAATTGACGAGGTAGATCGCGGTGAGGAACACGACGATGACGCAGCCCGTCGTGATCAGCGCCCTCACTCGCACGAGCTCGGTGCGCAGCACCTCGCGCGTCAGCTCGCGCTCGAAGTCTTCGGACATCACGGCATGCTGCCGGGCCTTCCTGCTCGCAAAACTGACCATTCCGCCCCCTTGATTCCAGGGGCATCTTGCCTCAATCCAGCGTGCGGCGGAAGCGCGTCACGGCGATGGTCATGGCGAGCAGCATCAGGACCGCCAGCGCCAACGCGTCGAAACGCAAATTTTGCATGCTCGCACCCTTCAGCATGATGGCGCGGACGATGCGCAAATAATGCGTCAGCGGCAGGCACTCACCGACATATTGCGCCCAGGCCGGCATCCCGGCGAACGGGAACATGAATCCGGACAGCAAGATGCTCGGCAGGAAGAACATCATCGACATCTGCATCGCCTGGAGCTGGTTTTGCACCAGCGTCGAGATCGTGTACCCGATCGCCAGATTGGTCGTGATGAAGAGCGTCGAGAGCAGCGCCAGCAGGAACAGATTTCCGAGCACCGGCACGCCAAACAGGCCGACCCCGATGCCAATGATGAGGAACGCCTGCACGAACCCGACCAGCACGTAGGGAATGATCTTGCCGAACATCACCTCGACCGGCTTGATCGGCATCGACAGCAGGCTCTCCATCGTGCCGCGCTCGACCTCGCGCGTGACCGAGAGCGCGGTGAAGATCAGCATGGTCATGGTCAGGATGGTGCCGACGAGGCCCGGCACGATGTTGAGGCTCGACGCGGCGGCGGGGTTGTAGCGGGCGTGCGCGCGGATCTCGAACGGCATCTCCGGGGGATCTCCGATGTAGAGATCGTGCTTGAGTGCGGTCTGCACGACCATGCCGAGCGAGCCGATCGCCGCGCTCGCCGCCACTGGATCGGTGGCGTCAGCCGCGACCAGCAGCGCCGGCTTATCGCCGCGCCGCACTGCCCGCTCGAAGCCGCGCGGGATCTCGACGCCGAACAGAACCTTGCCGGATTTCAGGAGATTGTCGAAATCTTCGACGTCGTGGACTTCGTAGAGAAAGCGGAAATAGGCGGTGTTCTCCAGCGCCTTCAGGATCGAGCGTGCGAGATCGGAATCCTCCTGAAGCAGCACCGCGCTCGGCAGATTGTGCGGCGTGGTGTTGATGGCATAGCCGAACAAGAGCAGCTGCATCACAGGCAGCATCACGATCATCGCAAATGACACGCGGTCGCGCTTGAGCTGGATGAACTCCTTGATCAGCATCGCATAGGAGCGCCTCCAGAAGCCGAAGCGCTCCCGGATCGCGTGCTGGGGTTCAGGATGATCGACCGCGCTCATTGGAAATTGTCCTTGGAACGGCTCATCAATTCGATAAACACGTCTTCCAGTGACGGCGATGATTTGTGCCAATGCAGTCCGCACGGCGCGATGCTGGCCTCGAGCGCGGCGACGTCGCGGCCGGAGACGTGCAGCGACGTGCCGAACGGCGCCACCATGTCGATTCCCGGCTTGCCGGTGAGCGCAGCCGTGAGCTCGTTCAGGTCCTCGCCCGTCACGGTGTAGGTCGTCAACGCGGATTTCGCGATCACCTCGTCCACGGTGCCATGCACGAGCAGATGGCCATAGGCGATATAAGCAATCTCGTGACAGCGCTCGGCCTCGTCCATGTAGTGGGTCGAGACCAGCACGGTGAGACCGTCGGCCGCGAGTGCATGAATCTCGTTCCAGAAATCGCGCCGCGCTTTGGGATCGACGCCGGCGGTCGGCTCGTCGAGCAGCAGCAGTTTCGGACTGGGCAATGTGCAGGCACCTAGCGCCAACCGCTGCTTCCAGCCGCCGGAGAGTTCGCCCGCGAGCTGTTCCTCGCGCCCCGAGAGCCCGATCCGCTTGATCATGTCGCGCGCGGCGCCGCGGGCGTCGGCAAGGCCATAGAGCCGCGCGACGAATTCGAGATTCTCGCGCACCGACAGGTCCTGATACAGGCTGAACCGCTGGGTCATGTAGCCGACCTGGCGCTTGATCTTTTCGGCGTCCTTCAGGATGTCGTAGCCGAGGCAGGTGCCCTCGCCGCTGTCGGGTGTGAGCAGGCCGCAGAGGATGCGGATGGTCGTCGTCTTGCCGGAGCCGTTCGGCCCGAGGAAGCCGTAGATCGAGCCGCGTTTCACCTGCATCGACAGATCGTGCACGACCTCCCGGCCGCCGAACGACTTGGTCAGGCCCTTGACGTCGATCGCGATGCCATTGCCGCTCATCGTTTGTCCGCCACCGGAGTTTTTGGATTGAGATAGACGTCGATCGGCTGTCCGACGCGCAAGGCGTCGGGACGCGAAGGCCGCGCCTGGATCAGATAGACGAGCTTGTTGCGCTCCTCGAGGCTGTAAATGACAGGCGGCGTGTATTCGGCCGAGGTTGCGATGAAATAGATCTTTGCGGTGAGATCGGCGGCGCAATTGTCGCACGCGATCCGCACCGTATCGCCGATCGCAAGCTTCGGCAGCTCGGTCTCCGGCACGAAGAAGCGCAGCTTCATGTTGCCGGGCGGCATGATCGAGAGCACGGGCCGCTGGGCCGCCACCATCTCGCCCTCGCGAAAATAGATCTGCTGGATGGTGCCGGCGACCGGCGCAAAGCCCTTGCGCCGCGCCATCCGCGTCTCCGAGGTCGCCACCCGCGCCTCGGCGACGCGCAAGGCGGAGACGGCCGAGTCGAGATTGGCCTGCGTGCCCGAGCCGGTCTTGCTCAGCGAAGCCGCGCGATCGTAGGTTTGCTGCGCATTCGCCAGCGTCGCCTTGTTCTGGTTGAGATCGGCAAGCTGGAGATCGTCGTCGACGGAATAGAGGTGATCGCCGACCTTGACCTGATCGCCCTCGCGGACGTTGAGCTTCGTCACGCGACCCGCCTCGTCTGGGCTAACGAAGATCATGTCAGCCTCGACCCAGCCCTGGAAGCCGGGATCACGCTTGTCTTTGCAGCCGGCAAGCCCGGTCGCGAGGACCGCGATCAATGCGAGTACAGAAATTGCTTGCGACGACCTCATGTCGTGCTCCGTTCGCCAAAAATCAAATCGAGATGAACGCGCAGCATGTCCTGCGCGTCGAGCGGCGCGTGCCGCGCAAACAGGCTCTGCCAGATCACCGCGATCATCGCGGGTGCGACCAGGATCTGCGGGTAATGCGCCAGGTTCTTCTGGCGGATCTCGCCGCGGGCGATGCCGAGCTCGATCAGGGCGCGCATGGCGGAGATGCCGCGCGAGACGACCTCGCGGTAGTAGAAGTCGGCCACGGAGGGAAACCGCGGCCCCTCGGCCACGATCAGGCGCACGAGATCGCCGCGCCTGGTGCCGATGACCTCCTTCAGGAAGTTGCTCGCAAACGCCTCGACCAGATCGCGCACCGAGCCCGCCGGTGGCGGCAATGCCGTCAACCGGGTCACGACAGGCACGATCACCGTCCGGACCAGCTCCTCGAACATCGATTCCTTGTCCTTGAAGTGCAGGTAGATGGTGCCCTTGGCGACACCCGCACGCTTCGCGATGTCGTCGAGCCGCGTCGCGGCAAAGCCCCGCGCGATGAATTCCTCCATCGCGGCATCCACGATCGCCGCGCGCCGCTCCGCCGCGCGCGTGGCACGGCTCGGCGCGGACACCGCATCCTCCCCAGCGCGTGAATTGGCCTTCGCGTTGGAGCGAGCTGCGGGCGGCGTGGCGGCTTTGGCGGGTTTCCTGGTCATTGATCGGATATGACTGACCAGTCAGTCATAGTCAAGACAGCGCTACGGAACCAATCTGGTCCACAAATTAGTATTGACTAATTCATTAGCGACGGCTAATCTAATCCTATGATCGAAGCCGCCCCAAATCCCGTTACCACCGTCATGCGCGCCCTCGCGGACCCGACGCGACGCGCCGTCTTCGAACGCGTGTTCGAGAGCACGGAGATCAGCGTCGCTGAAATCACGCGGGGAAGTGGCGTGACGCAAGGCGCGATCTCGCAACATTTGAAGTCCCTCAAGCAGGCCGGC
This sequence comes from Bradyrhizobium sp. 23, assembly GCF_023073295.1. Taxonomy (NCBI): domain Bacteria; kingdom Pseudomonadati; phylum Pseudomonadota; class Alphaproteobacteria; order Hyphomicrobiales; family Nitrobacteraceae; genus Bradyrhizobium; species Bradyrhizobium sp. 23. The sequence continues at coordinate 162,694 of NZ_JADPJF010000064.1, read as the reverse complement.
CTCGTCGCCGAGCGTGCCGAGGGCCGCAACGTCTATTACCGTGCCGCGCCGCAAGGCCTCGAACCGCTGGTCTCCTGGATGGACCATTACGGCGTGTTCTGGCGCGAGCGCTTCCAGAACCTGCGTGACCTCTTGAAGGAGATCGACCCGTGAGTGCTGTTGGATTGAAAGCCGAGACAAAAGACATCGTCATCGACGAGGTGCTCCCTCATGCGCCGGAGACGATCTGGAAGGCGCTGACCAGCGCCCAGCTGATCGCGCGCTGGCTGATGCCGCCGACCGGTTTCGAGGCCGTCGAAGGCAACTCTTTCACCTACCAGACCACGCCGGGCGGCGCATGGGATGGTGTCATCCATTGCCGGGTCCTGGAAGTCATGCCGAACCGCCGCCTCGTCTACGCCTGGAAGGGCGGCGATGAGCGCAACATTGGCTACGGCGCGCCGCTCGACACCGTCGTGACGTGGTCCCTCACCCCGGTCGAGGACGGCACGCGGATCCGTCTGGTTCATGCGGGCTTCGTCTTGCCCAGGAACGAATCGGCCTACACGGGCATGAGCGGCGGCTGGAAGAAGGTCGTCCGCCAGCTCGACGAGATCAGCGGCGAAGACAAGTAAGGAGTAATCGCATGACCAAGCCCTATACC
>NZ_JADPJF010000064.1:159515-161982 GCF_023073295.1 Bradyrhizobium sp. 23 | reverse complement strand
GGCGGCTGCGCCTGCGGCGCGATCCGCTATTCGATTGCCGGTGAGCCGCTGTTCAGCAATCACTGCCAGTGCCGGGACTGCCAGCGCGAAAGCGGCAGCGCCCACGGCTCGTACATGACATTCGCACGCGACGGCGTCACGGTGACGGGCGAGGCAAAGCATTGGGACATGGTCGCCAACAGCGGCAACGTGAAGACGCGCGGTTTCTGCACACAGTGCGGCGTGCCTGTGTACATGACCTTCGCGGCACAGCCCGACGTCTTCACGATCCGCGCCGCAAGCCTCGACGAGCCCGCCCGCTACAAGCCGCAGGCGGTCACTTTCGCCGCGCGCGGACATCACTGGGATCGTCTTGACCCTGACCTGCCCAAATTCGCGGGCATGCCGCCGGGGTGAGGCATCGCAGGTGGAAGCGCGCGCAAGACCGCGCGCGTTCACGTCAACTATGAAACTTCAACCCGTCGACGATCTTGTCGATCACCTTGCGCTCCGCGCGCATCGCGAGACCGACGAGATTGAGATCGGTGCGCGCCACTGCCCTCACCACCTCGCGGTTGGCGGCATCATGAGTGGTCTTGAACATGTCCTCGGTATAGACCGCCGGCTTGACGTTGCGCGTCAGGGCCCGATCGAGCGCGCGCGTCAATGCGGGACCGTCGGCGCCATAGATCAGGATCGGCTGACCGATCAGCGCGTGATATTTCGTGCCCGACGCGTCCTCATAGGGCTCGCCGATGCATTCCGGAAAGGCCGCGGCGATGCCGCTGGTGAGGAAGGCCGCGACGTTGAGCTTCTGCCAGGCTTGAAGATCGGTACGAATCACGATGGCGATCTTGGTATCGAACTGCATGCAACTCCCCGACTGTCATTCCGGATTCGATGCTACGCACGATCGGAATGACTGCAACAGGAATCAACCCTTGGCGTCGCAGGCCCAGGCGCGGATCACGCATTCCTTGCCGCCGTATTTGTAGCATTCGCGCGTGGCGGCATTGAGCGTGGTCGAGATCTTCGGCTTGACGGCATAGCCATAGGCGCCGCAGGGATTGGAAAGATCGACCGACATCGCGGCGCAGGCGCGCTTCATCGTCACGGTCGTGCAATCGCCCTTGCACTGCTTCTGCGCCGCCGCACGGGCTTCGTGCTCGGCGCCATAATCAAAGGCCTGGCCGTAAGCGCCGCACTTGCCGACCGCAAATGCACCGGCGGCATGCGCATCCGTGATATGGCGAGCGCCCGCGATGCAGATGGACAGCGCAAAGAAAAACATCGCGCAACGGCGCGCGACGACGTTCGAAGCCATGGAAAAACACCCCTCCCCCCAAGGCAGGTGAAGGTGACTGTAAGCGGCGGTTGTTTCCAGATGGTGAACGGGGCGTTGAATTGAGGCCTGGGCGTGCCGCAGGGTGGCAAAGCGACGCGTGCCTACCAATCAAACACCACCGTGTCGAGGGATGGTGGGCACGGCGCTGCGCGCCTTTGCCTACCCTACGAACCGCTATCCCCGCCGTGCCGCTTCCAATGCCTGCGGCGTGTCGATGTCGAGGAAGGCGCTCTCGCCGTCGACCGGCACTTCGGCGACGGCCTCGGTGTGCTTGGCGATCAGATGGCGCGCGCCGACATCGCCGTCGAGCGTCATCAACTCCTTGAAGAAGCGGCGCGACCACAGCACAGGGTTGCCGCGGCGACCTTCGCTGACGGGCACGACGATGAGATTGCCGCGGTCCGGTGCGAACGCGTCGATGAGACGGTCGATCAGGCCGGCGTCGATCAGCGGCATGTCGCCGAGGCAGACCACGGCGCCGTCGGACGCCTCGGGAACGGCCGCGATGCCCGCCTTGACCGAGCTTGCGATGCCGCCGGCAAAATCCGGATTTTTGACAAAACGCACCTTCAGGCCCTGCAAGGCTTGTTCGATCAGCTCGGTCTGATGGCCGGTGACGACGATCACCTCGGACGCCTTGGAGGCCAGCGCCTGCTCGGTCGCTATTCGCACCAGCTTCTTGCCATCGAGCTCGGCCAGTAGCTTGTTCGGCCCACCCATCCGGGTCGAGCGGCCTGCTGCGAGCACGATGACCGCGACCTGGTTGTTGCCCTCGATCTCCGGTTTTGCGCGCGGCTGCGGGCGCGTGACGATCTCCATCAGGAGGCCGCCAACACCCATGCCCATCAGCTCGGACCGCGTCACCTTGATGCCCGCGAGCAGCCGCATCAGCACCCAGTCAAAGCCGTTCTCGACCGGCGAGCGCGCGCAGCCGGGCGCGCCCAGCACCGGCACGGCGCCGGCCCGGGCAATCAGCAGCAGGTTGCCGGGATCCACCGGCATGCCGAAATGCTCGATCTCGCCGCCGATGCCGGTCACGGCCGCAGGGATCACGTCGCGGCGGTCGGCGATCGCGGATGCACCGAACACGATCACGAGCTCGGCGCCAAGTCCCAGCAGTTCCTTGATCGCAGCCGACAGCGC
>NZ_JADPJF010000064.1:140535-159422 GCF_023073295.1 Bradyrhizobium sp. 23 | reverse complement strand
CCCCGCCGCTCCGCGATGATGCCGGCTCCGGCTGGCGCCAGCCGCTCGGCGGTGACCCGCAACGTCTTGTCGATCACCTTGGAGGACAGGCCGGGCAGCAGCGTCGAGACCACGCCGACGCGCTTGATGACGTAAGGCGCGATCTTCAGAACGTCGCGACCCGCGGCCTTCACCGCGGCATCACGCAAGTTTCCTTTGACGCCGAACGGGATGATCTTGACGGTGCCGACCATCTCGCCCTCGACCACCGGCTTGTAGGCGGAGAGCGTGGCAAAGGTAATGGCCTCGTCGATATTGTTGATGCGGTCCACCGCGGCGCGATCGATCACCAGCACGCCTGGCTGCGCGGCGAACAGATTGGCCCGGCCGGTGAAGGCGCGCTCGACATGGATGCCCTCGCCGCCGACCGCGAGCGCGATGCTGGCGGCAGCGATGTCCTCGGAGACATCGCCCTCCTCCATCCGCACCACCACAACGTCCTTGATGCCGGCGCGCTCCAGCGCCTCGACCTCGGCCGGGCCGATCGTCGTGCCCTTTTTCAGCACCAGCGGTCCCTGGCGCAGGGTGTGGACGGTCACCCCGCCGATCGCATCCCTGGGACTCGCCGGGCCGAACTTCATGCGGCTTCTTCTTTTTCTTTGGGCGGCAGGCGAAGCACCGCCGTGATCTCGGCCATGATCGAGACCGCGATCTCGGACGGCGAGACCGCGCCGATCGCAAGCCCGATCGGCGCGTGGATGCGCGCGATGTCAGCCTCCTTGGCGCCTTGCGCCCGCAGCCGGTCGCCGCGCTTGGCGTGCGTCTTCCGCGATCCGAGCGCGCCGATATAGAAGCAGTTGCGCTCGAAGGCGTGCAGCAGCGCGGGATCGTCGATCTTGGGATCGTGCGTTACCGCGACGAAGGCCGTGTAGGCGTCGACGTTGAGCAGCGGCAGCGCCGTGTCGGGCCATTCCGCGACCAGTGGAACGTCGGGGAAGCGCTCGGGGCTCGCAAAGGCCGTGCGCGGATCGACCACGGTGACGTCGTAGCCGAGCGAGCGCGCCAACGGTGCCAGAGCCTGGCTGATATGGACGGCGCCGACGATGACGAGCTTTGCGGTCGGCGCATAGACGTTGAGGAAAAGCTTCTTGCCGCCGGCTTCGACGCTGGCGCTTTTGCCCATGCGAAGCTGCTTGTCGAGCTCGGCGCCTAATGGATCCTTGGCAAAATCCTTGGCCTTCACCAGGCGCTGCTCACCACTCTCGGTGTCGGTGACCAAAATCACCGCGCGGCGCGCGGCGCGCTCGGTATTGAGTTCGTGCAGGGTCTCGAGCTTCACGGCTAGCCGACTTTCTCGACGAAGACGCGGATGGTGCCGCCGCAGGACAGCCCGACATTCCAGGCAGTCTCGTCGGCAACCCCAAACTCCAGCATCCTGGGCTTGCCGCTCTGGATCACATCCATGGCCTCCGTGACCACGGCGCCCTCGACGCAGCCGCCGGAGACGGACCCCAGGAACGTGCCCTCGTCGTTGATGACTAGGCTCGAGCCCGCCGGACGCGGTGCCGAGCCCCAGGTCTCGACCACGGTGGCGAGCGCGACGCCACGGCCGGCCTTCTGCCAGTCCTCCGCCGCCTTCAGAATATCCTCGTCGCGATCGAGCATGGCTACCTCTCAGGCTGCGGAGCGGATCAAGCTGCGGTGATGCGGCGGCAGCGGCCGGGAGAGCGTGGTGATCAGCTCCTGGATCGAGCTCAAATTATGTACCGGACGGAATTCGTCAACGTGCGGCAGCATCATTTTGATGCCCTGGGCCTTGGCCTCGAAGCCGCCAAACCGCAGCAGCGGGTTGAGCCAGATCAGCCGCCGGCAGGAACGGTGCAGCCGGTCCATCTCGAAGGCGAGCTTGGAATCGGCTTCCCGCTCCAGCCCGTCGGAGATCAGCAGCACGATGGCGCCCTGGCTCAGCACGCGCCGCGCCCACAATTTGTTGAAATTGTGCAGGGAGGCCGAGATCCGCGTGCCGCCGGCCCAGTCCTCGACCGAGGCCGAGCAGCTCGCCAGCGCCTCGTCGGGGTCGCGCTGGCGCAGCGCCCGGGTCACGTTGGTGAGGCGAGTGCCGAATAGGAACACCGAGACACGTTTTCGCGCGTCCCCTATGGCATGCAGGAAATGCAGGAACAGGCGGGTGTACTCGCTCATCGAACCCGAGATGTCGAGCAGCGCGACGATCGGCGCCGGTTTCTCGATCCGCCCGAGGCGATGGATGTCGATGATGTCGCCACCGGTGCGCAAGGACGCGCGTAAGGTGCGGCGCAAATCGAGACGAAGCCCGCGCGCATCAGGCCGGTGCCGGCGCGTCAATAGCTCGGCCTGCGGCAGCCGCATCCGCTCGACAGCGCGGAGCGCTTCGGTGATCTCAGCCGCGCTCATCTGAGCGAAATCCTTCTTCTGAAGGATTTCCTTGTCGGAGACCGACAGGCGCAAATCCTGCTCCTGGTGCTGCGGCGTCTCCGTCATGCGAGGCTGCGACATCGCCTCCTGGACGCGGCGGGAGCCGGCCTGCGGCTTCTTCTTGGCCTGCTCCGGCAACGGCACCGAATCCAGCATGTGCTTCCACTCTTCCGACGCCCGGAAGAACAGGTTGAAGGCCTGTTTGAAGATCAGCGCATGTTCATGGCGCTTGACGAAGATCGCCTCCAGCGTGGTGAAGACGTCGGCGCGGTGGCCGATGTCGATCACCTCAAGCGCGCTCATGGCATCGATGACCGCACCCGGCCCGACCGGCATGCCGGCCGAACGCAGCGCGCGGGCGAAGCCCACGATGTTGTCGGCGAACTGCTCGGTCTGCTCAGGCGCAAGGTGGTTGATGGCCATGGTCTTTCCTCGCTCCGTCATTCCGGGGCGTCGCGAAGCGACGAACCCGGAATCCAGAGATTGTGGCGCGAGATTCTCAGGTGCGCAATTGCGCACCAGAGTTCACGCTCCCGCGCGCCCCGGAATGACAAGTTACTCGCTCGTCGCGTCCTTCAGCACCTTCTGCAAGGTGTCGCCCTGCATCCGCGTGATGTCGTCCTGGTATTTGAGCAGCGCGCCCAGCGTGTCGCCGACCACTTGCGGGGTCAGCGAGCGGGCGTCGAGCTCCGACAGCGCAGTGGCCCAGTCGATGGTCTCGGCAACGCCCGGCGATTTGTAGAAATCCTGATTGCGTAGCGCCTGGACGAAGCGCACGACCTGCTGCGACAGTTTCGCGGAGATGCCCGGCACGCGCGACTTGACGATCGCGAGCTCACGATCGGCATCGGGATAATCGACCCAGTGATAGAGACAGCGCCGCTTCAGCGCGTCGTGGATTTCGCGGGTGCGGTTGGAGGTGATGATCACGATCGGCGGATGCGGCGCCTTCACGGTGCCGAATTCGGGAATCGTCACCTGGAAGTCGCTGAGGATTTCGAGCAGATACGCCTCGAACGCCTCGTCGGCGCGGTCGAGCTCGTCGATCAAGAGCACCGGCGGTCCCGCAACGTCGGGCTCCAGCGCCTGCAGCAGCGGCCGCTTGATCATGTAGCGGTCGGCGAAGATATCGGAGGAGAGCTGATCGCGATCGGTGTCGCCGGCGGCTTCCGCCATCCGGATCGCGATCATCTGCGCGGCGCTATTCCATTCGTAGACCGCCGAGGAAACGTCGAGGCCTTCGTAACACTGTAGACGGATCAGCTTCCGCCCCAAGGCCGCCGACAGCACTTTTGCGATCTCGGTCTTGCCGACGCCGGCTTCGCCTTCCAGAAACAGCGGCCGGCCCATGCGCAGCGACAGATAGGTCACCGTGGCCAGCGATCGCTCGGCGAGATAGCCGCGCGACGTCAGGAGTTCGAGCATCGAATCGACCGATGCCGGCAATACAACTGAAGTATTGGCACCGGACGTATTGGCCGCTGAGGTCATGAAAAAGCCAGTCTCGCTACGCCCTCACCGGGGACAAGTTTGGGCCGAGGCGTGAGGATCACTCACTCCTTGGCGTTGGCGGCGTCGAGGGCACGCCGCGTCAGCACGCCGATGAGGTGCGCGCGGTATTCGGCGCTGCCATGGATGTCGCTGTTGAGGCCGTCCGCCGGCACCTCGATGCCCTCAAGCGCCTTCGCGGCGAAGCGCTTCTTCAGGGCTTCCTCGAATGCGGTGACACGGAACACGCCTTCGGAGCCGGCGCCGGTGACCGCGACCCGCACGTCGGAGGGACGCCGCGCCACGAACACGCCGACCAGCGCGTAACGCGAGGCCTGGTTGCGGAACTTGATATAGGCCGCCTTCTTCGGCAGCGGGAACATCACCTTGGTGATGATCTCGTCGGCTTCGAGCGCCGTCGTGAACAGGCCCTGGAAAAACTCCTCCGCCTTGAGGCGGCGCTTGTTGGTGACGATGGTGGCGCCGAGCGCAAGCACGGCAGCCGGATAGTCCGCTGTCGGGTCGTTGTTGGCGAGCGAGCCGCCGATCGTGCCCTTGTGGCGCACGGCGGGATCGCCGATCTGGCCGGCCAGGTTCGCGAGCGCCGGGATCGCCTCGCCGACGATGGCGGAGCTTGCGACCTCGGCATGCCTGGCGGTGGCACCGATCACGAGCGCGCGGCCCTTCATCTCGATCGTGTTGAGCCCATCGATGTGGGAGAGGTCGACCAGATGCGGCGGGCTGGCGAGGCGCTGCTTCATGACGGGAATCAGCGTGTGGCCGCCGGCGATCACCTTGGCGTCTTCGTTCTTCACCAGGAGGTTGGCGGCCTGCCGAACGGTCCCGGGGCGATGGTATTTGAAATCGTACATCTGAATGTCCTGATCGCAGAGTGCGCGCGAGGTTTACGCGAGATCGGATTTCGCCATCGCCTTGGCGCCGGCGGAGATCGAGGTGACGATGTTCTGGTAGCCGGTGCAGCGGCAGAGATTGCCTTCCAGCTCCTCGCGGATGGTGTGGTCGTCGAGCTCGTTGCCCTTGCGATGGACGATGTCGATCGCGGTCATGATCATGCCGGGCGTGCAGAAGCCGCACTGCAGGCCATGGTGTTCGCGGAAGGCCTCCTGCATCGGATGCAGCGGCGCGCCGTCGGCGGCCAGGCCCTCGATCGTCTTGACCTCGTGGCCGTCGGCCATCACGGCGAGCGTGGTGCAGGACTTCACGGCCTTGCCGTCCAGATGCACGACGCAAGCGCCGCACTGCGAGGTGTCGCAGCCGACATGGGTGCCGGTGAGCCGCAGATTCTCGCGCAGGAACTGCACCAGCAGGGTGCGGGGATCGACATTGGCCGTGACAGGATTGCCGTTCACGATGAGGGAGATTTTTGCCATAAACACTCTCTATCAGCGCCCCGACGGGTCCCGTCGAAGCGGTTCTTATATTTATTCCAACCCATCATATGGGCCATTATGCCCCGGGGCAACATCACCCGGAATGCAAGGCGCCATGACAAAACGCGATATGCCGAAAGGCGCAATGCTTGAGGTGTTGGCCTTCAGCCCTGTACCGCCTTGGCGAAGTTCGCGAAAAATTCGTCGGCCAGTTTCTTGGCGGCGCCGTTGATCAGGCGCTGGCCGAGCTGCGCCAACTTGCCGCCGATCTGCGCCTCGACCTCGTAGGACAAAAGCGTGCCGCCGTCCTTCTCCGCAAGCTTGACCACGGCGCCACCCTTGGCGAAGCCGGCCACCCCGCCCTCGCCTTCGCCGGAGATCTTGTAGCCGTTCGGCGGGTCGAGATCGGACAGTGTGACCTTGCCCTTGAAGCGCGCCGACACCGGACCGACCTTCATTTTCGCCGTCGCGCGAAAGCCGCCATCGTCGGTCTTCTCCAGCTCCTCGCAGCCGGGGATGCAGGCCTTCAGCACCTCGGCATCGTTGAGCTTGGCCCACACGGCCTCGCGCGGCGCCGCAAGCTGGACTTCGCCGTTCATCGTCATGGCCATTGGGTGCCTCCCGGGATACCGAACTTGGATCGCGCAACTATAATGCAGCTCAAGTACCGCACGGAGGCGGCAAAAGAAAGGGTGGCCCTCGGTCACGTGCAATGCATATTCGCAACTGCAAAAAGCTTGCGCCGCCGGTTTGGGATTGGCACAGGCGGGTCATGGTGGTTAGGTCCCGCACAATATGAGCACATCCCTCTCCCCCCTGCTCGCGCCGATGCTGTCGAGCGTGGCCATGCGCGCGGTCTGCGACGACCGGTCGACCCTTCAGAATATGCTCGAATTCGAGGCAGCCCTCGCCCGAGCCGAGGCGGCCACGGGTGTGATTCCCGCGTCCGCGGTGGGCCCGATCGAAGCCGCGTGCAAGGCCGATACCTTTGACATGGCTGCGCTGGCCGAGGCCGCGACTCGATCCGGCAATCTCGCGATCCCCTTGGTCAAGACTCTAACCGCCAATGTCGGCAAGGCCGACGCCGAGGCCGCACGCTACGTGCATTGGGGCGCGACCAGCCAGGACGTCATCGACAGCGCGACCATGCTCACGCTTCGCGCCGGCATCGATGCATTGGACGCCGATCTCAGCCGCGCCATCAAGGGCTTTGCCGCACTTGCGCGCAGTCATCGCAACACGGCAATGGTGGCGCGAACCTGGCTCCAGCACGCCCTGCCGATGCCGTTCGGACTGAAGGCCGCCGAATATGCCGCAAGCCTTGCCCGCGCCCGCTGCCGCCTCAGGCGGCTGCGCCGCGAGGGCCTCGCACTGCAATTCGGCGGCGCGGCCGGCACGCTTGCGGCACTTGGCGACAAGGGGCTCGTCGTTTCAGAACGGCTGGCGCAGGAGCTGAACCTGCCATTGCCAGAAGCCCCCTGGCACACCCACCGTGACCGCATCGCGGAAGCCGCATCAGCCTTCGCGATTCTCGCCGGAAGCTGCGGCAAGATCGCGCGCGACGTCTCGCTGCTGATGCAGACCGACGTCGCAGAGGCGTTCGAGCCCGCCGGGGAAGGCCGCGGCGGCTCCTCGACCATGCCGCACAAGCGCAACCCGGTCGCAGCCGCAAGCGCGCTCGGCTGCGCGACCATGGCGCCTCAGCTCGCAGCGACGATTTTTGCCGCACAGGTGCAGGACCACGAACGCAGCGCCGGTCCCTGGCACGCGGAATGGCCGACGCTGCCGCAATTGATGCTGGTCACCTCCGGCGCGCTTGCCGCCATCGTCGACATCGCCGAGGGTCTCGATGTCGATGCCGCGCGCATGCGCAGCAATCTCGATGCGACGCACGGGCTGATCATGGCGGAAGCGGTTACCTTTGCGCTGGCCGAGACGATCGGCAAGAGCGATGCGCATCATCTGATCGAGGCCGCGAGCAAGCGCGCGGTCGCCGAGAAGAAGCATCTGCGCGAGGTGCTCGCAGCCGATTCGCATGTCACTGCGCATCTTTCGCCGGAAAAAATTGCGGCGTTGCTCGAGCCGATGGCCTATCAAGGCGCTTCCCAAGCCCTGATCGATCGCCTGCTCGACAGCCTCGAACGCGAATAAAGCAGTCCTGCGCGCAAATAAAACGGAGACGCCCGCATGCCCATGATTGATGCCGACGGTTGCCTGATCAACGTCTCCGTCGAGGGCCGCGACGGGGGGCCGACGCTGATGCTCTCGAACTCGCTCGGCTGCACGCTGCAGATGTGGGAGCCGCAGATGAAGGCACTGACGCAGATATTCCGCGTCATCCGCTACGACCGCCGCGGCCACGGCAAGTCCAACGTTCCGCCCGGCCCCTACACCATGGAGCGCTTCGGCCGCGACGTGCTCGCCATCCTGGACGACCTCAATATCGAAAAAGTGCACTGGTGCGGCCTGTCGATGGGCGGCATGGTTGGGCAATGGCTCGGCGCGAACGCGCCGGAGCGCTTCGGCAAGCTCATCCTCGCCAACACCTCCTGCTACTACGCCGAGCCGACCAAATGGCTCGAGCGCATTGACGCGGTGAAGAAGGGCGGCATCGCCGCCGTCGCCGACGCCGTTATCGCCGGCTGGCTCACCCAGGATTTCCGCGAGCGCGCGCCCGACATCACCGCCAGGATGAAGGAGATGCTGCTGGCCTCGCCGCTCGAAGGCTATCTCGCCTGCTGCGAAGCGCTGTCGACGCTCGACCAGCGCGCGTTGCTGCCGAACATCAAGAACCCGACACTGGTGATCGCCGGCCGCCACGACATGGCGACGCCGATTTCGGCGGGTGAATTGATCCGCTCAAGCATTCCCGGCGCGAGCATGACCATCATTGACGCCGCCCACATTTCCAATGTCGAGCAGCCGCACGCATTCACCGACGCGGTCGTGGGCTTTTTGACGCAACGCTAGCCACAACCGTCGTTGGGAGCACAGCGATGCAACCAGAAATCCGTCTGCCGTGAGAGACTGGATTGCTTCGTCGCTTCGCTCCTCGCAATGACGAAGGAGGAAACAGCATGGACGACCAGAAACGCCGCGATGCCGGTATGAACGTGCGCCGAAAAGTGCTGGGCAATGCCTGGGTCGACAAGTCGATCGCGGGTCGCAATGCATTCAACACCGATTTCCAGGACATGATCACGCGCTACGCCTGGGGCGAGATCTGGACGCGGCCGCATTTCGACGAGCGCACGCGGCGGGTGCTGGTGATCGGCACCATGGTTGCGCTTGGGCAATGGGATGAATTCCGCCTGCATGTGCGCGCGGCCCTCGCTGAGGGTGGCTTCACGCCCAACGACATCAAGGAAATCCTGCTGCAGCAGGCGATCTATTGCGGCGTGCCGGCGGCGAACCACGCCGTCAAGGAAGCCTCAGCGATTGTGCAGGAGCTCGGCCTGCTCAAGACCTAGCGGCGGGGTGGCCTCGACGGGCTTCTGAACGATCTTGGGCGCCGCCGCGGGCCGCTCGATCACCACCACGATGGCGGCACCGAGCAAGAGCAGAAGTTCGGTGGCGTGCAGCCGCAGCGCGGCCATCTCGCCGACCTTCGAGGCCATGATCATGCTCGCAAACGAGATCAGGCTGCCGATCGCAAGCGCAATGCCGAGCGCTTCGTCGCTGCCGCCGTTCTTGCGGATACGGGGGATGCAGAGCAGCGCAAGGTAGATCGCAAAGAACGCCACCACCGTTAAGCGCCCCAGCGCCAGCAGCCAGGCGGCGCGCACCGTGTCCATCCCCGCCATCTGGAGATGGTCGCTGAGGAAAAGAGCGACTGCGACGCTCGGCCGCTCATAGAGGCCGTGCACCGGCGCCACCATGATGTTGAAGGCAACGAGGGTCCAGGTCGGGATGAAATAGGCCGCCAGAAGTGCGCCGTTGACCGAACCGATCCGCCAGTTTCCGAACATGCCGCTTCCCGCTTCGTTTGGCCGCGCCTTCGATGAAAGGCTCTGCCGGGAGCTAACTCGCATCAGACTGTGGCGGCAATTTAAACCCTTTGTTTACCTTAACTGCCTCCCGACAGGCATCCGATGGCGCTGACGGAGCCGGTTCCGCCCATTGCGGGGGAACCGGAGCGCCAAATGATCTCTGTAAAAGCCTTGATGCGGAGGCGAGGCCGGTTGCAGCCGCCAGTTCCCTCCTGTTACAAAACGAGAATGCTTAAGGGCTGCCGGGGCCCGAGAAGAAACCAGCACTCTCTCGAAGAGCTCCCTTTGAGCCGCGTCAGATTTGGGTACGGCAGCCTATGGATTATTTCGCCCAGCAGCTCATCAACGGTCTCGTGCTCGGCTCGATCTACGGGCTGATCGCGATCGGCTACACGATGGTCTACGGCATCGTCGGGATGATCAACTTCGCCCATGGCGATGTCTTCATGATCGGCGGCTTCATCGCCCTGATCACCTTCCTTCTGCTGGTCTCGACGGGCCTGACTGCGGTCCCGGTGATCCTTTTGATCGTGATCCTGGTCTCGATGGCGATCACCGCCCTGTATGGCTGGACCATCGAGCGCATCGCCTACCGTCCGCTGCGCCACTCCTTCCGCCTCGCGCCGATGCTGTCGGCGATCGGCATGTCGTTCGTGCTGACCAACTATTCGCAGGTGGCGCAAGGCGCGCGGGTGAAGCCAGTGCCGCCAGTGATCACCGGCGGCTATACGCTGCACGAGAGCGCCGATGGCTTCGTCATCCAGCTCTCCAATATCCAGATCGTGGTGGTCATCACCACCATCGTGCTGCTGGCGATCTTCACCTGGCTGGTGTCGCGCACACGGCTCGGGCGCGACATGCGCGCCTGCGAGCAGGACCAGACCATGGCGGCGCTGCTCGGCGTCAACGTCGACCGCACTATCTCCATGACCTTCGTGATCGGCGCTGCGCTCGCCGCAGTGGCCGGCCTGATGTACCTGCTCTATTACGGCCTGGTCGATTTCTTCATGGGCTTCGTCGCCGGCATCAAGGCGTTCACCGCGGCCGTACTCGGCGGCATCGGCTCGCTGCCCGGCGCCATGCTCGGGGGGCTCGCGATCGGGCTGATCGAGACGTTCTGGTCGGCCTATTTCTCGGTCGAATACAAGGATGTCGCCGCGTTCTCGATCCTGATCGTCGTGCTGATCTTCATGCCGACCGGCCTGCTCGGCCGCCCCGAAGTCGAAAAAGTCTGACGGTCGCGCGCGTGAAAGCTCCCTCGATCAATACGGCCAAAACCGCATCGGGCATCCCCGCTCTCCTGAAGACCGCCTGCGTCAACGCACTGATCGCGCTGGTGCTGTTCTCGCTGATGGTCGGCGTCCGCACCGAAGCCGGTTCCGACGGCCAGCTCACCTATTGGACGCGCTTCGGCGAGGTCGCCTCCCTCGTCGCCGCGGTATTCGGCGGCTCGATCGTGCTCGAGCTGCTCAAGCAATGGATCGGTCCGACCGGCGCCGAGAAGCTGGTGCCGCCGGCGGTGCAGAGCGGAATGTCGTTCCTCGGCCGCTATCTCGCACCGGCGCTTCTGATCTTCACCCTGCTGGTGCCTGTGATCTTCTATGACCAGCGCTACATCCTCGATCTCGCCATCCTCGTGCTCACCTATGTGATGCTGGGCTGGGGGTTGAATGTCGTAGTCGGGCTGGCTGGCCTGCTCGATCTCGGCTATGTCGCCTTCTATGCGGTCGGCGCCTATTCCTACGCGCTGCTTGCGACCAATTTCGGCTGGTCATTCTGGATCTGCCTGCCGCTAGCGGGCGTCCTCGCCGCATTCTGGGGCGTGCTGCTCGGTTTCCCCGTGCTGCGCCTGCGCGGCGACTACCTCGCGATCGTGACGCTCGCCTTCGGCGAGATCATTCGCCTCGTCATCATTAATTGGCAGGATCTGACCGGCGGCCCCAACGGCGTCTCCAGCATTCCCCGCCCCTCTTTCTTCGGCATCCCGCTCGACAACAGCGACAACGGGCTCGCCGCCAGACTCGGCATCGAATATTCTCCGACCCATCGCATCGTCTTCCTGTTCTACCTGATCCTGGCGCTCGCGCTGCTCACCAACTGGGTGACGATCCGGCTGCGCCGCCTGCCGATCGGCCGTGCCTGGGAAGCCCTGCGCGAGGACGAGGTCGCCTGCCGCGCGCTCGGCATCAACACCACCACGACGAAGCTCACGGCATTCGCGACCGGTGCGATGTTCGGCGGCTTTGCCGGCGCGTTCTTTGCGACCCGCCAGGGCTTCATCAGCCCGGAATCCTTCACCTTCCAGGAATCGGCGCTGGTGCTCGCCATCGTCGTGCTCGGCGGCATGGGCTCGCAGCTTGGCGTGGCGCTCGCAGCGCTCGCCATGATCGGTGGTTTCGAACTGTTCCGGAGCCTCGAGAGCTATCGCATGCTGGTGTTCGGCATGGCCATGGTGCTGATCATGATCTGGCGGCCGCGCGGCCTGATCGGCCATCGCGCGCCGACCGTGTACCTGACCAAGGCCCACGCGATCTCATCGGACCTCGTCAAGGAGGGGCACGGATGAGCCGCGACCAGATTCTCGAGGTCGACCGGCTCACCATGCGCTTCGGCGGCATCGTCGCGGTGCAGGACCTGTCGTTTGCTGCCGAGCGGAAGAAGATCACCGCGCTGATCGGACCCAACGGTGCCGGTAAGACGACGGTCTTCAACTGCATCACCGGCTTCTACAAGCCGAGCGGCGGCGCCATCCGCCTCGGCCATGACGACGGCAAGGTGATCGCGCTGGAACGGCTGAACGATTTCCGCATCGCCAAGCAGGCCAAGGTCGCCCGCACCTTCCAGAACATCCGCCTGTTTCCCGGCATGACCGCGCTGGAAAACCTGATGGTGGCGCAGCACAACGCGCTGATGCGCGCCTCCGGCTTCACCTTGCTCGGGCTCATTGGCGCGCCCGTCTACCGCGACGCCGAGAAGCGCGCGATCGATCTCGCCACCGACTGGCTCAAGCGCGTCAATTTGCTCGATCGCGCCGACGATGCTGCCGGTAATTTTGCCTATGGCGACCAGCGACGACTCGAGATCGCACGCGCGATGTGCACCGAGCCCGCGCTCTTGTGCCTGGACGAACCCGCCGCCGGCCTCAATGCGCGCGAGAGCGCCGCCCTGAGCGAGCTGCTGCTGTCGATCCGCAACGAGCTCGGCACCTCGATCCTGCTGATCGAGCACGACATGTCCGTGGTGATGGAGATCTCCGACCATATCGTGGTGATGGACCACGGTGTGAAGATCTCTGAAGGCTCCCCGCGCGAGGTTCGCGACGATCCGAAGGTGATCGCCGCCTATCTCGGCACCGATGAGGAAGAGGCGGCGGCCGTGATGGAGAGCGGGTCGTGACGTCGCCCACTGCCCTGCTCGCGATCCACGGCCTTCGCGCTGCCTACGGCAAGATCGAGGCGCTGAAGGGCGTTGACCTCGAGATCAATGCCGGCGAGATCGTGGCGCTGATCGGCGCCAACGGCGCCGGCAAATCGACGCTGATGATGACGATCTTCGGCAAGCCCCGCGCCCGCGCCGGCCAGATCCTGTACGAAGGCCGCGACATCACCGAAGTGCCCACCCACGAGATCGCGCATTTGCGCATCGCGCAATCGCCGGAAGGCCGCCGCATCTTCCCGCGCATGAGCGTGGCGGAAAATCTCCAGATGGGGGCGGACGCCACCGAATGCACCGACGCCGAACGCGAGGTGACGCTACAACGCGTGTTCACGCTGTTTCCGCGGCTGAAGGAACGCTACGGCCAGCGCGGGGGAACCCTGTCTGGCGGCGAGCAGCAGATGCTGGCCATCGGCCGCGCTTTGATGAGCCGCCCTCGCCTGCTCCTGCTTGATGAGCCCTCGCTCGGTCTGGCGCCGCTGATCGCGCGCCAGATTTTCGATGCGATCCGCACTCTGAACCGGCAGGACGGCCTGACCGTGCTGATCGTCGAGCAGAACGCCAACCACGCGCTCAAGCTCGCCCATCGCGGCTATGTCATGGTCAATGGCCTGATCACCCTGGCCGGGACCGGTGCCGAGTTGTTGCAGCGCCCCGAGATTCGCGCCGCCTACCTGGAAGGCGGCCGGCACGGCTGAGGCCGCCCAAGGCGAACCCGTGCGGCCGAATTTGGCGATATCTCTGCCAATGCCCGTATTTTGCCGGTGACTTCTCCTCGAATTCATTCAAGAATGGCGCCGGTTTGAACCGGGCATGCCCGGTAACTTCCACAGGCGACCACCCTCGAGGTATCTCATGAAATCACTGAAGCTCATCGGTCTGGCATTCGGCGCATCGATCGCGCTGTCGAGCGCGGCATTCGCGCAGGATGTCACCGTCGCAGTCGCAGGTCCGATGACCGGCGGCGAGTCCGCCTTCGGCCGCCAGATGAAGAACGGCGCCGAGATGGCCGTAGCCGATATCAACGCCGCCGGCGGCGTCAACGGCAAGAAGCTCGCGTTGTCCGTCGAGGACGACGCCTGCGATCCGAAACAGGCGCGCTCGATCGCCGAGAAGATCGCCGGCGCGAAAATTCCGTTCGTGGCCGGGCATTATTGCTCGTCCTCGTCGATCCCCGCGTCGGAAGCCTATGCCGACGGCAACGTGCTCCAGATTACTCCCGCCTCCACCAATCCGAAGTTCACCGATAGCGGACTGTGGAACGTGGCGCGCGTCTGCGGCCGCGACGACCAGCAGGGCCTGGTCGCCGCCCAGTTCATCGCCAAGAACTACAAGGGCAAGAACATCGCCATCCTCAACGACAAGACCACCTACGGCAAGGGTCTTGCGGACGAGACCAAGAAGGCGCTCAACAAGGCCGGCGTCACCGAGAAGATGTACGAGTCCTACAACAAGGGCGACAAGGACTTCAACGCGATCGTCTCGCGGCTGAAGCGCGACAACATCGATCTCGTCTATGTCGGGGGCTACCATCAAGAGAGCGGCCTTCTCCTGCGCCAGATGCGCGACCAGGGCCTGAAGACCGTGCTGATGGCCGGCGACGCACTCGCCGACAAGGAATACGCCTCCATCACCGGCCCGGCCGGCGAAGGCACGCTGTTCACCTTCGGCCCCGATCCGCGCAACAAGCCGACCGCGAAGAAGATCGTCGAAGCCTTCAAGGCCAAGAACATCGACCCCGAGGGCTACACGCTCTACACCTACGCAGCGATGCAGGTCTGGTCGGAGGCGGCCAAGAAGGCCGGCACCACCGACGCCAAGAAGGTCATGGCAGCCATCAAGGCCGGCAAGTGGGATACCGTGATCGGGCCGATCGAGTATGACTCCAAGGGCGATATCAAGCAGCTCGACTACGTCGTCTACAAATGGGACGCCAAGGGCGGCTACGCCGCGATCAGCGGCAACGGCACCTAAGCACGCTTGCCGGGGCCTGAAGGCCTCCTCCAATCATCATCGCGCCCCGGCTCGCCCGGGGCGTTTCTTCCTGCGTTAGGATCAGACTGCTGCTTGTATCGCGCCGTCCACCGCGGCTTGGGCCTTCCTCAGCGCTTGAAGAAGATCGTTCGGCCGAAACGGCTTTTGCAGGCAGACCACGCTGGCGAGGTGGGGCGATTGTTCCATGAAGTCCAGCGCCGTCATCCCCGACACGGCAACGACCGGGAGGCTCGGTGCAAGCTCGCGCAGGGTCGTGATGACCTCGACGCCACTGGTATCGCCGAGGAAAATGTCCACGATTGCCGCGTCGAAGCCGACCTCGGTGAAGGCTTTCACCCCGGCTGCGCCGCTGTCGGCCTCAACGACCTCATAACGGTTGACGCGCAGCACGATCGCGACCATCGCACGGACGTCCTTCTGGTCGTCGATGATGAGAACGCGGGGCATAGGGAACAACTCCCGGATCCTGAAATCAAAATGCCTGGTTCAAACCTGGAACCCGCAGCTGCGGGAGAGCATTATTGCACCATCCAGTAAAGCGCATCTTACCCGATCCCCGGTGCGCGTTCCCCCCAAAATTAAGTAAACTGTAACCTTCGGTTGAGTCGCAGTGGGTTTTGTCATGATGCGTGCCCAGAACCGGCTGCCATGGGCAGAAATTGATTGGGCCAAATGAGATTGGCGAAGATGCTCAAAACCGATCTGCGCGAGCTGCACGTGTCTGCGACGACCGATCGAAGCACATTCCTTTCGACGTTGCCGGCTACCCCGAAGGACCGCACCGCAGCATTGGCGATCGTGGGCGTCTCGTCGATCCTGTTCGCAGTGGCCGTGCCCTTCGCGGGTATCTCGCTACTGCCCGTGCCAGCCTTCGTCGCCAGCTATCAATCCGCCCTTGTGGTCGCGGACATTGTCACCGCCGTCCTGCTGTTGTCGCAGTTTGCGGTGCTCAGGACCAGCGCGCTGCTCGTGCTCGCGACGGGCTATCTGTTCACAGCCGCCGCGGCCGTGGTCCATGCCCTCACCTTCCCCGGACTTTTTTCGCCGACCGGGCTGCTGGGGGCCAACCAGCAGACCACGGTCTGGCTCTACATGATCTGGCACGGCGGCTTTCCGCTCTGCGTGCTGGCCTACGCCTGGCTGAAGGAGGCCGACGGCGGCGCCCGGATCACGGGCTCGGCAAGCAAGGCGATCTACGCCAGCGTGGTCGGCGTCGTCACGATCATGATCGTCTTGACCTGGATCGTCACTGCGCAGCACGACCTGCTTCCGGTCCTGCTGCGCGATGGCGGCTACACGCAGATCATGATCGGCGTGGTGTCCTTTGTCTGGTCCTTGAGCTTCGCCGCGCTGGTCTCGCTGTGGTTCCGCCGTCCGCATTCGGTCATCGATGTCTGGCTCATGGTGGTGATGTGCGCATGGCTGTTCGACATCGCGCTGTCGGCGATCGTCAACGTGGCACGCTTCGATCTCGGCTTCTACGCCGGTCGTGTCTACGGCCTCTGCGCGGCGACCTTCGTGCTCGCGGTGCTCCTGATCGAAAATGTCCGCCTCCAGGCGCATACGCTGGGTCTCGTCGGCAGGCTGCGCCAGCAGTCGGCATTGGATCGCGACTATTATGGCAAGCGCCTTGCCCTGTACGGCGCCGTCGTCGAATCCGCCAATGATGCCATCATCACGAAGACGCTCGACGGTGTCATCACGGGCTGGAACAAGGCCGCCGAACATCTGTTCGGCTATGCCGCCGCGGAGGCCATCGGGCAGCCGATCGACATCATCGTCCCGGAGGACCGCAAGGCCGAGGTCAGGGGTATCCTGAACCGGGTCGGCGGCAACGAAACGATCGCACAGCACGAGACGGTCCGGATCCGAAAAGACGGCCGGCGGGTCGACGTCGTCCTCAATGTTTCTCCGCTGAAATCAGCCAACGGACAGATCATCGGCGCTTCCAAGATCGCCCACGACATCACGGAAGAGAAGCAGGCACGAGAAAAACTGCGCCGCGAGGTCGAGGAGCGGCAGCGGATCTTCGAGACCTCACAGGACCTGATCCTGGTCACCGACGGTTTTGGCAATTTCATCCAGGTCAGCCCGAGCGTGAAGACCATTCTCGGCTTGAATCCGGAAGACATGATCGGGCACAGCGCCACCGAGTTCATTCATCCCGATGACCTCCAGAAGACGCGCGACGAGATGCGCGCGGCGCGGCGTGGCGCGGTCAAGCGCAGCTTCGAGGCGCGCTACTACCACTACGACGGTCACGAGGTCACGCTGAACTGGATGGGCACCTGGTCCGAGCCGGTCAAGCGCCATTTCTTCATCGGCCGCGACCTCACCGAGAAGCAGGCGGCCGAGGCGCAGTTCAGGCACGTCCAGAAGATGGATTCGATTGGTCAATTGACCGGCGGTGTCGCGCACGACTTCAACAATGTGCTGACCGTCATCACCGGCACGATCGGAATTTTGGCGGACGCGGTCGCTGACCGTCCCGAGCTCGCCGCCATCACCAAGCTGATCGACGACGCCGCCGAGCGCGGCGCGCAACTGACCAAGCATCTGCTCGCGTTCGCCCGCAAGCAGCCGCTCCAACCGCGCGAAATCGACGTCAACGCATTGACGCTCGAGGCCGCAAAGCTCCTGCATCCCACGCTCGGCGAGCAGATCACCATCATGCCGCAACTCACCGAGGATGCGTGGCCGGCACTGATCGACCCGGGTCAGCTTTCCACCGCGATCCTCAACCTCGCGCTGAACGCGCGCGATGCGATGCCCGACGGCGGAACGCTGGTGCTGGAGACGCGCAACATCTTCCTCGACGACGGCTATGCCAGCATGAATCCCGACGTGGTGGCCGGCAATTACGTCATGATCGCCGTCAGCGACACCGGCTCCGGAATCCCGCCGGAGTTGATGGACCGGGTGTTCGATCCCTTCTTCACCACGAAGGAGGTCGGCAAGGGCACCGGCCTCGGGCTCAGCATGGTGTTCGGCTTCGTCAAGCAGTCCGGCGGACACATCAAGATCTACAGCGAGGAAGGCCACGGCACGAGCGTGAAGATTTACCTGCCGCGCTCGAGCGGCGTGCAGGAGACCGAATTCGAGGCGCTGCAGAACGCGCCGGTCACCGGCGGCCACGAAAAGATCCTGATCGTCGAGGACGACGCGCTGGTGCGCCAATATGTCGTGACCCAGATCAAGAGCCTCGGCTATACCGCCCTCGAAGCCGCCAACGCGGCCGAGGCCCTCGTCATCATCGACGCCGACAAGGACATCGACCTGCTATTCACGGACGTCATCATGCCCGGCAACATGAACGGCCGCCAGCTCGCCGACGAGGCGGCTCGCCGCCGCCCCGACCTGAAGACGCTGTTCACCTCGGGCTACACCGAGAACGCCATCGTCCATCACGGGCGGCTCGATTCCGGCGTGCTGCTGCTGGCAAAGCCCTACCGTAAGTCCGAGCTCGCCAAGATGCTGAGGACCGCGCTCGCGGGTTGAGCCTGCGGCATCCCTGCGATATCGCTGAAGCGAGCGCCTTTCAGCCTGCGGAGCCGCCTTGAAAAACCTTCTCACCGATATCGCCGGCGTCCGCGTCGGCCATGCCGAGGATGCGAAAATCGCCACTGGCACGACCGCGATCATCTTCGACGCCCCCGCGGTTGCGGCCATCGATGTTCGCGGCGGCGGACCCGGCACGCGCGAAGACGCGTTGCTCGACCTCGCCAGCACCGTCGATCGCGTTGACGCCATCGCGCTGTCCGGCGGCTCCGCCTTTGGAATCGACGCCGGCGGCGGCATCCAGGCCTGGCTCGCCGAACAAGGCCGCGGCTTGCGGATTCGCGAGGCGGTGATTCCGATCGTGCCTGGCGCAATCGTTTTCGACTTGCTCAACGGCGGCGACAAGGCCTGGGGACGCTTCGCGCCCTATCGCGACCTCGGCTACGCCGCAGCGTTGGCCGCCAGCGACGATTTCGCACTGGGCAGCGTCGGCGCCGGCCTCGGTGCCACCACCGCGACCTTCAAGGGTGGACTGGGGTCGGCCTCCGCGGTCCTGGCCAATGGTATCAAGGTCGCCGCGATCATGGTCGTCAACGCGGTCGGCAGCACAACCGTTGGCGAAGGGCCTTGGTTCTGGGCTGCGCCCTTCGAGGAGAAC
>NZ_JADPJF010000064.1:136678-140448 GCF_023073295.1 Bradyrhizobium sp. 23 | reverse complement strand
CGGCGGGCGCGGCCTGCCGTCCACGTTCACACCGGACATGCTGGCGATGCGCATCAAGGGCGGACCCGCCGCGAACGCGCGCGAGAACACCACGATCGGCGTCGTTGTCACCGATGCCACGCTGACCAAACCCCAGGCCAAGCGGCTTGCGATGATCGCGCATACCGGGTTCGCCCGTGCGATCTATCCGGTGCATGCCCCGACCGACGGCGACGTGCTGTTCGCCGCCGCAACGGGCGAGAAGCCGATCGAGCCGCTGGTCGGCCTTACCGAGCTCGGAACGATCGCCGCCAACGTGGTCGCACGCGCCATCGCTCGCGGCGTCTACAATGCGACGGCCCTGTCCTTTGCCGGCGCAATGCCGGCGTGGAAGGACCGGTTCGGATAGAAACGAAACGGCTGACACGGCGTTACCCTGGCCGACAAGGTGCACAACCATGCCGTCTTCCGTGATCCGCTTTTTCCGCTACGCCCCCGATAGGCGCGAGCTGACGGTGACTTTCGTCAGCGGACGCGTCTATGTCTACGCGGACGTTCCGCCCGAGGTCGCCGCCGCGTTCAAGAATGTGCGCTCAAAGGGTACGTTCTTCAACCGCGAAATCCGTGATCGGTATGTCTATCGTGACATCACGCACGAATATGCAGGCTAGCCGTGAGCAAGGTTACACGCTCATCGACATCGATGAACCGACAGCCGCTGAGGCGCCTTGTCCCTGCCCGCCCTGCCGCTGCATCAACTGCGCGAACAGATCGTACGCCGAATTACGGGAGCTGGGGGCGCCCGGGACCGTCGTCGACATCTTGAAGCCGTCGGCATAGGTGACGGTGGTGGTGGTCGAACCGTCGGCGCCGGTCGTCGAGGTCGAGGTCGAGCCGCCGCTGGATCGCGAGGAGGAATCCGAACCGCTGCCGGAGGCATCGCCCGCACCTTGCGCGTGATGGTGGCCGCGATGGCCGCTCTTCAGCGCCTTCGACATCTCATCGAGGCTGACGCTGCCGTCGGTATTCGAATCCAGTTTCGAGAAAACGTCGTCGGCCTGCGCGAGATTGGTGCCGCCGGCGCCGAGCGCATTCTCGAATTCCGACTTGGTGATCTTGCCGTCGCCGTCCCCATCGATCTGCGAGAACAGATCCTTCAAGGCGGCGTCGCGGCGCGTCGAGGAGGAGGACGTCGAACTCGACGAGGTCGAGCTGGCGGCGCTGCCGGTGCTGTCCGAGGATTGGCTCTGCGCAGCGAACAGCGCGTTCATCGTCTCCGGCGAGATCTGCGGGGTCTTGCCCGCATTGACCGACGAGGCCGCGCCGGTCGTGCTGTTGCTGCCGCTCTCGATCGCGAACGGATTGGTCGCGGGCTTTTGCGAGGATCCCGTCTTCTGCGTCGACGAGGACGATTTCGAATTCGTCAGCGACTGGATCGCGTCGAGTGCGCTCGATACGGCCCCAAGAGCAAACAACATTGCACAACTCCAACCGATGCGGCATGCCGCGGCCAATGTTCTGTTCAGGTGAAGTCAGCAAGCGCCGTGCCAGCGCAAAAAGCTCAATGAAATCCGCTTTCACCGCACTTTGCACGGCCCGGAACACCGGCAATTCATGCCGGTCGCGGCAGAAATTTCCGCCCACAGGAAGCACGCCGCCCCTGCATTGCCCGGCTGAGAGGCCCATGTTAGGCGAGTCCATCTTCCACGGCCGCCACGGGAAACCGCCATGACCCAAGCCTTCGCTCCCCGCCCCCTGGCAATCGCGCCCTCGATCCTGGCCTCGGATTTCTCCAGGCTCGGCGAGGAGGTGCGCGCCGTGGACGCCGCTGGAGCCGACTGGATCCATCTCGACGTCATGGACGGGCACTTCGTTCCCAACATCTCGTATGGCCCCGACGTCATTAAGGCGATGCGCCCGCACACCAAGAAGATCTTCGACGCGCATCTGATGATCTCGCCCTGTGACCCCTATCTCGAGGCCTTCGCGAAAGCCGGCTGCGACCACATCACCGTGCATGCCGAGGCCGGTCCCCATCTGCACCGCTCGCTTCAGGCGATCCGCGCACTCGGCAAGAAGGCCGGCGTTTCGCTCAATCCGGGCACGCCGATCAGTGCGCTCGAATACGTCCTGGACCTGGTCGACCTCGTGCTGGTGATGTCGGTCAATCCCGGCTTCGGCGGCCAGGCCTTCATCCCCTCCGCGATCGGCAAGATCCGCGACATCCGCGCCATGACAGCGGGCCGGCCGATCGATATCGAGGTCGATGGCGGCGTCGGGCCCGACGTCGCAGGTCCCCTGGCTGCGGCCGGGGCCAACGCCTTCGTCGCCGGCACGTCCGTGTTCAGGGGCGGCACGCAGGATGCCTATAAGACCAACATCGCCGCAATCCGCAACGCCGCCGCGGGTGCACGCGGCGAGGCGATCTGAGGGCCCGCTCGACTCCGCAGACGTGCGGCCTCTACGGGTGTTGCGGCGCGTAATGCCTAAATTTGCAACTTGATCCGTACTCCTCCGGGCTTCCCTGATTCGCGCAAATCACCGCAAGTGATTCTTGCCTGTTTTCGCGGGAGCACATCATGACGACGACCCTGGTCTGGACTGGCGTGGCGTTGTGGCTTGGTTTTTGTGCGTTTGTTGTGTTTGGTCCATCGGCCGGACCGGTGAAGGTCTCGGTACGCTCGGCCCGCATCGCTCGTCGCGACTGGTATCGGGCCTGACCCCATGCAGATCGCGCTCGTGAAACGTCAGCCGAAGCGCCGGTGCCGCATCCCGCGGCGCCCACATCCTGACCTCGATTTTTTCTTCGGTCGGCTCGAACGCACCGAAGGCGAGATGCGCGACGACACCGGGCCCGAGATGGACCTGGATCACCCGCTCCGGTCACCGCGCCGGCATTGAATTCTTTTCTGGACCAAGCTCATGAAGCCGCATTGCCCGAACTGCCTCAAGGAAATGACCAAGGCATCCGCGTCGCGTAACCTGTTCAACTGCGAGCCGTGCCGCGAGATCATCCAGTTCTTCGGCGGCAGCGCGGATCACTGCGAGCCCGGCCCGCAATTCTCCTGGCCGATCCGTCGCAAGCGCTCCGTCCACACCGCTCACGCGGCCTGAGCCTCCAGGATCCAGAGCGCGGCCCTATCCGGCCTCCTCGCCCGCATCCGCAGCCATTCGCGGCGGCCGTACCACGGTGACGGTGCAGGCCGCTTCCGAGGCCACCTTGGCCGAGACGCTGCCGAGCAGCGTGCGCCTGAACGAGCCCTGCCGCGCGCCGATGATGACGTGGTCGACGTGGTTGACCTCGCAAAACTCCAGGATGGCCGCCGCGGGATCGACGGCTTCCAGCACGTGAGCCGAGAGCCGGCTCTCATCGAGCTTGAGCGGCGTGGCCCAGTGTCTGAGCGCCACCAACCGGTCGATATGCTTGTTGGAGCCCTGCTCATCCAGCGTCCTGTCAATCGCGATGCGGTTGAGCCTCAGCACGTTGAGACAGGCGAGCCGCGCCGACGGCAGCGTGGCGAGAATACGCTCGGTGGTGACGCGCAACGCTTCGTTCAGCTCGGGGGCGCCTTCCACCGTGTCGAGCGCGACCGCGAGGATCGGGCTTGATGCGATCTGGGCTGCGACATCCGATTTCGCGCGCGGCTGCATGACGCCCTGGTTGAAGCGGCGCCGCCAAGCGACGCTTAACGGGTCGCGCTTCATCCGCTCCGAGCGTGTGGTGAGCCTGATCTGGTCCGGATGGGTCAGATCGAAGGCGAGCTGCGACGCCGTCGGATAGCGCCGCACCG
>NZ_JADPJF010000064.1:114125-136539 GCF_023073295.1 Bradyrhizobium sp. 23 | reverse complement strand
CAAGCCGCGCGGCGGGTGCGGATCGCGCCAAAGCCGGCGCCGCATCGCACGCAGTGTCTCGCCCTCGCCGAACGGCCGCTCGCCGGTCGTGAAGAAATAGAGCAGCACGCCCAGCGAGAACAGATCGCTGCGCGGATCGTCGCGCACCCCTGACAACCGTTCTGGCGCCATATAGGGCGCGGTGCCGTAAGGCAGGCGGAATTCCTCCTGCAACAGGTCCGGCAGATGGTTGTGATGCGACAGGCCATAGTCGATCAACACCGCCTCGCCGCTCTCGCGGAACATGATGCTGCTCGGCTTGATGTCGTGATGGATCACGTTCTGCCGGTGCAAATCAGCAAGCCCCGTTGCGATCCTGGCGACGAGCTGCCGCGCCTCGTCATACGGCAGCGGCAGGTCGGGCAACCGCTTGTAGAGCGTGGTCCCGGAGATGCGCTCGATCACGACATAGGCCTGGTGGGCGAAATCGCCGGTGCCGAAACAGGAGGGCACGTGCGGACCCGCAAGCCGCGGCAGGATCATCATCTCCATCTCGAAGGAGACGATCGCCGCGGGGTCCTCGCCCTCCGACACCCGCGGAATTTTCATCAGCAGCGGCACGTCGAGGCCGGGACGGGTGACGGTCCACAGCGTCGCCATTCCGCCGGCATGGACGCATTCGCCAATCGTGTAGCCGTCGATCTCTGCGCCCGATTTGACGAGGGGTTTCGGCATCGGCCTCTAACGCCCCTGCGACAGTCGGTCGGCGAGCCAATGCGGCAGGCCGTTCTCGCGGATCCGGTTCGCGGCCGTCTCGACGTCGTAGGGCGCGCGGCAATAGGTGATCTGGCACGAGACCGTGTCGAACAGCGCGAAAGCCGCGGATGGATCGCCATCGCGCGGCTGGCCGACCGAGCCGAGCACCGCAAGCCATTGCCGGCCGCGCAGCAGCGGTACGGAGACGTCAGTCTTGGGCACGAGTCCCGACATCTTCGCCGTCACCGACATCGAATAGATCGCCGGGCGGTGGATGTGGCCGCAGAACGTGACATGAGCCGGCGTCGCGATCAGGCTCTTGGCTGCGTCGGCGGTCGATCGGACATAGTGCCAGCTTCGGGGGCTGGAGGCTTCCGAATGCACGAACAGGCGATCGCCGTCCTCCACCAGCATCGGCAATTCCGCCAGGAACCGCCGCTGCGCGGTGTCGAGCCGGCCGCGGGTCCATTCGATCGCGATTTGCGCCTCGGCATTCATGGTCTCGGCCGAGGAATTCACCGCCTGGTCATGATTGCCGCGCACGGCGACGGCGCCTTGGACAACCAGCTCCATCGCGGTATCCACCACCCATTCCGGATCGGCGCCATAGCCGACGAAGTCGCCAAGCAGGATGAAGCGCTCGGCGCCACGCGCCCGCGCGACTTTCAGGCACGCCTCGAACGCCTGCCGGTTGCCGTGGATATCCGAGAAGACAGCGAGAAGCACGCACCCTCCACCCTCGAACCTTATTGGGAGCCGATAAGGCTAAATTGAGGGAGGTCAAGAACATGCGCCAGCGGCGCGCGGTTTGCCAGCACTGCCCTGTCGCGATGGTGAAGAGCCTATTGCTCGTCCTTCGGCGGCATCCGGGGCGGCGGCAACGGCGTGAACACGGCGCCCTGCGCGCCGGCCGGTGGTGCCAGGAATTCGCCGGTCGAGGAATCGCCTCCGCTCGTCTCCATGATGGTCTTGGGCGTCACATATTCCCGGACCATGTCGATGAGGCTGCCATCGCCGCCGCCGAAATCGGCGGCCCGGCCGCCTTGCGGATGTCCCAGCGCGATCTCGTTCTCCGCCGCATGGGTCTTGTCGGCCAGCCTGTCATTGTAGGGCACACGAAAGGCGCGCGGGATGCCACTCGGCCGATTGTCCTCGTCGAGCTGCTCGACCCAGAGATAGATCGAGCCGGGATCGCCCTCCAGCGAATGCGGCTCGACGATGCGGGCCTTCAGCAGCTTGAACGAGGCCGGCAGCCGATCGGCGCTGGCCCAGCCGAGCAGCCCGCGCATCTCGGTGAAGCTGACGACATAGAACGCACTGGTCACGACCACCGCGACCGCCTTGAACGACCAATGCAGCCGCGCATAGACCAGAACGACCAGCAGCAGCGCACCGATGACGGCGTAGGCTATCGATAGCGTGAGGATGACCGTTGGCAGGCTAGTCACGGCGCACCCTCACAGCGTTCTTGCTCACGCCGGTGCTCGGGTCGAGATCGGCGCCGTTGCGCCAGCCGCTGCGAAAGGTCTCCAGCAGCGATTTCGGCCGCTGGTCCACATTGACGACCTTGCCTTCGGCGTCGAGTCGGAACCGCACCGCGGTCTTCTCGTCGCCGGTGTGATCGACCGTGAACTTGTTATCGAAGATCACCTGCGCCGTCGGATTGAGTTTTTGCACCTTCACATTGGCCGTCACAGGCTCGCCGGTCGTAGCCACGAAATGTGAGACATTGACGGTGTATTCGCCGGGAACGATGCCCCGCACCGTGACGATCTCTTCGCGGATCGGCGAGGCAATCTTTTTGCCGTTGACCATGATGAAGTCGTTGGCTCCGCCGCGATCGTCGCGGTCGAGCGTGAGGAAGCCGGCCTCGCGGTGGCGATACCAGGCGATATTGCCCACGGGATCCTGCACGAACAGGTCGAGATCGTCGGGATGGCTGTCGGGCCAGTCCAGCGTGATCATGAACTCGGCCTTGGAGTCGATCTTGCCGTCCTTGGCGTCCGGCGAGACCGCGAGCAGCGCGAGGAAGAACAGGAAAGCGATCACCTGGAGCGCCTTGAACAGCATCACGCCCAAGGGATCGAACGGCTCCTCGCGCGGATAGAGACCGAAATCATCCATCATGTCGCGATTCCAGCGCCCTTACGTTCCAGCACCGGCGTCACATAGGTCTCGGTCAGCACCACCGCATCCGAGAACACCTTCTGGGTCGCGGCATCCAGCATGTAATACTGGATGCGGACCAGGATCGAACCGACGAGGCCCGCCAGCGTCGTGTACATCGCGACCGCCATGCCGTCGCTCATTAGTCCCATCGAGGATCGCATCGCGACCTTGTCGGCGGCATCCAGTCCCGCGATCGGCGCCAGCATGATGATGAAGCCGACGATGGTGCCGAGCAGGCCGAGCTTCATCAGCGTATCCGAGACGAAGGCCCCGAAGCCGTTGGAGCCGCGCAGCCGGTCGGCGAGCGTTCGCAGCAATAGCGTCTGGTCGACGGGGCGGTAGTCCTGCGCCGCGGCCTTGGTCACGAGGCTCTCAATGTGGTCCCGCACCAGCCCGCGCGGCAGCGCGGCAGCGCCGACGTCGAGCGCCCTGCCGCCCTCGGGGGCCGCAAGCACCGCGCGGCAGCGCCTTGCCGCCGCGCCCTCGCGGGCAATGGCCCGCGTGCGCAGGAAGCAGTGACCGCAGGTGAGGACATAGAGCAGCGCGATCACGCTGGAAATGTAGGTCCGATCTGAGGTCAGCATCAAGCGGATCAGGCCGAACCGCCACAGCAGCACGACGGCGAAGATCGAAAGCCCGGTGAAGATCATCCAGAACAGGAGCGCACTGCGCTCGGATGGGTCGGCAGCAGGCCCCGCGATCGGCCCAATCGTCATCGAACTCATGCTGCACCGCTCCTGGCCGTGAATTCCGCCCATTAGATCAAAGCCGCCGCGCCCGGTCCAAAGAGCCATGCCCAATCCAGCATGGGAAATTTGCCCGAGCTACCATCTTGCCGTGCCTCGCAATTGGCAAGGCGCGGCGGCGTTGTTAGGCTGACCTTAGCAAACTTTGGGGTGATCGCATGCGCCTTGTGCTTCAGCTTGTCGCCCGTCTGTTTCTCATTGTCGTGCTCTGCCTTGGCGCGGCGACGATCTGGGCCACGTTCGACGCCTATCGCAGCGTGGACCGGGCGACTGCGGCCTCGGCGCAGCGGGTCGCCCAGGCGCTTCAGGCCCTGTATTGGCACGAATTCCTGTTGCGTAGCAGCAGAACACGCGAGCAGCTTCTGCCGGTTCCGGAGTGGCGCACGCTGGAAACGATGAAGCTGATCTCACCCGGCGTCTGCGTCGAATTCCAACCGGCCATCGCATTCGAAAAGCCGCTCTGCGGCCAGAGCGAGGGGCTGGGCAAGACGCCGCCGCGCTGGTTCGCGTCGATCGTGCCGACCTTCCTCGGCAGCCATGCCGAAGTGATACGGCCCGTCAGTCCCCGCGCGGCGACCGCCGGAACGGTGGTCGCGACGCCGGATGAAACGGCCGCCATCTCGCTTGCCTGGGAGTACATCCTCAACGTGATCGACGTCGCGCTTTTGATGGCGGCGGCGATCGCGCTGCTGGCCTCGCTCGCGATTGCGCATGCGCTGGCGCCGGCGCGCACGATCGTCACGGCCTTGCAGCGCATGGCCCGCGGCCAATATCGCACGAAACTGCCGCGCTTCCGGTCGATGGAGCTGGCGATGATCGGCAGCGCCGTCGGCGAGCTCGGCGGCCGGCTGGAGGAGGCTACCGAACAGCGCGCGGCGCTGACGCGGCGCCTGATCGAGATCCGCGACGACGAACGCTGCGCGCTCGCCCGCGAGCTGCACGACGAGTTCGGACAAAATCTCTCGGCCATCCTCGCCTTCGCCAACACCATCGAAACGGCGAGCACGAAGGGAGACAAGCACAACGACGTCGCGCAGGACGCGCGGATGATCTCGCAGGCCACGCATCATCTGATGGCCTCGCTGCGCGACGCGCTGAAGCGCCTGCGCAATCCCCTGCCCGCCGAGCTTGGGCTGGAGGCGAGCCTCGTGAATTTGGTGGATAGCTGGCGCTCGCAGAGCTCGGCGCGGCCGACGATCCAGCTCGATCTCAAGGGCGACCTCACCGACATCAGCGGCCCGGCCGCTATCACGGCCTATCGCGTCGCGCAGGAATGCCTGACCAACGCGTTGCGCCACGGCGCGGCACGCGAGATTTCGCTCAGCGTGGAACGGCGCGCGGGCGACGACGATGCATTGCTGATCCGTGTCGACGACGATGGCGGCGGCGACGCGGCACGCGTCAAGCAGTCGGCCGGCTTCGGCCTCACCGGCATCCGCGAGCGCGTCGCAGCGGCCGGCGGCTCATTCTCGATCCTGCCTGCCCGAGGCGGACTCAGCGTCGCCGCCACCATCCCGCTCGCCGCATGAGGCCGGCATGAACGAGATGGCAACAGGCATTTCCGTGCTGCTGGTCGACGACCATCCGATCGTGCGGCAAGGCTATCGGCGCGTGCTGGAAAGCCAGGGTGATCTGCATGTCGTGGCGGAAGCCGACAACGCTGCGGATGCCTACAGCGCCTTCAAGGCGCGCGATCCTGATGTCGTCGTGCTTGATATCTCGATGCCCGGCGCGAGCGGACTGGAAGCCATCCGCAACATCCGCGCGCGCAGTCCGCGGGCGCGCATCCTCGTCTTTACCATGCACAACGAAGCCGTTCTGGTGAAGGCAGCCTTCAGTGCCGGCGCCAGCGGCTTCGTCACCAAGAGTAGCGAGCCGTCCGCGGTCGTGTCCGCGATCCGCAGCGTTGCCCGCGGCGAGCGCGCCATGAGCGACGACATCGCGCACATCTTGGCCGAGGACAGTCTGTCGGCGGGCTCGGCGCTGGATCAATTGGGAGAACGCGAGATCGAGATCCTGCGCCAGTTCGCCGGCGGTGCCACGACCGAACAGATCGCTGCGCATCTCAATCTGAGCGTCAAGACGGTGCAGAACTATCACTATCTGATCAAGACCAAGACCGGCGCGCGTACGGACGCGCAGCTGGTGCGGCTGGCAGCCAATTGTGGACTGACGAAGATCTAGATGTTTGCCCCTCCCTGAAGGCAGGCGCACGGAGCCATCCTCCGCATGCGGGCGTCTCCCAGGTATATTTCGACCGCCTTGCGATGCGGATTGGAACGGAGGCCATCGAACTCCAGTTAGTACCGCAGTGAAGGAGTTCCGCCATGAGTAAGGCTATCCGCGAAGCTACCTATCCCGCGCTCATCACTGTCGGCGAGCTCATCGATGAACTCTGCCGCTTGCCAGACACAGCAACCATTCGATTCCACTGCCCCATGCTCGAACAGGAGCTTGCATTCTACAGGCTTCGAAAGCGGGCGAAGGACCTCGTCGAAATTGAAGTCAATGCGTATCCGGAAAGCCCCCCGGTCGTGCCATTGGCGGGTACCGCTCTTCGTGCGCGGAAAAAGTCCCACCATCCGCGTTCGCTTCGCGATGGTGCCCTCGCCCACAAGGTCGACGGATAAAAGCGCCGCCCATGCGGGCGATCGAGCGGCTTTGGAACAGCGCGTGGAGTATTCGGCCTACGCCTTCAGCCCGCGCAATACCAGCGCCAGCGTCGCATCGACACGCGCCGAGAGATCGGCATCCTTCCACTCGTCGGCATGGGCCGGATGGTGAAAGCGGACTGTGGCATCGAAGATCGCACGCGCGGTGGTCTTGACGTCATCGACGGCGAACACGCCCTGCGTCACGCCGTCGGACAGGATTGCCGCGATCTGGTCGATCATGGTGTCCTTGTGACATTTGACGGCCGCGCAGGCTTCGCGCGCCAGGGTCAGATAAGTGTCGAACATCTCGGGGTCGTCGAGCACACGCGAACGTTTGGCGGCGAACAGCGTGCGCAGCCAGCGGTCGAGCCTGTCAGGCGCCGGGCCCTGCTCCTTGGCGATCGCCAGCAGCGGCGCGTCGATGCGGTCAAGCCAGCGTTTGGCAACCGCTTCGCGCAGCGAAGCCTTGCTCGGGAAATGGCGATAGACGCTGCCATGGCTCACATCGAGCGCACGGGCAACGTCGACCACGGTGGCTTTGGCCAGTCCGTAACGCCGCAGCACGTCCTCGGTGACTTCGAGGATCCGCTCCGGCGTCAAGATAACGGCTTCGTTCATGCCAGCACCATGTTCCCGTTGAGGGCTCAGTTACCCGGTGACAGAGCTGCTTCCGAAGCGCCCGTGCCGGTCGTTTCGGAAAGCTCTCGCCTTAATGAGGCAGTTTTGCAGCCTGCGCCGCGATCTGGCGCGCCACCAGTAAATTGAGCCAGTGCCCAATCGTCCCGGTCAAATTGATGATTTCGGTCGTCATTGTCGTAAGTCTCCAATCAATTGGCGGTCCCTGTTGTTCAATTGCGACCCTCAATCCCCCATCTGCTTGGGACGTCGGGCTCCCGGGATGCCGCCAGACGCCCGATTGGAGCGTCCGAGAACGGATATACACGTCTCGCTGACAGATTTCAATATCTGTCAGTCAATGATCCGTGATTGACAGTTAATATCTGCGGCCCCGGGGCACGTGCCGCTCATCGCGCGCCGCGGCCGGCCGATGCCCCCCACCCAGCCCAATCATCCCCCGCTACGTTGCCGGTGCCGTTTGTTTCGCTCTCCCCGCTCTGCTAAGTCACGGCGTAAAAAGCATTTTGGCAGGTCGCCCCTTCTGGGTCGCCCGCCCACCTTCCTGGAGCAGTCCAATGATCCCCCGCTATACCCGCCCGGAAATGGCCTCGATCTGGGAGCCGCAGACCCGGTTCAAGATCTGGTTCGAGATCGAGGCGCATGCGGCGGACGCCCTTGCCGAGCTCGGCACGATTCCCAAGGAGGCCGCCAAAACGGTCTGGGGCAAGGCCAAGGACGCCACTTTCGACGTCGCCCGCATCGACGAGATCGAGCGCGAGACCAAGCACGACGTCATCGCCTTCCTCACCCACCTCGCCGAGATCGTCGGCCCCGAAGCGCGCTTCGTGCATCAGGGCATGACCTCCTCCGACGTGCTCGACACCTGCCTCAACGTCCAGCTCACCCGCGCCGCTGACCTGCTGCTCGCCGACCTCGACAAGGTGCTGGCGGCGCTGAAGAAGCGCGCCCTCGAGCACAAGATGACGCCGACCATCGGCCGCAGCCACGGCATCCATGCCGAACCCGTGACCTTCGGCCTCAAGCTCGCTTATGCCTATGCGGAATTCTCGCGCGCCAGGGAGCGCCTGATCGCGGCGCGGAAGGAAGTCGCCACCTGCGCCATCTCTGGTGCGGTCGGCACTTTTGCCCAGATCGACCCGCGCGTCGAACAGCATGTTGCCAATGCCATGGGCCTCGTCCCCGAGCCGATCTCGACGCAGGTCATCCCCCGCGACCGCCACGCGATGTATTTCTCGACGCTCGGTGTGATCGCTTCCTCGGTCGAGCGTTTCGCGGTGGAGATCCGCCACATGCAGCGCACCGAAGTGCTGGAAGCCGAGGAGTTCTTCTCCGAAGGGCAGAAGGGTTCGTCCGCGATGCCGCACAAGCGCAATCCGGTGCTCTCGGAAAACCTCACCGGGCTGTCGCGCATGGTGCGCGCCTATGTGACCCCGGCGCTGGAGAACGTCGTGCTCTGGCACGAGCGCGATATCTCGCACTCCTCTGCCGAACGCATGATGGGCCCCGACGCGACCGTGACGCTGGACTTCGCGCTGGTCCGCCTCGCCGGCCTGATCGACAAGCTGCTGGTGTACCCCGCCAACATGCAGAAGAACCTCGACCGCCTCGGCGGCCTCGTGCATTCGCAGCGCGTTCTGCTGGCGCTGACGCAGAAGGGCGCAAGCCGCGAGGACGCCTACAAGCTCGTGCAGCGCAACGCCATGCCGGTCTGGCGCGGCGAGGGCGACTTCCTCCAGCTCCTGAAGAAGGACGCTGACGTGAAGAAGTATCTCACCGACGCCGAAATCGACGAGCAGTTCGACCTCGGCTATCACTTCAAGCACGTCGACACGATCTTCAAGCGCGTGTTCGGCGAAAGCTGAGCGTCATTCGTAGCCCGGGTGAGCGCAGCGACACCCGGGACTTTTCCCACAAAAAATCCCGGATTTCGCTTCGCTCATCCGGGCTACAAATCAAGGCGGACCTCCCTCATGCCCATCGTCAACCGCGTTGCCGCCCTCTCCGACGAAATGGCCGCCTGGCGCCATGACTTCCACGAGAATCCGGAGCTGCAATACGACGTCCACCGCACCGCCGGCATCGTCGCCGACCGCTTGCGCGAGTTCGGCTGCGACGAGGTGGTGACGGGCATCGGCCGCACCGGCGTCGTCGGCGTGATCCGCGGCCGCAAGTCCGCCTCGGGCAAGACCATTGGCCTGCGCGCCGACATGGATGCGCTGCCGATCATGGAGACGTCGGGCGTACCCTATGCCTCCAAGGTCCCCGGCAAGATGCACGCTTGCGGCCATGACGGCCACACCGCGATGCTGCTCGGCGCCGCCAAATACCTCGCCGAGACGCGCAATTTCGACGGCACGGCCGTGGTGATCTTTCAGCCCGCGGAAGAAGGCGGCGGCGGCGGCAAGGCGATGGTCGAGGACGGGCTGATGACGCGCTGGAACATCCAGGAGGTCTATGGCATGCACAACATGCCGGGCCTGCCCGAAGGCCATTTCGCGACCACACCCGGCGCGATGCTCGCCTCCTCCGACAACATCCAGATCACGGTGCACGGCAAGGGCGGCCATGCCGGCGCGGGTCCGCACAAGTCGATCGACAGCGTGCTGATCGGCGCTCAGATCGTCAACGCGCTGCAGTCGATCGTGTCCCGCAACGTCGACCCGCTCAAATCAGCCGTCATCTCGATCACGCAATTCCACTCCGGCACGGCCTTCAACATCATCCCCGAGGTCGCCGAGCTCGGCGGCACCGTGCGCACGCTCGACCCTGAAGTGCGCGATCTCGTCGAGCGCCGCATCGGCGAAGTCGCCGAGAGCATCGCGCGCGCCTATGGCGGCTCGGCGGAGACCAAATACACGCGGATGTATCCGGTGACGATGAACCATGCGCGCGAGGCCGGCCTTGCCGCCGACGTCGCCCGCGACATCGTCGGTGCCGAGCGCGTCAACGACAAGTTCATTCCCATGATGGGCGCCGAAGATTTTTCCTTCATGCTGGAAGCACGCCCCGGCGCGATGATCCTGGTCGGCATGGGCGACGGCAACGAGTGCCACCACCCGGCCTACGTCTTCAACGACAACATTTTGGGCCACGGCGCATCGTTCTGGGCGCGGTTGGTGGAGACGCGGATGCCGGC
The DNA here is from genome assembly GCF_023073295.1 of Bradyrhizobium sp. 23. Lineage (NCBI taxonomy): Bacteria > Pseudomonadati > Pseudomonadota > Alphaproteobacteria > Hyphomicrobiales > Nitrobacteraceae > Bradyrhizobium > Bradyrhizobium sp. 23. The sequence goes on along the minus strand of NZ_JADPJF010000064.1, from coordinate 126,460 downwards.
GGGTTAGTGCAGGTCCGCCGGGTGGGCAAAGCGAAAGCGTGCCCACCACAAACTTCTCCGCTGCAAATGGTGGGCACGGCGCTTCGCGCCTTTGCCCACCCTACAACACCGCTCATCCCTGATATTGCAGCACGTGCATGCCGGCGTTCCAGTCGGAGACGAACATCAGCCCGTCAGGCCGGACATAGGCGTCGCAGGTTTTGGCCGCGAGCGCGACGTTCGGGCGCGGATCGATGAGCTTTTTCGGTGTCGGCGGCACCCAATACGCGATCTCCTTCGGTGCGAAGGCGTCCCTGACGTCGAACACCCTGACGCCGGCATTGTTGTAGGTTGCGAAGATCGTCTCCTCGCTCTGGAACGAGCCCGGGCGGTTCTCGTGCAGATTATGCGGACCGAAGGTGCCGTTCGTGCAGAAATCGCGGTCGCGCGGGGTGGGCAGGGTCGCGATCGGCACCGGATTTGCCGGCGCGCGCACGTCGAGAACGAATGTATGGAACAGCCCCTTGGCGCAATTGTCCGCGTTCGCTTCGTCGGCGACGATTGCGAGCTGTCGCTTGGGCAGCGGCAGCGGCGTATGCGTCCCGCCGGCGAAGGGCGGCGACCAGTTGATGTGGGACAGCAGCTTTGGATTCACGGGATCGCTGATGTCGTGAATGGTGAAGCCGCCATCGCGCCAGGCAGCATAGCCGCGATCACCCGCCGTGATCATGTGATGGAGCGCAAAGCGCTTGCCCTTCGGCGTTGCCGGCTCGCCGGCCGCACGGTTCATGCCCGGCAGCCACCATTTCGCGACGATCTCCGGCTTGGTGATGGTCTTGAGATCGACCACGCAAAGGATGTGGTCGGTGAACCCGTCGAGATGCGCCGATACATAGGCATAGCGGCCGCCCGGCCACCACAGCCGATTGATGCCGAAGCCGGGCATTTCGAGGAATGCGATTTCGCGCATCTCGTTCGGTTTCGATATGTCGTGGATCGACAGCCCACAGCGGAATTTCTTGGCCTTGGTGATGCTGTCGACCAGCGTGTTCTCGAAATAGCCGCGCATATTGTCGTAGGACTGCATCGCGACGATGTTGGCGCCGTTTGCAAGCAGCAGCAGGTCTTCCGCCACCTGTAAATGGTGGGTGCGAGTGTATTGTCCCGCGGTGAAGAAATTGACCGGCTTCAGCGCACGCGGATCGGATGCGTCCAGGACCGTCACGCCGTCGCTGAACATATGTCCGACATAGACATGCTGCCGGTTGAACATCACCTGCACGCTGTCGGGCCGTCCGCCGATGTCGCTGTAGGAGATGTGCTTGATGCCCTTGCCGATGCCCTCGGGGGGAATGTCTGCCTCCGAAGCCCTAGCGCATCTCGACCACCCAGGCAGCGCGGCGGATCCGAGCACGGCCGACAATTGCTGAAGGTGACTGCGGCGCGAGAGCTCAAGCATCGGTTTTCCCCATTTTTTTGGGAATGATGCTCGCTTGCGGCGGGGCACGCAAGCCTCGTGTCGCCTGCCCTCACCTCAACCGCAGACGTGTCTGGTCCGGCCGGACATCACCGCTGCCTGGCCCTCAGTTGCAGACCTCGCCGGTGATCTTGGCGCTGGCGTTCGCATTGGGCACCGGCCCGAGGTGACAGCCCTTTGCGACCGGTCTGCAGCCGGCGTTGTTGCAGATCATCTGCCCAGAGGACTGCGACTTCGGAGCCGCGGACTCCGCCTCCTTGCGGTCCTGGTCGCGCCTCTTCGAATCCTCGCGCGTGACCACCGGCTTCTTCTCCGGCACCTTCTCGCATTCATTGTCATCGCCGACGTGATAGCCGGCGCGGCAGGTGATCTTCGCGCATTGATCGCCGTCGGCCTTGAAGCCGAAATTGCATACGAGCGGACAGACGCGTCCTGGTTTCGCCTTCAGCGCATCGAGCGCGTCGACGCTTGCAAGCTTCGCGTCGAGTTGGGTGCCGGCATATTTGTTGAACAGCGTCAGCGAGCGTTGCGATGCGGCGTTCCAATCGCCGTCAGCGGCGGCCGAAAGACAGCCGACGCGGCGCAGCTCGCTCTGAACGGATTTCGCGAGATCGCCGGGCGGCGGGGAGCTTGGCGGCGGCGACAGCGCGGCGACCTTCCTGCTTTCGGCATCAGCCGCCTGCTTGTCCGCCGCCTGCTTCGTTGCGGCCTCCGTCGCCGCTTTCTCGAGCGCCCGCTTCTCCGCGAGCGACTTGGCCGCGGCAGCTTCCGCCGCCTTGCGATCTCGTTCGGCCGCCTCCGCCTTGGCCTGCTCGATCTGCTTGGCTTTCTCGGCCGCGATCCTCGCCTCTTCCGCGGCTTTGGCAGCTGCGGCGGCTTTCTCCTGCTCGGCCTTCTGGGCTCGTTCGGTCGCGAGCCTCGCCTTCTCCTGTTCGGCCAGACGCGCCTTCTCGGTCGCCACCGTGCGATCCTCCTCGGCGGCAATCTTCTTCAACTGCACACGAGCGAGGTTGGCGTAAAAGCCGTCCGGATAGGTCTGGAGGAATGCTTCCCAGGCTTCGCGCAGGCCGGCCTGAAGCGCCAGCTCGTAGTCCTTGCGCACACTGTCCTGCGGGTTCGCCTGCGGACCTGCTGCGGCGACTGGCCTCAGCGGCACCAGCGGCACGTCGCTGCCGCCCAGGGAGCCATAGACATACGGCTCCTGCTTGTTGCCGGTCTTCTTCAAGACGTCGTCACGGACAAACCCGAATGCCTTGCGCAAGTCGAGCCCGGGCTTCGGGAGATGATCGGTCAGCGCGACCGCGAACGGGCTGTTGCGGGAGTCGCCATCCGACGCCGTCGATCCCGCCTTGGCCGCAAAGGCGATCATCGTGTTCGGACTGGTCGGCTCGACCTTGGCAAGTCCGCCACCAATCGCGCGCGAGGCCAGGGTGCGCTTCATCGTCTTGGCGAATGGGTTGTCGCGGCACGCATCGAGGATGACGAGACGGAGTTGTTTGGCCGGTTCGACCGCGTACAGCGCGCGATCCAGCGCGACCGTCTCGTCGAGGACGTCACCGTCAGTTTCCAGCATCGCATCGGTCGGAACGAGATAGTTGCTGCCGTCCAGCTCGATGCCATGGCCTGCATAGTAGATGACTGCCATGTCGGCATCGCGCGTCCTGGCCGCGAACTCGCGTAGCGATCGCCGCATTTCGCTGGCATTGAGGTCCAGCCGGATCTCGACCGTATCGAAACCCGCGTTCCTGAACATGCTGCCCACGAGCCCGGCGTCATTCACCGGGTTCGCAAGCCGCGGTGCGTTCTTGTAAGCGGAATTGCCAATGACGAGCGCAACGCGCTTGTCGGCCTGGGCCGATCCGCACCCCAGCCAAAGACCGAAAATCAACAGTGAAAGAGATCGCAAGACGATCATGAAACGCCGAGCCTTTTACGGGCGATTGCCTGTGACACCCTAATTGCAGACCTCGAAGTTGCCGCCTGTGGCTGTATTCGAACTAACCCTGCCGGGGATCGTCCCGCTGACAAGCCGACATCCCTTTTGCACCGGGCGACATCCCGTCGAGCTGCAAATAATCTGTCCACTCGCCTCAGGCCTGGACGGCGAAGATTCGCTTGCCTTCCGGTCCGTATCCCGCCTCCGCGAATCCTCACGCGTGGCGACCGGCTTCTTCTCCTGAGTCTTTTCGCACTCGTTGTCATCACCGACGCGATAGCCGGCGCGGCAGGTAATCTTCACGCATTGATCGCCGTCGGCCTTGGAGCCGAAATTGCAAATGAGCGGGCAGACGCGTCCCGGCTTGGCTTTCAGGGCATCGAGCGCGTCGGCGCTGGCGAGCTTGGCATCGAACTGAGTACCGGCGTATTTGTTGAACAGCGCCAGCGAGCGCTGCGAAGCTGAATTCCAGTCGCCGTCCGCAGTGACGGACAGGCAGCCGACGCGGCGCAGTTCGCTCTGGAGTGATTTCGTCAGATCAGCCACCGACAATGTGGATGCCGGCGCCGGCGCAAGGGCTGCAACTTTCTGCTCGACCTCAGGCATCTGCCGATCGGCCGCCGGTTTTACCGCCTGCTCCGCCTTCTCGGCGGCCTGCTTGGCGGCAAGCTCGGCCCTGGCCTTCTCCGCTGCCTGCTTCTCGGCTTGTGCTTTTGCCGCGGCAGCCTCAGCCAGTTTGCGCTGGTGCTCGGCCGCGTCCGCCCTTGCCTGCTCGATCTGCTTCTGCTTCTCCGCCGCGACCCGGGCCTCTTCGGCGGCCTTGGCAGCCGCGGCCGCCTTGTCCTGCTCGGCCTTCTGGGCGCGTTCGGCAATGAGCCTTGCCTTCTGCTGCTCGGCCGCGTTCGCTTTTTGCTCGGCCGACGCGCGCGTCTCTTCAGCAGCGATCTTGTTCATCTGGCCCTTGGCCAGATTGGCATAGAAGCCTTCGGGATATTGCGCCAGGAAGGCTTCCCAACCGTCGCGCGTGGCAAGCTGCAGCGCGAGCTCGTAATCCCTGCGAATCGAATCCTGCGGATTTGCCTGCGGACCGGTTGCAGCCGGCTTGGCAGAAACCAACGGCACGTCATCGCCGCCCAGCGAGCCATACACGAAGGGCTCCTGCTTGTTCCCGGTGCTCCTCAGCACGTCGTCGCGCACGAATCCGAACGCCTTGCGCAAATCTAGGCCCGGCTTGGGCAAGTGCTCGACCAGCGCGGTGGCGAACGGGCTGTTCCTCGAATCGCCGTCGGACGCAGTCGAACCGGCCTTTGCCGCGAAGGCGATCATGGTGTTGGGGCTGGTCGGCTCGACCTTGGCGAGTCCGCGTCCGATCGCGCGCGAAGCCAGCGTTCGCTTCATGGTCTTGGAAAACGGATTGTCGCGGCAGGCATCCAGGATGATCAGGCGCAGCTGTTTGGCCGGCTCTACCGCGAACAGCGCGCGCTCCACCGGGATGGTCTCGTCGAGCACGTCGCCATCCGTCTCCAGCGTCGCGTCGATCGGAATGAGATAGTTGGTGCCTTCCAGCTCGATGCCGTGGCCGGCGTAATAGATCACCGCCATATCGGCATCGCGGGTCCTGCCGGCGAACTCGCGCAACATGCGCCGCATCTCGCTGGCGCTGAGATCCAGCCTGACATCGACGGAATCAAAGCCCGCCTTCTTGAACATGCCGCCGACCAGAGTGGCATCGTTGACGGGATTGCCGAGCTTGGGCGCGCTCTTGTAGGCGGAATTGCCGATGACAAGCGCCACCCGCCGGTCCGCATGGGCTGGTCCGCAGGCGAGGCCAATGGCCAAAATCAACAAAACAAATATCCGAAACGGAATCACTTGCGTCCCCCCGGATGCAATTCCACGAGACTATTCGGACCATCGCTCAATTACCAACTCTTCCTATGTGATATTTGTCACATAAGAGGCTCTACCGGCGTTATGGATAATGCGGCGAAGCGTCGCCCCGCTTTCGGGCCGACGGTCGAAGCCGTCTGTTGGGTCCGCTACATTTGCACCACCTCATGGCGCATCACGAACGGTGCAAGCAGTGCGTGCACCTCGCTCGCAACCGCCTCGCGCTGATCCGCCGGCAGGCCCGCCAGCGTCACAGTCGCGATCGAACCGTGGCTGCCGTGAGCACCGACCCTGACCTTGCAGTCGATGCCGCGCTCAGTGAGCGGTGTCAGCACCTTCGTGAACACGCGCTGGGCTGCGTCCCAGCGCAGCTGCGGCTTGAACACCTTGCCGACGCCCGTCACCGGCATCGGATCGATCGGGATGACCTGCACCGGGACAGCTGCGCGCTCCGGCGTACGCTCGCGCACCCATGTCTCCAACTCGCCCGGCTCGACGGTCGCGCCCGGCTTCAGCTGCACGTAACCGACCGGCAGCTCGCCGGCATAGGCGTCGGGTTGGCCGACCACGGCGGCAAAGCCGACGGCGGCATGCCGGAACATGATCTCCTCGATCGGCGCCGGATCGATGTTGTGGCCCCCGCGGATCACGAGATCCTTGGCGCGGCCGGTGATCCAGAGATAGCCGTCGGCATCGAGCCGGCCAAGATCGCCGGAATTGACCCAGACCTCGTCGACGAAGGCACCCTTGTTGTGCTCGTCGTTGAGATAGCCGCCGAACACGCCTGGGCCAGCCATGATGACGACGCCAATCTCGTCCGGCGCGCAGTCGCGGATCAGCTTGCCCTCGGCATCGAGCTGGACGATGCGGACCCGCGCGTAAGGCATGGGAAGGCCGACCGAACCGAGCCGGATCGGCCGCGACCGATAGGCCAGCGTGTGCACGCTCGAGGTCTCGGTCATGCCGTAGACCTCGACGACCGGCAGCTTGAGCTTGTCCTGGATCGCAGACCCCACCGCGACCGGGATCGCGGAGCCGCCACCGGCTGCATATTTCAGGCTGGAGATGTCTGCATTGCCAGGCGGTACCGCGAGCGTCGCGGCGAGTACCGTCGGCACGCTCGACAGCGCCTCCGGCTTGAAGCGCTCGACCAGTTGCCAGATGTTCTTCACCGCATTCGGGTTGCGCCATCCGCTCGGCGACAGCACGACCAGCGAACCGCCAGCCGACAGCGTCGTCAGCACCTGCGTCAAGGAGCCCCCGACGTGAAACAGCGGCATGCCGAACAGCATGTTGGCGCCCGGCTTCGACTTCAGCAGCAGATTGAGCGCCCAGGCCTGATAGACTTGGTTGGCATGCGTGTGCCGCACCAGCTTTGGCGTGCCGGTGGTGCCGCCGGTGTGGAAATAGGCGGCGATGTTGCTGCCGAGAATCTTGCGTCCGCTGATAAGGCGGTCCGAAGGCTGCGGCTTGATGAGGTCGTTGAAGGCAAAGATTCCTCTCGCCGGATCGCCAGCACCGAACACCTGCACGATCGCCTTGAGCTGCTTGAGTTGCGGCCTGATCTGCTCGACTTTCTGCCAGATGTCGGTGCCCGGCATCGGCCCGAGCGCCACCAGGATCTTCGTATTCGCGGCCTCGAGGATCTCAGCGATCTGGTGCGGCTCCAGGAGCGGATTGACGGGATTGGCGATGCCGGCGGCCTCCGCGCCGAACAGCGTTACAAAGGCGTCCGGCACCAGCGGCAGCATGAAGCTGACGACGTCGCCCTTCTCCACGCCGAGTGCGTGAAACATGTTGGCCGCTTGCGTGACGCGCGCGATGAAGTCGCGGTACGTGACCACGACCGGCGTGTCGGCGGGATCGGCATTTTGCAGGAACTGGATCGCCGGCCCGTCGGGGTTGCGGACCGCACCCAGCCTGACGGCGTCGTAAGTGCTCTCGGCCGCGACGCGATCGGCGTAAGGGACCTGCTCGAAGGCTCGAACCTCTGCGTCCGTCGCCAGGTCGGGATAGTCGCTGCCGATGAGCCGATCGAGCGCATGGATGCCCGCCATGGAATTCCGTCCTCCCTCAGATGCATTTCCCCGCGCCCTGTCTTTTGACTTTTGGGTTGGCGGGGCCTCGACCGATGGCCGGCCGAGCACGGGCAGAATGATGGATGATTTGGCGTTCGTCCATGACCTAACGGCCGCCGTAATCGGGCTGTGGTGAGAGGCTTTTGAACCTGCGCGCCCGATCCGGGGACCAAGAACTGGCATAGGACTCACATGCCGGCGTCCTCGCCAGCGCCCTGGCGCAAGACTGAGGTGATCATGACTACGCCCCCGCGGGATTGCGCTACCCGGCTGTTCATCGCGCTCGCCGTGACAGCGGGGATCATGACATCGGTGATCGCCCTCCCCCGCGCGGCACTCGCCGAGGACGGCCAGCTCGACAAGATGCGCGCCAAGATCTCGGCCTTCATCGGCGACAAGATGGAGAAGCTCGGCGGGTCACGCATCGTCTACAAGGTGGACACCGATGGCCTGCGCGAGAGCGTAGTCACGGATTTGCGCGACGACGTCTACAAGAACCTGCGCGAGGGCAAGATCGCCTTCTCCGGTCTTGCGATCCGCGACGGCGGCGTTGAGTTGAAGATTGCCGACGTCAAGGGCCGCGAGCAACTCGCGCGCAAGCTCGCGTCGGCCGCGGAAGGATTGCCGTCGCATGCACTCGCCGTGACCGACGGCGACGGACTGGTCAGGCTCGTGCCGACCAATGCGGCATCCGCCGCGCGGTTGCACGAACTCGTCGAAGATGCCATCGCCATGATCGAGCAGCGTCTGAAGGAGGCCGGCGTCCAGCTGGCCAGCGTCCAGCCCGATGGGACCGACCGCATCCGCATCTTCCTGCCCGGTGTGATGGAGCCCGAGCGCGTCACCGCGGTCTTCGCCCGCAGGGTCAAGGTCGGCTTCCGCCTGATCGACCTCTCGGTGCCGCCGGAGCAGGCGCAATCCGGCACGCCACCGGCAGGCACGGAAGTCCTGCCCGGCTTCAAGGACAAGAGCCTTTATCTGGTCGCCAAGGACAGCGTGCTCGACGGCGACGACATCAGCTATGCGGGCCCGGGGTTTGCGAGCGCCACGAAAGAGCCGATCGCCTCGTTCCGCTTCAACGGCCGCGGCACGCGGCGCTTTGCCCACATCACCGAAGAGAATATCGCAAAGCCCTTCGCCATCGTGCTCGACGGCAAGGTGATCTCCGCCCCCATCATCCGCGAGCCCATCACCGGCGGCTCGGGCCAGATCTCCGGCAATTTCACCCTGGAGGAAGCAAACAGCGTCGCCATGCTGCTGCGCGCTGGTTCACTGCCGGGGCACCTCGGCTTGGTCGAGCAGGAGGTCGTGCCGCCCGCCAAGCCCTAAGGCGGGGGGATCGCCCCACGCCCACGCCTGGTCCCCCTCGCCCGGTCGGCCGCCGAGGTCGACCACGCCGAGGCTCGTACCCACTGGCCCCCGAATCGCGGGCGCGCCACGGCCATATGCACCGCCAAACAGGCAATTGCCGAAACGCCCGATCAGGCTAAAATTTGCCTCTTGCGGCACGGCGGCCCAAAACTTCATTCAAGCGGTCGTCGTTCGATTTCGGCTATAGGTGTCGAGAATACCGACCGGGACTGAAGGCCTTACGCGGGGATAGTACCATGCCGTCCGGCAGCACAGACATTTCGTCGATCCTCGACCGCATTCTCGAGGCGGCGACGGATAACCTCAGGATCGCGAAGATCCTGGTCCAGATGGGCCTCGATCCAAACAACGTCACCTATGACTCGATCTTCAATCGGATGCTGGAGATCTTCGTCCAGAACATCACGTTGGCCAATATGTTCGCCGCGGTCGGCGCCGGCTTCTTCGTCGCCACCCTCCTGATGCGAACGATGGTGCCGCTGCGCGTCGCCAACATGGTCGGCTGCGCGTTCTTCGCCGTCTTCGGCGCGCTCTCCGCCAACGTGTCGACCTTCCTGCTCTATCTCCTGCTGCTACCGATCAACGCCTTGCGCCTGCGGCAGATGCTCAAGCTCGTCAAGAAGGCGCGCCATGCAGCCGAAGGCGACATGTCGATCGAATGGCTCAAGCCGTTCATGACCGAACGCAAATATCGTCGCGGCGATACGCTGTTCAAGCTGCGCGATCCGGCTAACGAGATGTTCCTCACCGTCACCGGCAAGTTCCTGGTCAAGGAGATCAACATCGAGATCCTGCCCGGAACGCTCATGGGCGAACTCGGCTTCCTCACGCCGGACAACCGGCGCACCGGAACGGTCGAATGCATCGAGGACGGCCAGGTGCTGACGATCACCTACGACCGGCTGCTCGAGATCTACTTCCAGGACCCGCAGTTCGGCTATTACTTCCTGGTGCTGACCAGCCAGCGGCTGCTGCAAAACATCGAGCGCCTGCAGAAGCAGCTGGCAACAGAGAGGGCCGCCACCACGAACAGGATCGCGTGAGCGATCGCCTCGCCGCTCAGTCCAAGAGCAGCGCCATGCCCGGGTCGCCCTTCTCCATCGCACGCCGATAGCCCGCCCGCGCACTGATGCGGCCGAGATATTTGACCACGTTCGGAGAGCGCTGGAGGTCATAGGGCTGGAAGTAGCGCATCGTGGTCAGCGAGAAAACTGTCATGATGTCGGCGGTCGTGAAGGCGCTGCCCGCAAGATATTCGGCCTCGCGAAGCCTTGCGTCGAGAAGATCGTAGGCCTGATCGAGACGCCCCTTCATCGCGAGCAGGGTCGGATTGTCCTTGGCGAGATCGAGCCGGTTCAGGATCATCATCCGTCCCATACCGGGTTGCAGGCTGCCATTGGCGAAATGAACCCAATACAGAAACTGCGCGAAGGCGGGATCAGTGGGACCGAGCACGAGTCGGCCGTTGCCATATTTTGCAACGATGTAGTCGACGACGGCGCCGGATTCCGCGAGCACCAACTCGCCGTCGGTGATCACCGGCGCCGTGCCAGCCGGATGCAGCGCCTTGTACTCGGCCGGAGCCAGCATGGTGACGGGATCGCGCGCATAGCGCTTCAACTCGTAGGGAATCCCCAGCTCCTCGCACAGCCAGACGATACGCTCGGACTGCGACTTGCCGAGATGATGGACGGTGAGCATGAGGCCTCCTGCGATCGCAATTGGATAGTTCGTGACCCCACACCTTACTCCGTCATTGCGAGCGCCGCGAAGCAATCGCGGGCGCGATGCTTCCTCCCATGTCCGCCCTACCCCGCCTCGTCCGTCACCATCCGCGCCACGATGCGGTCGCGGCGGATGAAATGGTGCCACAGGGCGGCGATCACGTGAATCGCGATCAAGGCGAGCAGCACATAGGCAAAGAGGATGTGGCGGTCTTCATAGACGCCAGCCGCCGCGCGGTCGGGAGCCGTGAATTGCGGCACGTGAAACAGGCCGAAGAAGTCCGAATAATCAGGGGCGTGCGCACCGGAATGCGCCCAGCCGAGCAGGGTGACGACGATGACGGCGAGGTAGAGCGCGCCGTGGCTGACATGGGCCGCGACCTTCTGCCAGCGCGAGGTCCCGGCCGGCATGGCGGGCGCCGGGTCGACGAGACGCCAGACCAGGCGAAGCACCGTGAGCAGCAGGATCACATATCCGATATCGGCGTGGATCGAGCGGTAGAAGAAGCGGTCGGGACGCGCCGGGATATGGTTCATCCACCACCCGAAGCCGATCATGCCGATGATGGTCAGCGCCAGACTCCAGTGCAGCCATCGGGAAATGCTGCCCCAGCCGTGACTGGTATTTCTGATCATGTCGGTGCTCCGGAGTTTTGCGGGCCTGTCCCTATCCGCCCCGCAGTACGGCAGCTGATACCGGGAACATGTGGCCGTCGCGAAATTGAATCGTTCCAAAATAGCCCTAAGTGCCCCTGCCGCAAAACCGCCCCAAAAACCGAATGGTAACCATGGCGGGCTAGAGTGTTCACGTGACCAATTCCCCGACGATTCTGGTGTTCGATTCCGGCCTTGGCGGCCTCACCGTCCTGCGTGAGGTCGTGGCTGCGCGCTCCGAGGCGCATTACGTCTACGTCGCGGACGACGCCTTCTTCCCGTATGGCCACCACAGCGAGGACGAGATCATCGCCCGCGTGGTGCCGCTTATGGGGGAATTGATCGGCATGCACGATCCTGACCTCGTCGTGATCGCCTGCAACACGGCGTCCACGCTGGTCCTATCGCATCTGCGCGCCGCTTATTCCCTGCCCTTCGTCGGCACGGTGCCGGCGATCAAGCCGGCCTGCGCGCAGTCGAGGAGCCGGCGCGTGTCGGTGCTCGGCACCAGGGGCACGGTGAAGCGCGAATACACCAAGGCGCTGATCCGCGATTTCGCGCAGGGTTGCGAGGTGACACTGGTCGGCTCGCCCGAGTTGGCCGCGCTGGCTGAATCCGAGCTCAGCGGCTCTCCCGTCAGCGACGACGCCATCCTCGCCGAGCTCGCCCCGTGCTTCGTCGGCGATGCCGAGGACGCAGGCGCGCGCACCGATACGGTGGTGCTCGCCTGCACGCATTATCCGCTGCTGCTCGACCGGCTGAAAAAGCTCGCGCCCTGGCCGGTCGACTGGATTGATCCGGCGCCCGCGATCGCCCGCCGCGTCTCGGATCTGCTCGGACCGCACACCGGTGGCATCGCGCAATCCGGCGCCGAGATGATCTTCACCTCGAACCGCGTGCATGGCCTTTCGGCAATGCTGACGCCGTTCTTCGGCGGCCGCGTTCCAGCCTGATCTTGCGCCTCGAGAGCGCGCTGCTAGGCTCCGCCGTCGTCGTTTCCTACAGGTCCTTCCCATGTCCGTCCCGACCACGCCGCTCAACCGTCTCCGCCAGCTCTGGCGCGAGGGTCGCCCCGCCTTCGGCGCGATCGCGACGATCCCGAGCGTGCAGACCGTGCAGATCATGGCGCGCTCACTCGACTGGATCATCGTCGATCTCGAACATGGCCCCATTGGACTGACCGAAGCACATGCGATGATCGCGGCCACCACCGGCACACCTTGCAC
>NZ_JADPJF010000064.1:96327-114050 GCF_023073295.1 Bradyrhizobium sp. 23 | reverse complement strand
CCGCTGGTGCGGATCGCGGCGAACGAGCCATGGCTTGCGAAGGCGCCGATGGACATCGGCGCCTTCGGCATCAATTTCCCGATGATCACCAATCGCGCGGAGGCCGAGAAAGCGGTGCGCAGCGTGCGCTATCCGCCACGCGGAGATCGGCTCTGGGGTCCGTTCCATGCGCCATTCCGCTGGGGCCAATCGATGCCGGACTACATGGCCAGCGCCGACGACGAGATGATCTGCATGATCACGATCGAGCACGTCGACGCCGTCAACCGCATCGACGAGATCATGGCCACGCCCGGCATCGACGTCGCTGTGATCGGCCCCGGCGATCTCGCCACCTCCATCAACAAGCGCGGCCAGATGGACGATCCGGAATTGCTGGAGCTGGTGGCGCGGGCCGAGGCCGGCATCCTCAGAAGCGGTGTGCCGATCGGCGGCGTGGCGCGGACCGCAGATCAGGCCAACCAGCTGGTCGACCGCGGCTACCGCGCGATCGCGCTCGGCTTCGACTGGTCGCTATTCCAGCGCGGCATCATGGCAGCGTTCGAGGGGATCAAGCGCTAGCCATTGAGTCTTGCCGGGAACCGCGGCGCTGCTAGGCTCAGTCGTTCCAGGGAGGAAAAACCATGCTCAAAAAGACTTTGCTCGCTCTCGCCTTCACCGGCCTCGCTGTTGCGGCCTTCGCCCAGCAGCCCGGCATCAAGCGCACCCCGCTCCAGAAGGTCGAGTTTCCCGATGGCTACAACACCATCACGGCCATCGCGGAAGTCCCGGCGGGCGGCGCGGCCGGACGCCATACCCATCCGGGCGTCGAGACCGGCTACGTGCTCGAAGGCGAACTCAATCTCCTCATCGACGGGCAGCCGGAAAAGACGCTGAAAGCCGGCGATTCCTACCAGATCCCGGCGGGCGTCGTGCATGACGCCAAAGCCCACGGCGATAAGGCTATGAAAGTGCTTGGGGTTTATGTCGTCGACAAGACCAAGCCGCTGGCCTCGCCGGCGCCCTGATGCGGCGAACCGACCGGCCGCACGCGGGTTGGTTCGTGCTAGAGCAGGCGGCGAGCGGGAACCCCGCTCGCTGCACAAACTTTAATCAGGGGAAACCAAAGAGCGATGCGCGGGACGCCCAAGACCATTTCGCTGCCGCGTCTGCTGATTATCGACCTCATGCACGCCTCGATGGGCGTGCCCTTCGTGTCCCTGTCCCGTTCGCTCGATATTGGCCCTCTGCTGGAGGCCCGCGCGGGCGCGATGGCGCCAGCCGGCTGGGCCGCCATGTTCGTCAAGGCTTTTGCCCTCGTCGCCAGGGACGAGCCGGTCCTGCGTACCGTCTATGCCAAATGGCCCTGGCCGTCGCTTTACGAGCTGCCGAAGAGCGTGGCGTCGGTGGCCATTGCCCGGGTCGAGGGCGGCGAGGAATGCGTGATCCCGCAGCGAATCGCGGCGCCCGAGGCCATGACGCTGGCTGCGGTCGACGCCGAGATCCGGCACGCCAAGACCGCCCCGATCGACGAAATTCCCATGTTTCGCAAGATCATGCGGGCGACCCGCCTGCCGCTGCCGTTGCGGCGGCTGTCTTGGGCGATCGGGCTGAATTTCGGCCGGCAACGCGGCAACTGGTTCGGCAGCTTCGCGGTGAGCTCGGTGGCCGCCTATGGCGGTGGCGAGCTTCACCCGATCACGCCCGGCCCCTTCATCGTCAGCTATGGGGTGGTCGGGCCTGACCAGACCATCCATGTCGTGATCCGCTGGGATCACCGGGTCACCGACGCCGCCCCGATCGCCCGCGTCCTGACCCGGCTGGAACAGGTCCTGAACACTGAAATCGCTGCCGAATTGCGTGCGGCCGGGTCGAAGCCGATCCGGGCAGTCGGAACGTGATTCCGGGCCATTCGCATTGACAGCGAGCCCCAAATCCCCCTAAAAGCCGCTTGCTCGCGGGCCGATTTCGGCCCGCGAAGCGTTTCGCGACCCGTGGTCCTGTCCCTTAAGCTTTGGGATCGGACCTGTCAGTGCCGGGCTAGCCCGTCACACAGGAGGGCGCGTTTCCTCAAACCAAGTACCTGAAGAGGACGCGATGACTAAGCGCAGTGAGGCGAAGTACAAGCTCGATCGCCGTATGGGCCAGAACATCTGGGGCCGCCCAAAGAGCCCCGTGAACCGCCGCGAATACGGCCCCGGCCAGCACGGCCAACGCCGCAAGGGCAAGCTCTCCGACTTCGGCGTGCAGCTCCGCGCCAAGCAGAAGCTGAAGGGCTATTACGCCAACATCTCCGAGCGTCAGTTCCACAGCATCTACGTCGAGGCCAGCCGCCTCAAGGGTGACACCGGCGAGAACCTGATCGGCTTGCTCGAGCGCCGTCTCGACGCGGTTGTGTACCGCGCCAAGTTCGTCTCGACGATCTTCGCCGCGCGCCAGTTCATCAACCACGGCCACGTTAAGGTGAACGGCCGCAAGGTCAACATCTCGAGCTATCTGGTCAAGCTCGGCGACGTGATCGAGGTCAAGGAAGCCTCCAAGCAGCTCGCCCACGTCCTCGAAGCCAGCCAGCTCTCCGAGCGTGACACCCCCGACTATCTCGAAGTCGACCATGGCAAGATGACCGCGAAATACATTCGCATCCCGCACCTCTCCGACGTGCCGTTCCCGGTGCAGATGGAGCCGCATCTGGTCGTCGAATTCTATTCGCGCTAAGATCTGAATATCGAAAGGCCCCGGTTCGCCGGGGCCTTTTTTGCTTAAAGAGCCACACTTCAGTGGCCGTTTACCTTCAGGAGGCGTCGCATGCTCTTTACCCCTCCCCCGATCGATCCCAAGGCGCCGCCGGTGCGCATCAATCTGCTCTCGGATACGCAGACAAAGCCGACACCTGCGATGCGCGAGGCGATGGCGCGGGCGGAGGTCGGCGACGAGCAGGTCGGCGACGATCCGACCGTGAACGCCCTGTGCGAGCGCGTGGCCGAGCTGCTCGGCAAGGAAGCCGCGGTGTACATGCCGTCAGGCACGATGTGCAACGTCACAGCGACGCTGGTGCATTGCCGCCCCGGCGACGAGATCCTCGCCCATGAGAGCGCGCACATCATCGCGCGTGAAGGCGGCGCGCATGCCGCGGTCGGCGGCTTCCAGGTCACGCAGCTGAAGGGACCCGACGGCCAGTTCACGCCGGAGACCTTTCGCAGAGCGCTGCATCCGCGTACCCGCTACCAGCCGCCGCAGACGGTGGTCAGCGTCGAGCAGACCGCCAATATCGGCGGCGGTACGGTCTGGAAGAAGGCCGCGCTCGACGAGATCGTCGCGATCGCGAAACAACATGGCCTCGTCACCCACATGGACGGCGCGCGCCTGCTCAATGCCACAGTTGCGAGCGGCATCTCTCCGCGCGACATGACCGTGGGGTGGGATTCGGCCTGGATCGACTTTTCGAAGGGCTTGGGCGCGCCGATCGGAGGCGTGCTCGCGGGCTCGCGCGCCTTCATCGATGCGGTCTGGCAGTGGAAGCAGCGCCTCGGCGGCTCGATGCGACAGGCCGGAATCTGCGCGGCGGCTTGCATCTACGCGCTCGACCATCATGTCGATCGGCTCGCCGACGATCACGCCAACGCGCGCGCGCTCGCCCGCGGACTGTCGCAGATCGCAGGCATCGAGGTGCAGGAGCCCGAAACCAACCTGGTGTTCTTCAAGCCCGATGGTACCGGCATTCCCGGCGACAAGATGGTCGCGGCGCTGCGCCAGCGCGGCGTGACGCTTGCGATGATGGATGGCCGCATCCGCGCCTGCACGCATCTCGACGTCAATGCGAGCCAGGTCGAGGAGACGATCGGATATATCCGCGAGATCGTGCGCGGAGCGTAATCACCGCCCCGTCGCCTGGTAGATCAGCGTCTTCAGCGCCAGTTGAATCCGGCCGCGCTGCGTCGGGGTCTGCACCATGAAGATCCCGAACAGATCGTCCTCGGGATCGATGAAGAAGAACGTGCCGCCGACGCCGTCCCAGCGATATTCGCCAAGCGGCCACGTTGTTCCAGGAGGCACCGAGGTGCGCACGGCCAAGCCGAGGCCGAAGCCTGAAGACCCGCCCGGATAATAGTTCTGGTCGCGCGCGATCTTCGTCTCCGGACCGATATGATCCGAGGCCATCAGCGCAATGGTCTCCCGTTTGAGATAGCGTCGGCCGTCATAGGTGCCGCCATTCAGCAGCATCTGGGCGAAGCGGGCATAGTCGCCGATCGTACCGACCATGCCGCCGCCGCCCGATTCCCAGGTCGCAGGCCGCCTGATGTCGCGGATCTGCGTCGTCGGATTGATGTTGCTATCCTCCGGCATCGGCTCGGCGATGCGCGGGAATTTGGCGGGATCGGCGACGAAGAAAGCCGTCTCGGTCATGCCGAGCGGATCGAGCAGCCGCTCCTTCTCGAAGTGCAGCAGCGTCTTTCCCGCGATGATTTCGACGACGCGGCCGAGCACGTCGGTGGAATAGCCGTAATCCCACACCGTGCCGGGCTGCTCGACAAGCGGCAGCGTGGCGATCTTGGCGGCGAATTCGGCGTTGGTCAGATCGCTGTTGAAGAGATTGGCGTCCGCGTAGAGCTCGCGCACCATGCCGCCGCCGTAATAGCCGTAAGGCAGCCCCGAGGTGTGGCGCAGCAGATCCTTGATCGTGATGGGTCGCTCCAGCGGCTCCAGCACTAGGGCGACTTTGCCGTCCTCGGCCTTCTTCTCGATGCCGACCTTCATGCCGGCGAAGGCCGGAATGTATTTCGAGACGGGATCGTCGAGCGACAGCTTGCCCTCCTCAACCAGCATCATCGCCATGACTGAGGTAACCGGCTTCGACATCGAATAGAGGCGGAAGATCGTGTCCGCGCTCATCGATAACTCGGTCGCGACGTCGCGGACGCCGAAATTCTGATAATAGACCGGCTTGCCGTGCTGCTGAAGCAGCAGGATGGCTCCGGGGATCTTGCCGGTGGCGACCTCGTTGCGGATGTAGTCGGAAACCTTCGCCAGCCCCGCGGGCGAGAGCGTGTGGACGGCAGGTCTCTCGGAACCTGCCTTCGCAACGATGCCGCCGGCGAGAAGGACGAGCGCCGCGATCAATGCGCGGCGCCCGAACATGTCAATTCTCCATCGCTTCATAAACCAGCTGCTTCAATGTTCGCTGCACGCGCTGGCGCTCGGTCGGGGTCTGCTCCAGCAGCACGAAGAACATGTCCTGCTTGGGGTCGACCACGAAATAGCAGCCGGAGGCGCCATCCCATTTCAATTCGCCGAGATCGCCGGGCGGCGGCGGTTTTGCGTTGCCGCGGTCGGTGCGCACCGCAAGTCCGAGACCGAAACCAAAACCGTCGCCGGGGAAATAAAAATAATCGCGATCGACGCCCGACTTGGGGCCGATCTGGTCAGTCACCATCAGCTTGAACGTCTCGGGCTTGAGCATCGTCTTGCCGTCGAGATTGCCGCCCTGGAGCAGCATCTGCGTAAAGCGCTCATAATCGGCCATGGTCGTGACCATACCGCCGCTGGCGAACTGGATCTTCTTGACGACCGTCGGATCGTTGATCCGCCCGACCCGGAAATCGCTGTCGTTCGGGACCGGCTGCGCCAGCAGCTTCTGCTTCTCGGGATCGGTGACGAAGAAGCCGGTGTCGACCATGCCGAGCGGGTCGAGCAGCTTCTCCCGTTCGATCTCGATGAGCGGCTTGCCGGCCGCGACTTCCATGACCCGCGCCAGGATGTCGGTGGAATGGCCGTATTGCCACAGCGCGCCCGGCTGGTTGTGCAGCGGCAGTTTTGCGATGCGCTCGGCGAACTCCGCGAGGTCGAAATCGCCGGCATAGATGTTGGCGTCGCGATAGGCCTTGCGGACCAGGCTGTCGCCATAGAAGCCGTAGGTGACGCCCGAGGTGTGCGTCATCAAATCGCGCACCGTCATCGGCCGGTCGGGCGGCACGAGCTCGAGCGACTTGGTGCCGTCCTCGGCCTTCTTCTCGACGCCGACTTTCACATTGGCGAAGGAGGGAATGTATTTCGAGACGGGATCGTCGAGCTTGATCGTACCTTCCTCGATCAACTTCACTGCGACGACGGAAGTGATCGCCTTGCTCATCGAGAACAGGCGGAAGATCGTCTTGTCGGTGATCGGCGCCTTGCTGACCGCGTCCTGCACGCCGAAGACTTCGTGGTAGACGGGCTTGCCATGTTGCTTGATGAGGACGTTTGCCCCTGCGATCTTGCCGGTCGCGACCTCGTTCTTGAAGAACTCGGTGATCCTCGCGAGCTTGTCCGGATTGAAATGCGCGCCGGCCGGAATCTCGTAGGTGCCCTCCGCCCGCGCGAACGACATCGTACCCAACGATACAAGCGCGGCGCAGACCAGCGCGCGCAGTCCAGATTGTGAAATCATATCCCCTCCCCGGAACATGGCCCGGCGGAGTGTACCGACCACGTCATCAGGCACAAGGGCCGCCGTACCGCGCCAAAGCGTCCGCGTGCAGAGCCGCGCTCTTTTCCGAGAAACAGCAAAATATGACGTCGACGACCAACGGCGCGGCCGGCAGGGCCTCAATGGTCGCATGGACCGCAATCTTCGCGGCCTGGTCGGCTGGAAAGCCGTAAACCCCGGTCGAAATCGCGGAGAACGCCACGGAGGTCAGCTGATTGGCCCCGCAGAGCTCAAGCGCACGGCGATAACAGGAGCCCAGCGCCTCTGCCTCACCGCGAGTGCCGCCGTGCCAGACCGGACCGACTGCATGGATGACATGACGCGCAGGGAGAAGGTAGCCCTTCGTGATCTTGGCATCGCCGGTCGGGCATCCTCCGAGCTTCCGGCACGCGGCTAGAAGCTCGGGCCCGGCCGCCCGATGGATCGCGCCATCCACGCCGCCCCCACCCAGGAGCGACGTGTTGGCCGCGTTGACGATGGCGTCAACGCTCAGCGTGGTGATGTCAGCAACGATGACCTTGAGCTCCGCGCCGCCGATCCGGCGCGTCAGCTGGGTCACGTATCAGGCCGCGACAGCGACGCCCTTTTCGGAGAAGAGCTGCTGCAATTCACCGGCTTGGAACATCTCGCGGACAATGTCGCAGCCGCCGACGAACTCGCCCTTCACATAGAGCTGCGGAATGGTCGGCCAGTTCGAATAGTCCTTGATGCCGTTGCGCAGTTCGGCGGATTCGAGAACGTTGAGGCCCTTATAGCCGACGCCGATGTGGTCGAGGATCTGGACGACCTGGCCGGAGAACCCGCACTGCGGAAATTGCGGTGTGCCCTTCATGAACAGAACCACGTCGTTCGACTTCACTTCGTTGGCGATGAATTCCTCGATGCTCATATCCGTGTCCTTATGGGGCGGAGCCCACTCCAATTGCTTCGGGCTGGCTCCGCCGATCTAACCCGATACCTGGGTATATATGTAGCCCAAACCGTTGTGCATCCAAAGTAAAATGGCGGCGAGCTGCCTCTTGTGGACCGCTCTCGGCTGCACCGGCCCATTGCATGATGCCACGAATATCATCGTCAGGGAGGACTTTCATACCGTCACGGAGCCCCTATCTAGGACGAACCCGGCGTTTTGGAACCCGTCCACACCAACAACGTTCTCTTGTCCTGTCTGGAGAAAAACGTGACGAAACAAGCCTCCGCTCCGGCCCCCGCTCCGTCACTGTCGGTCGATTTGGGCGGCCTTGCCCAGAGGCTGGAAGACGCGTTTCTCGCCGTTCGCGACGAGACGGAGCGCCGGGCCGCGCCACTGTCGCCGGAGGACCAGCAGATCCAGTCCATGCCGGATGCGAGCCCGACGAAATGGCACAGGGCGCACACCACGTGGTTCTGGGAGCAGTTCGTGCTCGGCGAGCACTGTGCGGGCTACCGGCCCTTTCACCCTGACTTCGCCTTCCTGTTCAATTCCTATTACGTCAGCGCCGGTCCGCGCCATTCCCGCAATCACCGCGGCGACATCACCCGTCCGAGCGCCGATCAGGTCGGCGCTTATCGAAAACATGTCGACGCTGCCGTCGTGAAATTCTTCCGCGACGCCGGCGAGGACAAGCTTCGCGAGATCGCGCCGCTGGTCGAGGTCGGCCTCAATCACGAGCAGCAACATCAGGAATTGATGTTCACCGACATCCTGCACGCCTTCGCGCAGAACCCGATCCCGCCGGCCTATGATCCGGACTGGCGCTTCCCGGCCGCGACGCCGGCCAGCGAGGATTGGCTGACGCTGAACGAAGGCATCCACACCGTCGGTCACGTCGATGATAGTTTTCATTTCGACAACGAGAAGCCGGCGCACCGCGCCCTCGTCGGCCCGGTCAAGCTCGCACGCAATCTCGTCACCAATCGCGAATGGCTCGCCTTCATGCGTGACGGGGGCTACCGGACCGCAACGCTGTGGCTGATGGACGGTTTTGCGGCCGTGAACAACGAGGGCTGGGACTGCCCCGGTCATTGGCGCGAGATCGACGGCCAATGGCATGTGATGACGCTGGCCGGCCTCAAGCCGGTCGATCCCGACGCGCCCGTCTGCCACGTCAGCTATTACGAGGCTGACGCCTTTGCGCGCTGGGCCGGAAAACATCTGCCGACCGAGATGGAATGGGAGGTCGCGGCCCGCTCGGGCCAGCTCAACGATGCCTTCGGCATCGTCTGGCAGTGGACGCGATCGTCCTACTCGCCCTATCCCGGCTATCGCGCGATCGAAGGCGCGCTCGGCGAATACAACGGCAAGTTCATGGTCAACCAGCTGGTGCTGCGCGGCTCTTCGCTTGCAACTCCGGAGGGGCACAGCCGTATCACCTATCGCAACTTCTTCTATCCGCACCACCGCTGGCAATTCACGGGACTGCGGCTCGCCGACTACGAGTAAAATTCTCATCCGACGACAAATGCGCGCCGGACAGCGCGTTCAGGAGAGTATCATGAATGTGCACGCTAGCGCCTTGGCCGAAGCCCATCTTCCCGACGAACAGACCACCGCCTTTGCCCGCGAGGCCATCGAGGACCTGTCGCAGCAGCCTAAAAAGCTGTCGCCGAAATATTTCTACGATGCGGCCGGATCTGAATTGTTCGAGGCCATCACGCGGCTGCCGGAATATTACCCGACGCGCACGGAGCTAGCGATCCTGAAGGAGCGCGGCAGCGAGATCGCGAAAATCATTCCGGAGCACGCGGCCCTCGTCGAATTCGGCGCAGGCGCGACCACAAAGGTCCGCCTGCTGCTCAACCACTGCAAGTTCGCGGCCTATGTGCCCGTCGACATCTCCGGCGACTTCCTGACGGCGCAGGCAAACGGACTGAAGCGGGATTTTCCGTCACTCGGCATCTACCCGGTGGCGGCCGACTTCACCACGCCGTTCGAGCTGCCCAAGGCGGTGGCGACCATGCCCAAGGTCGGGTTCTTCCCAGGCTCGACCATCGGCAATTTCGAACCGCATGAAGCGCAGGCCTTCCTGAAGAGCGCACGCGCCATTCTGGGCCGCGGCGCGCAGATGATCATCGGCGCCGATCTCGAGAAGGAGGAGCGCCTGCTCCACGACGCCTATAACGATGCCGCCGGCGTCACCGCTCGCTTCAATCTCAATGTGCTGGTGCGGATCAACCGCGAGCTCGGCGGCAATTTCGACCTTTCCGCCTTCACCCATCGCGCGATCTACAATCGCGAGCGGCACCGCATCGAGATGCACCTGATCAGCAAGAAGAGCCAGACCGTGCGCCTGCTCGGCACCAGCTTTTCGTTCCGCGCCGGCGAGAGCATCCACACCGAGAACAGCTACAAATACAGCATCGAGCGCTTCGCGACGCTGGCGCAAGGCGCGGGTTGGCGGGTGCGCGAGAGCTGGACGGATGCGGCGAAGATGTTCTCAGTGCACGCGCTGGAGGTGGCGGAGTAAGCGCTCCGGCGCCAATGGCGGCGGCTCAATGCTCCTCGGCTTCTTCCGGCGTCGATCCCAGCGAAACCGACTCCCATACCGCAACAACGATCATGATCACCGTCGCGGCGACCGACAGCCATAGCGGCGACAGTTCGGCGGCAAACCACCACAGTGCCGCGAGCGCGATGATGCCAATCCCGTGCGAGAGCTGGAGGAAGCCGCGGATCGCGTGCTTGAACAGGATGGTGCCGACCAGGAACAGCAGCGGCCCGCCGATCGTGCTCACGATGATCCTGACATCTGAATGCCCCACCGGATGCTTCAGCACGAGTTCGTCGGAGACCGCGGTCAGGATGATGCCGGCGACGATCGGCATATGCAGGTAGGTGTAGGCGAGCCGCGCCAAGCGGCCGGATTCGGCGGATCTCGAGATGCGCTCGGCTCCGGCCTCGGCGCCCTTGTGGAAATAGACCCACCACATCGCGATGCTGCCGACCAGCGCGGAGACGAAGGCCGAAATGTTGTCAGCGGTCCAGTCAAGCTCGGCAAACGTCGCACCGTTGACGACAACGGCCTCGCCAAGCGCGATGATGACGAACAGCGAGCAGCGCTCGGCCATGTGGCCGCCTTCGACGGCCCAGGCCTCGACCGACGAGAAGCCCAGCTTGGGGATCCAGAAGCGCACCGCCGGCGAGACATATTCGATCGTCAGCGCCACAATCCAGAACCATAGCCGCGCCTCGTCATGGGCGAGGCCGCCGAGGATCCAGAAGATCGCGGAGACCGAGAGCCACGTCAGGATGCGGATCGCATTGTGCCGGACCGCAGTTCGATGCCGCGGCGTTGCAAACATCCAGAAGGCGGTGCGCCCGACCTGCATCGTTGCGTAAGCGATCGCAAACCACAGGCCCCGCCCCTCGAAGGCGGTCGGGATCGTCGTCGACAGCACGAGGCCGCCCAGCATCATCAGGAAGAGCAGGATCCGGACCGGCGTCAGCTCGGGATCGAGCCAGTTGGTGACCCAGGCGGTGTAGACCCACACCCACCATACCGCGAGAAACAGCACCGCGACGTGCACGGCACCGAGCGGCGTGAAATGGTGCAGCAGTGTGTGCGAGACCTGCGTGATCGCGAAAACGAAGACCAGGTCGAAGAACAGCTCGGCATTGGTGACGCGGCTGTGCTGGTTTGGCAGGATGACGCGAAACATCGCGCCGCGCGGATTGTCCGCAGCCATCGTCATCCCCCCGTCACGATCAGATCAAGCGCCCGGCACCCCGGTTTGCAGCGCCAGCGCATGCAGCACGCCGCCCATTTGGCCGCGGAGGGACTGATAGACGATCTGGTGCTGCTGGACGCGGGACTTGCCGCGGAAGGTCTCCGAGATCACGGTCGCGGCATAGTGATCGCCGTCCCCGGCGAGGTCACGGATGGTCACCTCGGCATCGGGGATCGCCGCCTTGATCATCGCCTCGATATCGTGGGCGTCCATTGGCATTCGGGTCGTGCTCCTGTCTCGGCTGCAATCAGTCTTGTCGTCGAATCGCTGCCGGGGTCCGGTTCTACAAAGCCAACCTTCCGGCGCGGCCAAACTTAGCGTGAACGGCCTTCTACGTCACGCCTTCCGGCACTATATCGGTGATCCGATCTGGATAAAGCCACGACAAAGTGCCGCGCGCGGCAGAGTGATCGAAAAAGGCGTGAAATCATGAAGCTTCCAGGGCCCGACCACCCCATCACCATCACCCCAAATCCCCGGCGCGTCCGCGTCACAGCCGGCGATATCGTGATCGCCGAGACCACCAAAGCGCTGACGCTGAAAGAGGCGAAATATCCGGCGGTGCAATATGTGCCGCGGCAGGACGCCAACATGGCGCTGCTAGAGCGCACCGACCGCGTCACCCACTGCCCCTACAAGGGGGATGCGAGCTATTACAGCGTCAAGGCGGACGGCAAGACACTGGACAACGCGATCTGGACCTATGAGGCCCCCTTTCCCGCGATGACCGAGATTTCGAGCCATCTCGCCTTCTATCCGGACAAGGTGAAGATCGAGGAATTGGGGTAGCTGCTTCCGTCATGGCCGGGCTCGTCCCGGCCATCCACGTTTTTGGGCAATCGCGGATACAGAACAACGTCGATGCCCGGGACCCGGCTCCGCCGAGGCTTCGCCGGGCTATAGGTGTTGGGCCGGCGAAGCTTCAAGCCCGGGCATGACGACTGTGTGCGTGGGCAGCGCCCCGCTACGCCCTGAATATCGTCAGCCCCAGGATCAGCAGCACCAGGAAGATCGCGACGAACACGTAGAACAGGAAGCGGGCGATGTCGGCGGAGGCGGCCGAGATGCCGGTGAAGCCGAGCACGCCGGCTACGATCGAGACAAGTAAGAAGATCAGTGCCCATTTCAGGATCGTCATCGCCAGCTCCGAAATTGTACCGCCTGCCGCGGTCCTCAGGCCCTTTTGGCGAACGCTAACTTCGTCGCAGGGAACTGGTTCCTGGCGGTCTCAGGGACCCGCGGGCGTCCCAAACGACCCTTGCTGAATCCGGTTCCCGGCGGCAAAGTCCGGGCGGGACCGAAGCGCGACCGGGGCGGCCACGATGACGATGTCACATTCAGCGACGATCGGGGCAGAGGCGCACGCGGCGCCGAGGGCCAAGGCGCGCAATCTGTCGCTCGATCGCGCCCGCACCTTCCTGACGCTGGTGGTGCTGCTGCACCACGCCGTGATTCCCTACACCTATTTCGGGCACACCGATCCGGCGTCCTGGGCCGGTTTCGACGTGGTCGTGCTGGCCACCGACAGCTTCTTCATGGCAATGTTCTTCTTCCTGTCGGGACTGTTCACCTGGCCGGGCATCGCGCGCAAGGCGCCGTCAGTTTTTCTCCGCGACCGCCTGTTGCGGCTCGGGCTGCCGTTCGCGATCGCGGCGTTCACCGTCATCCCGCTCGCCTATTACGCGATCGCGCTGCGGCACGATCCCGGGCTGAGCTTCACGGCGTTCTGGTGGAAGACGATCACGGTTGGCCCGTGGCCGAGCGGCCCGATCTGGTTCGTGTGGGTGCTGCTGGCATTCGACCTGACCGCGAGCCTGCTCTACCGGGTCTCCGCGCGTCTGGTCGACCCGGGCAACCGGGTGTCGCTGCGCGGATTCGACCAGCCGGCCGTATTCTGGCTGCTGCTCGTCGTCGTCACGGCAATCGCCTACGTGCCGGCGCTGCTCTATTTCGGCGGCAGCAAATGGTTCGAGCTCGGGCCGTTCTCGGTGCAGGCGAGCCGCATCCTGCTCTACTTCGCCTATTTCTTTATCGGCGTCAGCGTTGGAGCGGCCAACTTCGATCGCGGCATCCTCAGCGCCGGCGGGCAGTTGCCGAAACAGCGCTGGCTGTGGGTGATCGCCACGCTGATCGCCTACTGCCTGATGTGGGGCATGATCTACATCAAGCGCGAGATCCTCGGCAATCCCGACCCACAACCGCACTGGTATCAGGCGATCTACGGTACGTTCTTCGTGCTGTTCTCAGGCTCGATCCTGCTCGCGATTCTCGCGTTCTTCCTGCACCAGAAGTCGCCGGGCCCGAACCTGCTCGACCGCATGCAGGCGGATGCCTACGGCATCTTCCTGGTGCACTACCCGATCGCGTTGTGGATCCAGTACGCGTTGTTCGACTACAGCCTGCCGGCGATCGTGAAGGCTGCGATCGGCTTCGTGCTTACGGTGATCCTGAGCTGGGGTCTGACGGCGGCCTTACGGAAGATTCCGGGAGCGTCGCACGTGTTGTGAGGCGCGATACCCGTAGCCCGGATGAGCGTAGCGATATCCGGGAAACCTCACGACAAAGACCCGGATATCGCTTCGCTCAACCGGGCTACCGGTTCAGCCCCTCAGGCTGCCTTCCCGCCCATATATTCCGGCAGCCAGCGCTCGAACGAGGTCCGCAGCGCCTCGATCGTTACAGGCGCCTCGCCCGCGATCGCGATCGCGTCGCCGCCGGTGGTGCCGATCCGCACGCAGGGCACCTCGCAGCCGCGCATCTTGGCGAGCACGCGGCCGGCCTCGGTTTCAGGCACGGTGACGAGATAGCGCGCCTGGTCCTCGCCGAACCAATAGGCCTGAGGCACCAAGGAGGTCGGCGCCGCGAGCAGTTTGGCGCCGATGCCGCCCGCCATCGCCATCTCGGCCAGCGCAATCAGCAGGCCCCCGTCGGACAGATCGTGCACGGCGGTCGCGGTGCCCGCATGGATCATGCCGCGCACGCAGTCGCCGTTGCGCTTCTCAGCCGCGAGGTCGACCGGCGGCGGCGCGCCCTCCTCGCGACCGCAGATGTCGCGCAAGTAAACGGACTGGCCGAGCCAGCCATGAGTCTCGCCGATCAGGAGGATCGCCTCGCCTTCGGCCTTGAAGGCGAGCGACGCGGACTTGGTGAAATCATCGAGCAGGCCGACGCCGCCGATCGAGGGCGTCGGCAAGATCGCGCGGCCGTTGGTCTCGTTGTAGAGCGAGACGTTGCCGGACACGACCGGGAAGTCGAGCGTACGGCAGGCTTCCGAGATGCCCTTCAGGCAGCCGACGAACTGGCCCATGATCTCGGGCCGCTCAGGATTGCCGAAATTGAGATTGTCGGTGATCGCAAGCGGCTTGCCGCCAACCGCGGTGATGTTGCGCCAGGCTTCCGCCACCGCCTGCTTGCCGCCTTCAAACGGATCGGCCTCGCAATAGCGCGGCGTCACGTCGACGGTCAGCGCCAAGCCCTTCGGGCCGTCCTGCACGCGCACCACCGCGGCATCGCCGCCGGGACGCTGCATGGTGTTGCCGAGAATGACGTGGTCGTACTGCTCCCAGACCCAGCGCTTGCTGCACATATCGGGCGTGCCGATCAGCTTTTCGAGCGCGGCACCGAGACCCATCGGCGCCGCCACCTCGCGCGCATGCACGACCGGCAGCGCGGCGGAGGGGACATGCGGGCGATCATAGAGCGGCGCCTCGTCGCCGAGCTCCTTGATCGGCAAATCGGCCATGACGTCACCGCCATGCTTGACCACGAAGCGCTTGCTCGGCGTGGTGTAGCCGACCACGGCGAAATCGAGGCCCCACTTCTTGAAGATCGCCTCGGCCTCTTTCTCCTTCTCGGGCTTGAGCACCATGAGCATGCGCTCCTGGCTCTCCGAGAGCATCATCTCGTAGGCGCTCATGCCGAGCTCGCGCGTCGGCACCGCGTCGAGATCGAGATCGACGCCGAGGTCGCCCTTGGCGCCCATCTCCACCGCCGAACAGGTCAGGCCCGCCGCGCCCATGTCCTGGATCGCGATGACGCAGCCCTTCTCCATGATCTCGAGACAAGCCTCTAACAGCAGCTTTTCGGCAAAGGGATCGCCGACCTGCACGGTCGGACGCTTCTCTTCGGACTTGTCGTCGAACTCGGCCGAGGCCATCGAGGCGCCGTGGATGCCGTCGCGGCCGGTCTTGGAGCCGAGATAGACGATCGGCATGTTCACGCCGGAGGCGGCGGCATAGAAGATCTTGTCGGTATCGGCGAGGCCGACCGCCATCGCGTTGACGAGAATGTTGCCGTCATAGCGGGTGTGGAAACGGACCTGGCCGCCGACCGTCGGCACGCCGAACGAGTTGCCGTAGCCGCCGACGCCAGCGACGACACCGGAGACGAGATGCCGCGTCCTGGCATGCTCCGGTGCGCCAAAGCTCAGCGCGTTGAGGCAGGCGATCGGCCGCGCGCCCATGGTGAAAACGTCGCGCAAGATGCCACCGACACCGGTGGTCGCGCCCTGGTAAGGCTCGATGTAGCTCGGGTGGTTGTGGCTCTCCATCTTGAAGACCACGGCCTGGCCGTCGCCGATGTCGATCACGCCGGCATTCTCGCCCGGGCCCTGGATCACCCAGGGCGCCTTGGTCGGCAAGCCCTTGAGATGGAGGCGCGAGGATTTGTACGAGCAGTGCTCGTTCCACATCGCCGAGAAGATGCCGAGCTCGGTGAAGGTCGGCTCCCGCCCGATCAGCTTGAGAATGCGCTCATACTCGTCGGGCTTGAGCCCGTGGGCGGCAATCAGCTCGGGGGTGATCTTGGGTTCGTTCTTCATGGAATTTGGGCTTTCGACGGCGGTTGGCCGTTCTTAGGAACATCGGACGGCTTGGAAAAGCCCTTTATGGCGCATTTTCCCGCTGTCCCACGTTTTGCGGCCGGGGGCTGCGGGAACAGGAATTGCACAGCGCGGACAGATCGGATTTAAGGACAAAAGACCCGCAATTGAAGGCCCATTTCCTTGCATGAATTGACCAAAGCGCCCCCGCCTCGCCGCCCCGACCTCCACGTCGCCACCGATGGGGAATTCCAGGGCTGGCGAACCTGGATTCGTGACAGTTTTGAGAGCCATATCGGCCCGTTCTGGCACAAGATCGAGGACGACGGCAGCGTCCGCTCGGCGTTCCGGGTCGAGAAAAAGCACCTCAACGGCTCCGGAAACGTCCATGGCGGCTGCTTCATGGCGTTTGCCGACTATTGCCTGTTCGCGATCGCCACCCACGAACTGGATGGGCCGGCGGTGACCACCAATTTCGCCTGCGACTTCCTCGACGCGGCGCGCGAAGGCGAGTTGATCGAATGCGTCGGCGAGGTCTCCCGCGCCGGCGGCTCGCTGATCTTCCTGCGCGGCAAGCTGATATCGGGCGGGCGGCCTCTCTTCACCTTCTCCGGTACGATCAAGCGGGTGAAGCGGAAGCCGGCACCGCAGCCAAACGCATAGCTCGCCGCCTTCCCTTTTGGCGCCCCCTCGCCCAGACTTGTGTCCAGCGCTGTCGCGCCGGGGAGCAACATCAAGGTGCCGCAGAGCACATCGCCGACGGGGCGGGCCACAGTCTCGCAATTGCCGTCCATGCCCGCCACAGGCGCGCGCAACTGGCGCGACTATGCGCTGCTGTTCGCGCTGGCCTGCTGCTGGAGTTCAACCTATCCGCTGGCGAAGCTCGCGCTGGATACGATCCCGCCCGTGACCTTCATCTCGGCGCGCTCGCTGATCGCGGCCGCCTTCCTGTTCGCGATCCTGTGGATGCGCGGCGTCAGGATCCCGACCGACGCCAAGGCGTGGAAGTTGTTCGCCACCCAGCAATTGATCAACTCGACCTTTCCGTTCCTGATCATCACCTGGTCGCAGCAATATGTGCCGGCGTCGAACACGGTGGTGCTGGCCTCGACCACGCCGATCTTCGCCTTCCTGATCACCTCGCTGATCACGCGTCACGAACCGGCAACGCTGTTGAAGCTCTTGGGCGCGCTCCTCGGCCTCGCCGGCACAATCGTCATCGTGGGCCTGGATGCGCTGCGCGGCTTCGGCAACGAGATCGTGGCCGAGATCGCCATCCTGCTCGCCACCATCTCGTTCGCCTGCGCCACGATCTTCGGCCTGCGGCTGTCCGAATACGATCCGATGGTGGTGGCAGCCGGCTCGCTGCTGTTCGGCGGCCTCGTGCTGCTGCCGCCTTCGCTGATCGTCGACCAGCCCTGGACGCTGCACCCGACGCCGACCGCGATCACAGCCACCATTGTCATGGGCATAGTCTCCAGCGCGTTGGGGCTGATGCTGTTCTACATGTGCCTGGGACGGCTCGGCACGCTGACGACGAACGCGCAAGGCTATTTGCGCATCCCGATCGGCGTCGGCCTCTCCGTGCTGCTGCTCGGCGAGAGCGTGCCCTCGAACCTGGCGCTGGGACTGGTGCTGGTCATGGCGGGCGTCGCCGCGATGACGGTGCCGACGGAGCGGTTGAAGCTGCGGTGACCCGTTGCTTCCGCCGTTCGGCACGAGGCGCTCAATGCGGCTTGCGCAACAATCCGCTCG
>NZ_JADPJF010000064.1:82926-96249 GCF_023073295.1 Bradyrhizobium sp. 23 | reverse complement strand
CCAACGCTTGGAAGGCGTCAACGGCCTTGGTCAGGACGCCTGGCGGATCGTCGGCTGCGGCGACCCACAGCGCTGCGCTCAGCGCAGCCCCGTTCAGCAAGCGTCCCGCCGCTTCGACATCGACGGGCTTCACAATCCCCTGTTCGATCAGCGACCGAATGGTTCGCATGGTAATCTCAAGACAGGCATTCTCGCCGGGCCACTTGGATGGATCACCGAGCACGGCCGGTCCATCCAGAAGCATGACGCGCTGAATTTCAGGATCGAGCGCCATCTCGATATAGGCGGTCCCCTCTGCAAGCAGTCCTTGCCACAAGCTCGGCGCTTGCTCGCGGGCCGTGCGGAGCCGTTCCGCCATTTCGCTGTCGATCTGCTCAACGACGGCCCAGAGCAGCCCCTTCTTGTCTTCGAAGTTGTGATACAGCGCGCCCCGCGTCAGTCCGACGGAAGCAGTCAGCTCGTCCATCGACGCGGCTGCATAGCCTTGTGTGGCAAACGCCCTGCGCGCGGCCCGGATGAGCTTGGCCCGACTTTCCGCCATCGCCTCGGCGCGCTTGCCCTTCGCCATGCTTCCCAACTCCATTTGCCGACCCTATTGACATACGGTCCGTATGTGATCCATATTCCACATACGCTACGTATATGAACAGCTCGTGGAAATCCAGTGGCAGGCCCTGCCCACCACAGCTGCGACCGCCATCCATCAATCAAGGATCCAGACATGCCCAAGCGCGACGCAATCTTCCCGGCCGGCCGCCACGCCCTCTATGAAGCGCACCGCTATTCGGCCGCGATCCGGTCCGGCGACCTGCTCTTCGTCTCCGGGCAGGTTGGAAGTCGCGAGGACGGCTCGCCCGAACCGGTGTTTGAGGACCAGGTCCGACGCGCGTTTGCCAATCTGCGTGCCGTTCTCGCAGCGGCCGGATGCACGCTGGACGATGTGGTGGACGTCACCACGTTCCATACCGATCCGGCCACGCAGATCGAGAAGGTGATGGCAATTCGCGCTGCGGAGATCGGGGAGGCACCCTATCCGAACTGGACGGCAGTCGGAGTGAATTGGCTTGCCGGGTTCGACTTCGAGATCAAGGTGATCGCCCGCATTCCTGCTGCGGGGTAAGCGTTCTCGGTGGCTATGATGCCAACCGTCAGGAGCCTCGCGCTATTACTTGGCGTCGTCGGCCAGCATCTTGCGGTACTTCTCGACGTCGCGCGTCACGAGGTTTTGCAGCACCTCGGGCGTGTGCTCGTCGGGATCGGGGACAACGGTCGAGAGGTCGGCGAACCGTTTCTTCACCGCGTCGGTTTCCACGGCCGTACGCGCGGCGGCATTCAGCTTGGCAATGACCGCCGGCGGAGTGCCCTTGGGCGCGAACAGGCCGTTCCAGCCCTGCGCCTCGAATTCGGGCAGGCCGGCTTCGGCCGACGTCGGCAGATCCGGCAGGGTCGCGAGCCGCACGGTCGAGCCGACCACGAGCCCGCGCGCCAGCTTCTCGTTGATCGACTGCGAGACGGAGGCTGCCGCATCGCAGACGCCGTCGATCTGGCCGCCGATCGCATCCGTGAGCGCGGGGGCGGCGCCGCGATAGCCGACCAGCGTCGCGTCGATCCCGGCGGCTGTGACGAAGCTCTTGCAGATCAGGTAGTTCGAGGACCCGACGCCGGCATGGCCGAGATTGATCTTGCCCGGATTGACCTTGGCGTAGGCGATGAACTCTTTCAGGTCCTTTGCCGGAAAATCCTTGCGCACGGCGATGATGCCGAACGTCTTCGCCACCATGGCGATCGGCACGAAGGAGTCCGGCGTGAACGGCAGCTTTGGATAGATCGTATAGGTCGCGGCGTTGGTGCCGGCATTGCCGATCGCAATGGTGTAGCCGTCAGGCTCGGCGCGGGAGGCGCGCGCCAGTGCGGTCGATCCGCCGGCGCCGGCGACGTTCTCGATCACGATGGTCTGGCCGAGCGCGATGCCCATCTGCTCGGCAACCGTGCGCGCGATCACGTCGGACGTGCCGCCGGCCGCGAACGGCACGATCATGGTGACGGGACGCTTGGGGAAATCCTGTGCGAACGCGGCCGTCGCGAACGCAACGACGGCGACAGCGGCCGGCAGCCGCTTCAGCACGAACGCAATCACGCGGCTTTTTCCAGATGCGCGGTGAGGCCGGCGAACAGGCCGCGACCGTCGGTGCAGCCCATGATGTCTTCGACGTGGTTTTCCGGATGCGGCATCATGCCGAGCACGTTGCCCTTGTCGTTGACGATGCCGGCGATGGATTGCGCGGCGCCGTTGATGTTGCTGATATCGTCGATCGCGCCGTCAGCCGAGCAATAGCGGTAAAGGACGCGACCCTCGCCTTCGAGCCGCTTGATGGTCTCCGCGTCCGCCGCATAATTGCCCTCGCCATGCGCGATGGGCACGCGGATCACCTGCCCGGCATTGTAGCCGCGCGTGAATGGCGTGTCGGAGCGCTCCACGCGCAGATGCACGTCGTGGCAGATGAATTTCAGCCGCGCATTGCGCATCAGGACGCCAGGCAAGAGGCCGGACTCGCAGAGGATCTGAAAACCGTTGCAGACGCCGAGCACGAGGCCGCCCTTGGCCGCATAGTCGCGCACCGCGTCCATCACCGGCGCCCGCGCCGCAATCGCGCCGCAGCGCAGATAATCGCCATAGGAGAACCCGCCGGGCACCACCACGAGGTCGGTGCCATCAGGCAGCGACGTCTCGGCATGCCACACCAGCGCGGGCTCGCTGCCCGAGATCAGCCTCAAGGCACGCGCCATGTCGCGCTCGCGGTTGATTCCGGGAAAGACGAGGATGGCGGCTTTCATGGCAGAGGTTCCGAACGAAGATTGAATGGGGCTGGCACGGCTGCCAAATCGTGAGCAGACATATCCATTTGACGGGGATTTTACCAGTGCTAGCCTCGGCCGCGAGCGTTGTGCACAGGCCATAGCCCGCCATCGGCCGATCGATTCGCCCGGGATTAAAGCCATGAATGTCCCCTCGCTGCCCGCATCCCTCTCCGAGCCGGTGTCCACCGAGGGCGTGATCGCCGCCGGTGCCTATGTCGACGGCCGGCGCGTCGCCAATATTGCCATCAGCGAGGCCTCGAGCTGGCGGGCGAAGCCCGGCCACGTGGTCTGGATCGGGCTGCACGAGCCCGACATGGCGCTGCTCAGCGCGGTGCAGAAGCAGTTCGACCTGCACGAGCTTGCCATCGAGGACGCCAACCACGCCCATCAGAGACCGAAGATCGAGCAATATGGCGAGGCCCTGTTCATCGTGGCGCGAACCGCGCAACTGATCGAGGGCCGGATCGCCTTCGGCGAGACGCACATCTTCGTTGGCGAAGGCTATCTGGTCTCGGTGCGCCACGGCGCGTCGACATCCTACACGCCGGTGCGCGAACGTTGCGAAAGCTGCCCGCGAGCGCTCGCGCGCGGCGAGGACTACATCCTCTACGCCATCCTCGATTTCATCGTCGACAACTACTCGCCCGTGCTCGAGAGCATTCACGAAGAGGTCGAGAGCATCGAGGATGACGTGCTCTCCAAGGCGATCAGCAAGGCGCAGATCGAGCGGCTCTATATGCTGCGCCGCGACCTCTTGCGGCTCAGGACCGCGATCGGGCCGCTGGTGGAGGTCTGCCGCCGTCTGGAGCACGACGAGCTTGCGATGGTGCGCGCGACGATGCAGCCGCTGTTCCGCGACGTCACCGACCACGTCCGCAACATCCAGGAGCGGATCGATTCCATGCGCGAGGTGCTGGCCTTCGCCTTCGAAGCGAGCCTGCTGGTCGGCCAGGCCCAGGAGACGGCGGTCTCCAAGAAACTTGCCTCCTGGCTCGCGATCATCGCGATCCCGACCGCGCTTGCCGGCATCTACGGCATGAACTTCAAGCACATGCCGGAGCTGGACTGGGAGTACGGCTATTACACGCTGCTCGGCGTGATGCTGACGGCGTGCGGCGCGCTGTATTGGCGTTTTCGTCGGGTCGGATGGCTGTGAGCCATCCCGTTCACCCGATCAGCTCGACCCGGTAGTTCTCGATCACGGTATTCGCCAGCAGCTTGTCGGCGGCATCCTTCAACGCCGCCTCCGCCTTCGCCTTGTCCGTGCCCGCGAGCTCGATGTCGAACACCTTGCCCTGCCGGACGCTGGCGACGCCGTCGACGCCGAGCGACTTCAACGCACCCTCGATCGCCTTGCCCTGCGGATCGAGGATGCCCGTTTTCAACGTCACGGTAACACGTGCCTTCACGTCAGATCCCTCTTAGCTCTTCACCAGCACCGGGCCTGAGCCCGCCGGACGCTCGTTCTCCATGAGGATGCCAAGACGCTTGGCGACTTCGGTATATGCCTCGAGCAGCCCACCGAGATCCCTGCGGAAACGGTCCTTGTCGAGCTTCTCGTTCGACTTGATGTCCCACAGGCGGCAGCTATCCGGCGAGATCTCGTCGGCGACGATGATCCGCATCATCTCGTTCTCGAACAGCCGGCCGCACTCCATCTTGAAGTCGACGAGGCGGATGCCGATGCCGAGGAAGAGACCGGTGAGGAAGTCGTTGACACGGATGGCAAGTGCCATGATGTCGTCGATCTCCTGCGGTGTCGCCCACCCGAAAGCGGTGATGTGCTCTTCCGACACCATGGGATCGTTGAGCTGGTCGTTCTTGTAGTAGAACTCGATGATCGAGCGGGGCAGCTGCGTGCCCTCCTCGATGCCGAGGCGCTGCGACAGCGAGCCGGCGGCAACGTTCCGCACCACCACTTCCAGCGGCACGATCTCGACTTCGCGGATCAATTGCTCGCGCATATTGAGGCGGCGGATGAAATGGGTCGGCACCCCGATGTCGTTGAGGTGCTGAAACAGGTACTCCGAGATCCGGTTGTTGAGGACACCCTTGCCCTCGATCACCTGATGCTTTTTCGCATTGAACGCGGTGGCGTCATCCTTGAAGTGCTGGATCAGGGTACCGGGCTCCGGGCCTTCGTAAAGAACCTTTGCCTTGCCTTCATAAATGCGACGCCGACGGCTCATGGGGATGTACCGTGTTTTGTTGAAATCCATGTATTTGGTGTGCTCCGGTTGACGAGACTACGACCCACAGCGGAGCTGCCGTGAACGGCCCGGAACCCCTAGAAAACAGAACGGGAACCCAGCCTGAGGCAACCTATCCGATTGGCTGTCCCAGCACAATCGATCCGGCCGTCCGGCATCAAACTTATACCGCCTTGCCTGCGGCTTAACGGCTCGTTGTTTTGCCGATTCCTGCCCCCTATCTAGGCATGCACCGGGGCTCTCGCAACGAGGGCCAGCCGGGTCCAGTCAGCAGGGAATTGGAAAAGGCATGAGCACGT
Organism: Bradyrhizobium sp. 23; assembly: GCF_023073295.1. Lineage (NCBI taxonomy): Bacteria > Pseudomonadati > Pseudomonadota > Alphaproteobacteria > Hyphomicrobiales > Nitrobacteraceae > Bradyrhizobium > Bradyrhizobium sp. 23. Next base: position 90,881 of record NZ_JADPJF010000064.1, on the reverse strand, counting down.
TGGACAAGCGCGAGGAAGGCTTCGAGAAGAAGTTTGCCCTCGACGAGGAGCAGAAATTCAAGGCGGAAGCCCGCCGCAACCGGCTGCTCGGGCTGTGGGCGGCCGAAAAGCTCGGCATCACGGGTGATGCCGCCACGGCCTATGCCAAGGAGGTGGTCGCGGCCGATTTCGAGGAAGCCGGTGACGCCGACGTCCTGCGCAAGGTCATGGCCGATTTCGCCGCCAAGAACGTGGCCGTCACCGAACAGGCAATTCGCGCCAAGATGAACGAGCTGATCGCGGTGGCGGCGGCCGAGGTGAAGGCCGGGAAATAAGGCGAAGCATCATTCCGGGGCCACGTCTGCGACGCGCCCCCGGAATGCCAACCAGCTATCCCTCCTTGAACCCATATTCCGGCACGTTGCCGCTGGCGCCGTAATATTTGTACGGCAGGAATTTGCCGCTCATCGTGAACTTGACGCGGTCGCCCTTCGGATTCGCCACGCGCTCGATCGCCATGTCGAAGTCGATCGCCGACATGATGCCGTCGCCGAACTCCTCCTCGATCAGCGCCTTCCAGGCCGGGCCGTTGACCATCACCATCTCGTAGAAGCGGTAGATCAGCGGGTCGGTCGGCGGCATCGGCGTGCCGGTGCCGCGCATCGGCACCTCGTTCAGCATGGCGGTCTCCGCCTTCGACAGGCCGAACAGTTCGCCGGCGTTGGCCGCCTGCGGCTTCGTCAGTTTCATCTGGCCGAGGATCGCGCCTGTTATCAGCACCTCGGAATAGCCGCCGATCTTCTCGCAGATATATTTCCAGCTCCAGCCCTTCTCGCGCTTGATGTCGAGCAGCTTCTCGGTGAGGTCTTCGCGTTTCATGTCAGGGTCTCCTTGGCTAAGACTATGTCGCGCCGGCTCATTTCCTCGAGGCAGCGGATAGACGCGACGCTTTTTTGTGCCACTTTGGCAGGCACGAAACGTGCCAATGACCGGGGCTACGGATTTACGTGCCTCGCCTCATCGCCTCGGCAATGCTTCCGTAAATCCCCTGATCGCATCGAGCACCGGCTGCTGATCGCCCGCGAAGAACCAGTGATCGTTGCCGTCGAGCTCGACGAATTGCGCACCTTTGATCCGGCTCGCCACATCGCGGCCGGCCGCGATCCGTACGGCCTTGTCGTCCCGACGATGCAACACCAATGTCGGCATGGCAATTTGCGGCAAAAGCTGCCGCACGTCGGCGTCGCGAAACGCCTCGAGCACGGCCGAGATGCCGCCGGGACTGGAGGCCGCGCGCAATAGCCCCGCCCACCATGCGCGGGCCTGGGGATCGCCGGCAAGGCTGGGTGCGAAGGTCTCAATCCCCACCGGACCTCCCCATTGCGCGATGAGGTGCTTGCTCCAGGCGTCGTACTGGCTGGCGCGCAACGCGTGCGGATAGTCCTGCGACCAGCAGCCCTTGGCCAATGCACCGAACAGGATGAGTCCGGCCACGAGACGCGGCTCGTCGACGGCGAATTTGATGCAGGCCGGCCCGCACTCGGATGCGCCGAACAGCACGACGCGGCGCGCATCCGCGGCGCGCAGCACGGTGCCGATATCCTCCGCGGTGACGTCGATATCAGGCGCCGACCCAACCCGGTCGGACAACCCGATCCCGCGACGATCGAACACGATCAGACGCCCCAGCTTCGTCAGTGAGGCCAGAAAGGTTCGGCTCGCCGGATGCTCCCAGGCGCGTTCCACATGCGATACGAAGCCGGGCATGACCAGGATGTCGAGCGGACCGCTGCCATAGGTCTGATACGCCAGATGCACACCGGCGCCCTTGACGTAGCGCGTCGCTGGTACAGAGTGTGCCGCCGCAGGACTCATCAACGCCGCGGTCTCGGCTTCCGGCGTAACACCAAGCTCGTCACGCAGCCGCCGCGTCAGTGCCGCATGGTGCCGCTCTGCCGCGCTGCGGTCGCCCGCCAGCAGCAGGCTGCGGATCAGATGCCGGCCATAGACCTCGCTCAAAGGATCGAGCTCGGCCAGACGGGTCGCATGCGCGGTCGCGGCGAAGTAGTCTCCGGCAGCGGTCTTGTCCTGCACCAGACGCTCCAGCGCGTGCATCAGCCGTCCCCGCAGCGCCTCGCGGCGGAAGAACGCCCAATCGTCGAATTCCGGACAGTCCTCCGGGGAGAAGCCTGCGAGGAAATCTCCGCGATAAATCTGGCAGGCTTCGTCAAAGTCACCGCGATCGCAGGCGCTCTCGAAAATATGTGCATCGACCTGCAGCGCGACTGCCGGAGACCATCGCAGACTGGTGCGGTCGGTCTCGAACACCTGCTGACCGAGCGTCAGCTCGATTCGGTGAAGCAGCCGCCGCAACCGCGCAAGGCCGGTCTCGCGGTCAGTTTCAGGCCACAGCAGCGTCGCCACGATTTCGCGGGCCACAGCGCCCTTGGCCTCCGCGAGATAGACCAGCAGCGCCAGGCCCTTGCGCAAGGCCAACTTGATCGGGCGGCCGTCGGCGTGGACCTCAGGGAACCCGAATGTCCCCAGCGAGAAAGCCGTCATGAAAGTCCTCCCTCCCCTTGCGGCGCCCCCGGGGGACGCACAGGGGACGGTCCAGCAATAGCAGTCGGGGCAGATCGAGCCTGCTCGCGGGCGAGCAATTCAGGCTCCTCCATGCGGCACGGCTGCATCAGGCACAATAGGAAAAAACATGATCTCGCGCCTCCTGATCCTGCTCTACGCCATCGTGAGCTACGTGATCTTCACGGTCTCATTTCTCTATGCGCTCGGTTTCGTCGGCAATTATGTCGTGCCCAAGTCGATCGATATGTCGATCGATAAGTCGATCGATGTCGGCAACCCCACGGACCTGAGCTTCACCATCGTCGTCAACCTGCTGCTGATGAGCCTGTTTGCGATCCAGCACAGCGTCATGGCGCGCCCGGCCTTCAAACGATGGTCGGCCAAATTCCTTCCCCTCGCCTGCCAGCGCAGCACCTATGTGCTGCTCTCCAGCCTGATCTTGTTGCTGCTGTTCTGGCAGTGGCGTCCGATCCCGACGCCGATCTGGGAGGCGAGCGGAATGGTGGCCTGGTTGCTGATCGGCGTGCATTGGCTGGGCTGGCTCATCGCGTTCGCCTCGACCCACATGATCGATCATTTCGATCTGTTCGGCCTCCGCCAGGCCTTCGTCGCGTTCCGCGGGAGCGAGATACCAGGTCAATCGTTCAGGACGCCGCTGCTCTACAAGATCGTGCGCCATCCCATCATGCTCGGCTTTCTGCTCGCGTTCTGGGCCACGCCCGAGATGACTGTTGGCCACCTTCTGTTTGCGCTCGCAAACACCGCCTACATCCTGGCCGCGCTTCAGTTCGAGGAGCGCGACCTGATCGCCGAGTTCGGCGCGACCTACCATGACTATCGCCGGCGCGTTCCCATGCTGCTGCCGCGTCTTTTCGGTCGTCGGACGGAAGATCGCCAGCCGCCTCGGCCTGCTGGAGCGTCGCAATGAATACAATATCAGCTATTCCCCGGATGTCGGCGGAGGCCGCCACGTTTGCCGATACGCTGGATGGGCTTGACGTCGGTCTTTGTCTCGTTGACGCGGAGGCGCGTCTCATTCACGCCAATACTGCCGGGCAGGACATGATCGAAGCGCGCGACATCCTGCACGAAATCCGCGGGCACCTCGCGGCTTGCGATCCGACGGTCAACCGGACCCTGCAGCATTTTTTCGCCGCCGCCGGGCAGGAAAACGCGTTCCTCGGCGCCGACGGGATCGCGCTGCCGATGATCGGGCGGGATGGGAAGCGCCACGTCGCCCATGCTCTGCCGTTAACTTCCGGCGCGCGCCGACGTGGGGGTGTCGCCTACAGCGCCGTCGCCGCGCTGTTCGTCCGCAGGGCGGCGCTGATGCTACCGTCTCGTTCCGAAGTGATCGGCAAGGCATTCAAACTGACGCCGACCGAGTTGCGTGTGATGCTCGCGATCGTCGAACGCGGCGGCGTTCCCGAAGTGGCGGCGGCACTCGGCGTCGCCAATACGACGATCAAGACGCATGTCCGGCGCCTGTTTGAAAAGACCGGTGCAGCGCGACAGGCAGATTTCGTCAAGCTTGTCGCGGGATATGCGACGCCGTTACGCAAACCTGCCGAATGCAGACAATCCGTTGGAGCGACACGATGAGAGCAATTCTATGCAGCTCATTCACTGGCCCCGCCGATTTGCGCCTTAGTGAAATCGACGAGCCGAAGCCCTCCGGCGACGAGATCCTGATCGACGTCCATGCGGCCTCCGTCAGTTTCATGGACCAGTTGGTGGTCTCGGGTCTCTATCAGATGCGGCCGCCGACGCCCTTCGTGCCCGGCACGGAAGCATCCGGTGTCGTCGTCGCGGTCGGCGACAAGGTCACGGGATTCGCGCCTGGTGACCGCGTGGCGTGCAGCGCCTGGACCGGCGGCTACGCCGAACGGATGATAGCGAAGGACTCAAAGTGCGTGCTTCTGCCGGAAGGCGTCGCGTTCGAGGCAGCGGCGACGGTCCTGCACAATTACGGCACGGCCTATTATGCGCTGGTCGAGCGGGCCAGGGCGCAGCGCGGCGAAACGCTGTTCGTCACCGGTGCCGCCGGCGGAGTCGGCCTTGCCGCGGTCGACCTTGGCCGCCACCTGGGCCTGCACGTCGTCGCCGGTATCGGCTCCGATGACAAGGGTGCCCTCGTCCGCAATTATGGGGCTGGCGAAATCGTCAACTATAGTAGCGAGGATCTGCGCGACCGCATCAAGTCGATCACGTCAGGAGAAGGCATCGACATCGGCTTCGACACGATCGGCGGCGCGATTTTCGAGCAGATGGCGCGGTCGATGAAATGGGGCGGACGGCTGATGCCGATCGGCTTCACCAGCGGCGAAATTCCCCAGCTCCCGATGAACCTGCCGCTGCTCAAGAACTATTCCATCCTCGGCGTCTTCGTCGGCGCCTGGGCGGAGAAATTCTCAGCTGATGCCGCGCGTATGAACGCCACGCTGATGCAATTGCTGGCCGAGGGAAAAATCCGTCCGCACATCGATCGCGTCCTTCGTTTGGAGGAGGCCGGAGAAGCCATGCGCGCCGTGGCCAACCGAACGGTTCAGGGGCGAATTGTCCTCAAGATCAGGTAAGGTGAGCCGGAAAGAGAGAACAAAACCGATGACACAGATCATCATCGACAAACGCTTTTGCGGTCCTCCGAACTCCGGCAACGGCGGCTATGTCTGCGGCCGGCTCGCCCGCCACATTCCCGGCGCCGCGGAGATAACGCTGCGCGCGCCGCCGCCGCTGGACACTCCGCTCGATGCGGTCGCAACCGACGACGGCACATGGGAGCTTCGCGACGGCAACAAGATCGTCGCGACCGGGCAGCCGGCAAGCGTGGAGCTTTCGCGACTGGAGACAGCCAGCTTCGAGGACGCCTGCGCCGCCGAATTGCTGACGCCGGTCAAGCCGCACGAGCATCCATTGCCGACATGTTTCGTGTGCGGTCCGGCAAGGGCGAAAGGCGACGGCTTGCGCATTTTTGCCGGCGCGCTCCGCGGTCACAACGCCGTTCTCGCGGCGAGCTGGACGCCGGATCAGAATCTCGCCGCCGACGACGGCCTCGTCGCGCCGGAATTCCTCTGGTCGGCGCTCGACTGCCCCACCGGTTTTGCCTGCAATTGCGATCCACAGAGCGGCGGCTTCGACAAGGCACCGCTGCTGCTGGGGCGAATGTCAGCACGGATCGAAGCCCGCCCGCGCCCGGGAGAACGCTGCATCATCACGGCCTGGCCCATCGGCCGCGACGGCCGCAAACGCGCGGCCGAAGCTGCGCTTCACGATGAAGCCGGGAGATTGCTGGCGGTGGCGCGAGCGACATGGATTGCGGTCCAGCGCGAAGTGCAGCTCGGACGTCCTTCGTAGAGGGGACATGGGTGCCCGGTACCAGGAGGGCCAGCTTTCCAGCTAACCACGGGAGCACTCCACTTTAGCCACCGTGCGACGCTGCCAAGCCTCGAGAAGCGTTGAACCCACGTTTAATCAAAGATATTCTTGCAGTTGTCGCCAAGCAAAAAAGATCCAAGAGGGTACGCGATGGTCCGCAAGTTAAAGGCATTTGCAATCCTTGCTACGGGCATGTTCATCGCTGGCGTCGCAAATGCCGAGGCACAGCAGCCGGAGCTTAATGCGCCTGACCTGGTCCTCGTTAATGGCAAGGTTCTGACCTTAGACGACCGATCGATCGTCACGGAGGCAGTCGCCGTCGCGGATGGAAAGATCATCGCGACCGGAACCAGTGCTTCGATCAAGGCGCTTGCAGGCGCCCGGACCCGCGTGCTCGATGTGTCTGGCAAGACCGTCATCCCCGGATTGATCGATACACACGCTCACTTCAAGGCCGCTGGTCTGGGCGACTATGTCGTAACCCTGGGCCGAGCCAAGACCGTTGCGGACGCGCTCGAGGCCATCAAATCGTTCGTCACCAAGAAGAAGCCGGGTGAGTGGATTGTAGGTGGCGCGTGGCACCCGCCCTCGCAATTGGCCGAGAAGCGCTATCTCACGAGGCAGGAGATCGATAGCGTTGCTCCGAACAACCCGGTCTATCTTCGCACCGTCGGGCATTTCTCGATGGCGAACACCATGGCTCTACAAGTGGTCGGTGTCGACAAGACCACCTCGGATCCGAGTGGTGGAAAGTTTGAACGCGACGCAGCCGGTGAATTGACCGGCGTGCTCGTGGAGACGGCGATCGATCGGGTCGAGAAGGCCGTACCACCCTGGACAGAAGACGACGAAATGCGGCAATTCACCATCGCCGAAGGTGTGCTGAACAGCTTCGGCATCACCAGTGTGATCGAAGGCGCAACAGAGCCGCGCGATGTCCGCACGCTGCAGAAGCTTGTCGCAGCCGGGAAAGCCACTTTGCGCACCGGCGTGATGTTTCGACCGGAGCCCCCAGCCGATGTGACGGCATGGGAAGCGATCATGTCAGGCAATGGGGCCTCATCAGGCTTCGGCGACGATTGGCTCAAGTTCGCGGGCATCAAGATCTTTTACGACGGCGGCATGACGCTGAAGACAGCGCTCATGCGTGACGTGTATCCCGATTCACACGACAACTATCACGGCATCACGCAGCAGACTCCCGAGCGGCTGAAGCAACTCATCTCCGTCTGCAACCGTTATGACTGGCGTGTCGGTGTCCACGTGGTGGGCGATCTGGGTATTGACCAGGTGCTCGATGCCTTCGAGGCAGCGGATAAAGAAAAATCGATCCGCGACCGTCGCTTCGTCCTCATCCACGCCAGCCTGATCCGGCCAGAACAGATGGAGCGTGCGCAAAGACTGGGAGTCCGCATAGATTTCCAGAACGTTTTCATGTGGGATAAGGCAGCGACCGTCGAACGATTTCTCGGGAAAGCAACCGCCGACCGCGCCGTGCCGACTAGGACGTTGATCGAAAAAATGGGGCTCAACAGCCTCGGCGCCGGGACGGATTTTCCGGTCAACCCGATCAACCCCTTCCTCAACATGTACATCATGGTCACCAGGAAGGACCCCAACGGAAACGTCTACGGCTCGGCAGAAACCATCACGCGCGAGCAGGCCCTCCGGCTCTACAGCAGCGCGGCTTCGCGTTATACGTTCGATGAAGCGCGCAAAGGGACCATTGAGCCCGGAAAGCTGGCGGACATCGTGGTGCTCTCTGCTGACTACGCGGCCGTGCCGGAGGAGCAGATCAAGGACATCAAGGTGGACCTAACCCTGGTCGGCGGCAAGGTGGTCTTCCAGCGCTGAACCGGCCCTGATCGGCCAAGGTGAGCGACAGCGACCATTCGCTCTGCTTCCCGACGAAATCTACACGCTCTGCTCGATCATCCCCTGCAACCGTACCAGCTCCGCCTCGAGATCCCGCTCCACGTCCGCAGCCCGCATCTCGATCACGCGATAATCGCGCGCCT
>NZ_JADPJF010000064.1:80549-82848 GCF_023073295.1 Bradyrhizobium sp. 23 | reverse complement strand
CACGCCCGCCGCGACGCGCGATCCGCGACGATCGTCTCATTCTCGCCCGTGTTCACCAGTTCGATCGCGATCCGGTGCGGGAACGAGACGAAGTCCGGGATATGCCGCCCCACAGGAGTCTGGCGCTTGAACTGGCCTGCGAAGCGGCGGTCGCGTGTAAGGGCCTGCCAAAGCAGCCGCTCGGCATCGGTTGGGTTGCGGCGGAGCAGACGGGCGAGGCCGCGCACGGTGGAGCCGCTGTCGGGCACGCCGCCACCCTGCCCGTGCTCGGCCAACAGCGCGCGCAGGCGCGTTGCCTGCTCGCCGTCGAGCACGCCGCCCTTGGCCGGTCCTTTCCGTCCCTCCGCGATCGCCATCACCACGCCGTGCAGGGTGTGCATGTCCTGTTTGGTCGGCTCCATCCGGGTGAAGATGTTGCGCAGGTTCACCAGCATGGTGTCGCGCTTCTCGGCCGGGCGCAGAAATTCGACCCGGTCGAGTTCGCGGATGAGATTGTCGAAGAAGGCCTGCATCTGGTGCTGCGAGGCGCGCTCGGAGCGCTCCGGCATGGCGTGCGGCAGCTCGCCGGAGGTCGCCCGCTTGAACCATTCGTAGCCGACCAGCAGCACCGCTTGGGCGAGGTTGAGCGAGGCAAAGCCCGGATTGACCGGGAACGTAATGATGCGGTTGGCGAGCCCGACCTCCTCATTGGTCAGGCCCCAGCGCTCCCGGCCGAACAGGATACCGGCCTTGCCGCCGGCGGCGGCGTGCCCGGAAATCTCGCTAGCTGCGGCTTCCGGTCCCACCACCGGCTTGGCCTGGTCGTGGGGACGCGCGGTGGTGGCGAACAGCAGGTCGAGGTCGGCGACGGCCTCACCGACCGTGTCAAACAATTCGACCTTGTCCAGAATATAGTCGGCCCCGGCGGCGGCGCGCTGGGCGGCGATGTTGGGCCAGCCGTCGCGAGGGTTGACGATGCGCAATCGGCTCAGCGCGAAATTGCCCATGGCGCGCGCGGCCATGCCGATGTTTTCGCCCAGCTGCGGCTCGACCAGGATCACGATGGGACCGTCGAGAGAAAGGCCCGCTTTGCTCTTGTCAGTCCCGGACATCTCGCTTCGCTTTCACACTGGTTCTCAAGGTCTTGGACAGGCGCTCTTCATGAATTGATTCAAGGCCGGTCCTGACCTGGTCTGACCTCGGTCTTGGGCCGGCGCCCGTTCGCCTGTCGTTTGCCTGTCCTGACGAAATTCTCAAGGGAAATAACGGGTTGGATTCGACTTTTGAATCTCGCCTGAAACCTCAGCCCGGTCCCCGCGGCAGGGCTGCTCCCGCCCCCCATCTGCGGAGGCTGGATGAGCTAAAAGTGCATAATCCCTTGGCTTTCGCCGGCCGCGTCCCGGTGCTAAGAGGCGGCGGATATTCCCGTGGCGCGCCACAAGCGCCGTTCCCAAGAGGCTTCCCCGATCATGGCAAAAATCAAGGTGTCCAACCCCGTCGTCGAACTCGATGGCGACGAGATGACCCGGATCATCTGGCAGTACATCAAGGACAAGCTGATCAACCCGTTCCTGGATGTCGAGCTGCAATATTTCGACCTGGGAATGGAGTACCGCGACCACACCAACGATCAGGTCACGATCGACGCCGCCGAGGCGATCAAGAAGGTCGGCGTCGGCGTCAAGTGCGCCACGATCACCCCGGACGAAGCCCGGGTGAAGGAGTTCAACCTCAAGCAGATGTGGAAGTCGCCGAACGGCACCATCCGCAACATCCTCGGCGGCGTGATCTTCCGCGAGCCGATCATCTGCAAGAACGTGCCGCGCCTGGTTCCCGGCTGGACCAAGCCGATCATCATCGGCCGCCACGCCTATGGCGACCAGTATCGCGCCACCGACATCAAGTTCCCGGGCAAGGGTACGCTGACGATGAAGTTCGTCGGCGAGGACGGCACCGTCATCGAGAAGGAAGTGTTCAAGACCCCCGGCGCCGGCGTCGCGATGCAGATGTACAATCTCGACGATTCCATCATCGACTTCGCCCGCGCATCGTTGAATTACGGCCTGCTGCGTAACTACCCGGTCTATCTCTCGACCAAGAACACGATCATGAAGGTCTATGACGGTCGGTTCAAGGACATCTTCCAGGACATCTACGAGCGCGAGTTCAAGAAGGAATTCGACGCCAAGGGCCTGACCTACGAGCACCGCCTGATCGACGACATGGTCGCCTCCGCGCTGAAATGGTCCGGCGGTTATGTCTGGGCCTGCAAGAACTACGACGGCGACGTGCAGTCCGACACGGTGGCGCAGGGCTACGG
>NZ_JADPJF010000064.1:74664-80486 GCF_023073295.1 Bradyrhizobium sp. 23 | reverse complement strand
CTCGCTCGGCCTGATGACCTCGGTTCTCCTCACCCCCGACGGCAAGACGGTAGAAGCCGAAGCCGCCCACGGCACGGTGACCCGCCACTACCGCGAGCATCAGAAGGGCAAGGAGACCTCGACCAACTCGATCGCATCGATCTTCGCCTGGACCCGTGGCCTGTCGCACCGCGCCAAGCTCGACAACAATGCCGAGCTCGCCAAGTTCGCCAACACCCTGGAGAAGGTCTGCGTCGACACTGTCGAGGAAGGCTACATGACCAAGGACCTCGCGCTCCTGGTCGGCGCCGACCAGCGCTGGCTCTCGACAACCGGCTTCCTCGACAAGGTCGCCGAGAACCTCGGCAAGGCGCTGGCGGCGTAAGCCGTCCGCAATTTCGCCCGACTGGGCCGGACATCATCACGGGCCGCGTCGCAAACGCGGCCCGTTCGCTTATTTGGACCTTTGCGCGGAGATGCGACCATGTCGATCAAGCTTGCCGTCCCCTGCCTGTTGCTGCTCGCTGGACCGGCTGTGGCCGCCGACCCGCTTCCCGACGCCATCGCCGCGCCCGGCGAGAGCATCGTGCTCAGCGTCCACGCCGAGGGCGCGCAGGTCTATGAATGCAAGGCCGGCACCGACGGCAAGCTCGCCTGGGCTTTTTGTGAACCGATCGCCACCCTGCTCGCCGAGGGCAAGACGATCGGCCGGCACTATGCCGGACCGAACTGGGAGCATGCCGACGGCAGCGCCGTGGCCGCCAAGGCCGCCGGCAATGCGCCGGGTACCACTGCCGCCGACATTCCCTGGCTGAAGCTGGAAGTGACCGCCCACCGCGGCAGCGGCGTCCTCACGCCCGTTACCACGGTTCAGCGCATCAACACCCATGGCGGCAAGCTCGACGGCGCGTGCGACAAGGCCGGCGACTTCAAGAGCGCGCCCTATTCGGCCGACTACGTCTTCCTGAAGAAGGGCTGAGCCCTCAGCGGTCGGTGCCGTCGCGCTCCACCTGCGCCAGCTCCGCCACTGCAAGGTCGCCGCTGCCCTCCAGCCGCGCCTTTGCCGTCTTGTGGACGTGCGCGGCGAGCGTCGGCATGCGTTCGATCAAGGCGTGAAAGTCCTGGGCGTCGAGCACCAGCAGCCGGCTCTTGCGTGTCGCCGTCACCGTGCCGCTGCGTTTTGTCTTATGCAGCAGCGCGATCTCGCCGAAGAATGTGCCATCCGCGAGCCGCACCTGCTGGTTCGGCAGCGCGATCTCGACCTCGCCGGCGGTGATGAAATACATCGACGAAGCCGCATCGCCCCGCCGCACCAGGATCTCGCCCTGCTCGATCGTGCGCGCCCGCAGCAGCCGCATGATGTCGGCGATCTCGGATGCGCTGAGATGCGAGAACAGCGGCACCCGCGCCAGCATGCCCCAGGTGACCACGAAGTCGCGCCGCTTCACCTCTTCCGCAAAGGCCGTCGAGATGATCGCGACCGGCAGCGCGATCATGGCAAAGCCGCTGATGATGGTGAAGACGGAGATGAACTTTCCGAGCGCCGTCACCGGCACGACGTCGCCGTAACCGACGGTGCCAAGCGTCACGATCGCCCACCACATCGCCTGCGGAATGGTTCCGAGCTTGTCCGGCTGCACGTCGCGCTCGATGGCATAGAGCAGCGAGGCAAACGTCAGCACCGCGCCGATCAGGATGACGATGCAGCCGATCAGCGCCCGCCGCACCGCGTGCACGGCCGCGAGCAGCGACCGCATCGCCGGCGAGTAGCGCACCAGCTTGAAGAACGGCAGCACGCCGAGCGCTGCCAGCGTCGCATGCCGGCCCGTGGCCAGCACGATCGCAGCCGGCAGGAACGCGAGCAGATCGATGATGCCGAGTGCGGAGAAGACATAGCTGAGCCGGTCGGACAGCGCGGACGCTGCGCGCTGGGTATGGCCCGCCACGGTCCACAGCCGCGCCGCATATTCCAGCGCGAACACGATCACGGACAGGATGGTGATCGCCGAAAACAGCGCGCCGAATTGCGCGTCCAGCTCCGGCACCGAGGCAAGGATCATCGCGGCGACATCGAGCACGATGACGCCGATGATCAGCTGGATGAAGCGCGACCCGACCGAGTAGGCCAGCGGATCATGCTCCAGCAATTCGTAGAGGCGATCCCTCAGATTGGGATCGCGAAGCCCAATTCCTCGCGGAACGGGGCGCACCTGCCTACGCGCCGGCCGATTTTTGTTCAGCCATGGCTTTTTCGATCGCCGTGAGCGCCGCGGCAGCATTTTCGCCATCAGGGCCGCCGGCCTGCGCCATGTCGGGCCGCCCGCCGCCGCCCTTGCCGCCGAGCGCTTCGGAGGCGACCTTCACCAGATTGACCGCATTGAAACGCGAAGTGAGGTCCGCGGTGACGCCGACCACGACGCCGGCCTTGCCATCCTCGGTGACGCCGACGATAGCGACGACGCCGGAGCCGATCTGCTTCTTGCCGTCGTCGGCAAGGCTCTTGAGATCCTTCATCTCGATGCCCTCGACCGCGCGCGCCATCAGCTTGACGTCGCCGACTTCGCGCACACCTGAGGCCGCGCCGTTGCTCGAAGCTGCACCGCCGCCCATCGCCAGCTTCTTGCGGGCGTCGGAGAGTTCGCGCTCGAGCTTCTTGCGCTCCTCCATCAGAGCGGCAATGCGCGCCGGGACGTCGTCGATCGAGGTGCGCAGCTCGTGGGCCGCGGTCTTCGCTAGCGCCATGGTGTCGTTGGCGTGTTTTCGCGCGTAGTTGCCGGTTAAAGCCTCGATGCGGCGCACGCCGGAGGCGACCGCGCTCTCGCCCGTCAGCGTGATCAGCCCGATGTCGCCGGTCCGCCTGACATGCGTGCCGCCGCAAAGTTCGACCGACCAGCCGAGAGCGTTGGCGCCGCGCTCGCGCGCGGTCCGGCCCATCGAGACGACGCGAACCTCGTCGCCATATTTCTCGCCGAACAGGGCGCGTGCGCCGGCCTCACGGGCCTCGTCCACGCCCATGACGCGGGTCGAGACTTCGTCATTCTCCAGCACCACCTCGTTGGCGATGTCCTCGACGCGCGCGAGCTCTTCCGCCGTGATCGGCTTCGGATGCACGAAGTCAAAACGTAAACGATCCGGCGCGACCATCGAGCCGCGCTGGGCGATGTGGTCGCCGAGCACCTGGCGCAGCGCCTCGTGGATGAGATGGGTCGCCGAATGATGCGCGCGGATCGAAAAGCGCCTGCCGTGATCCACTTCGAGCTGCAGCGCGGTGCCGAGCTTCAGCTCGCCGCTCTCCAATGTGCCGACGTGAACGAAGAAATCACCGAGCTTCTTCTGAGTGTCGGTGACGCGGAACTTGATGCCGCCCTCGCCGGTCAATACGCCGGTGTCACCGACCTGGCCGCCGGACTCCGCGTAGAAAGGCGTCTGGTTCAGCACGATCGCCCCTAGCTCGCCGGCCTTGAGGCTCGTGGCTTCCTTGCTGTCCTTGACCAGCGCAGTGACCACGCCTTCAGCGCTCTCGGTCTCGTAGCCCAGGAATTCGGTTGCGCCCAGCTTCTCACGCAGCGGGAACCAGATCGATTCGGAAGCCGCCTCGCCAGACCCCTTCCAGGATTCGCGCGCCTTGGCCTTCTGACGCTCCATCGCATCGGTGAAGGAGGCCTGGTCGACGCTGATGCCGCGCGACTTCAGCGCGTCCTGCGTCAAATCGAGCGGGAAGCCGTAAGTGTCGTACAGCGTGAAGGCGACGTCGCCGTCGAACATGTCGCCCTTCTTCAAGGACGCGCTCTTCTCGTCGAGAATGGCGAGGCCGCGCGTCAGCGTCTTGCGGAAGCGGGTTTCTTCCAGCCGCAGCGTTTCCTCGATCAAATTTTCCGCGCGCATCAGATCCGGATAGGCTTGGCCCATCTCGCGCACCAGCGCCCAGACCAGGCGATGCATCAGCGGCTCTTGCGCACCGAGCAGCTGCGCATGGCGCATCGCGCGGCGCATGATCCGGCGCAGCACGTAGCCGCGGCCCTCGTTCGAGGGCAGCACGCCGTCGGCGACGAGGAAGGCCGACGAACGCAGATGGTCGGCGATGACGCGGAACGAGGCCACGGTCTTCTCGTCCGGTCCGCTTCCGAGCGCCGACGCCGTCGCGTCGATCAAATGACGGAACAGGTCGGTCTCGAACACGCTATCGACGCCCTGCATGATGCAGGCCATGCGCTCCAGCCCCATGCCGGTGTCGATCGAGGGACGCGGCAGCGCCACGCGCTCCTCCTTCGTCACCTGCTCGTACTGCATGAAGACGAGATTCCAGAATTCGAGGAAGCGATCGCCATCCTCCTCAGGCGAGCCCGGAGGCCCGCCCCAGATGTGCTCGCCGCGATCGATGAAGATCTCCGAGCACGGCCCGCACGGGCCGGTGTCGCCCATCGCCCAGAAATTGTCCGAGGTCGGGATGCGGATGATGCGGTCGTCGGAGAAGCCCGCGATCTTCTCCCACAGTCCAGCCGCCTCGTCGTCGGTGTGGTAGACCGTGACGAGCAGCTTGTCTTTCTTGAGCCCGAATTCCTTCGTGATGAGCGTCCAGGCCAGCTCGATCGCGCGCTCCTTGAAATAGTCGCCGAAGGAGAAGTTGCCGAGCATCTCGAAGAAGGTGAGATGGCGCGCGGTGTAGCCGACATTGTCGAGGTCATTGTGCTTGCCGCCGGCGCGCACGCATTTCTGCGAGGTGGTGGCGCGCTGATAGGGCCGCTTCTCGACGCCGGTGAAGACGTTCTTGAACTGCACCATGCCGGCATTGGTGAACATCAACGTCGGATCGTTGCGCGGCACCAATGGCGAGGACGACACGATCTCGTGGCCGTTCTCGGCAAAGAAATTCAGAAAGGTCGACCTGATCTCGTTGACGCCGCTCATTTTCATCCAATCGGGTGTGCTTGCACCCGCCTTCCAGCCATCCAAACCGCAAGTTTGGGCTGATATCTGCGGGCCAATGCGCTTTTAGACAAGGCCAGCTTCGCTGTCCAGAAACTGTGCAACCAGATCAAGGCGTTGCCGCAGTCGCGTAATCCGTTGGAAAGCCGCCGATGCCGCGTTGACAGGCTTGGCCGGCCTGTGGTCTTTACCTATCTGTATCGTACGGCCACGTCGGGAGAGACCGGCACTGGTAGCCGGCGCCGAAGGAGCAACCGCCCCGGAAACTCTCAGGCAAAAGGACCGCGTGGCTTTGACAGCATCTGGAAAGAGGCGCCGACGGGCCAAGACCTTTTAAAGGGTAGGTTCGGACAGCGTCCGCCGACGGGATAATACTCTCAGGCACAGCGACAGATGGGGCTTCGACTGGTGTCCACGGGAAATCGTTCCCGGGGAACCGCCGAGGGCCCCCCGATGCTTGCGCGTGACGACAAAGACTCCCTGAAACGCACCCCGCTTTACGACCTGCATGTCTCGCTCGGCGGCAAGATGGTGCCGTTCGCCGGCTATGACATGCCGGTGCAATATCCGGCCGGAGTCCTGAAGGAGCACCTTCATACCCGCAACGCAGCCGGCCTGTTCGACGTCTCCCACATGGGCCAGATCGCACTCCGGCCGAAATCCGGCAAGGTCGAGGACGCCGCCCGCGCGCTGGAACGGCTGGTGCCGCAGGATATTTTGGCGATCGCGCCTGGCCGGCAGCGCTACGCCCAGTTCACCAATGCCGAGGGCGGGATTCTGGATGATCTGATGGTCGCCAATTTCGGCGATCACCTCTTCCTGGTCGTCAACGCCGCCTGCAAGGCCGAGGACGAGGCGCATCTGCGCGCGAATCTCTCGGACGATTGCGTCATCGAGCAGCTGGCTGACCGCGCGCT